>NZ_CP045294.1 GCF_009363075.1 Paenibacillus guangzhouensis | reverse complement strand
GATCTCTTCCTGCGACAACCCCTCGCTCCAACAGTCGGAACCGTTAACAACAGCAGGCGGTACAGGTTTATTCGTCCCACTGTCCTGGTCCCATTGAGCTAATGCGTCAGTATATGCCGCCAGCTCTGTTTTATAATCGGCTTGTGCAGATTCGTAGCCCATTAGATCGAATTTCGGTTTATATAGCCCCGGAGGTACCGGATATGCAACTGTATAACCTACATTCATCATTTCTGGTTCGTCGGGACGTTCCTCGTCCTCGCCGTATTCCTTTAGCTGCTGGATAATAAAAACGCCCGTCACGGAGTCCGCGACAAGCGTAGGTTCGACGTATAGACCGTTGAGATCGATTATGATTGCTTCTTTCATGAGCTTCCTCCTTATTGTTCAGCTTCATACACCAATGAGAACTCAATTGCGCCATTTTGAATAGCTGCTGTACTCATGCCTAACAACACTCTACCGTCCGTGTACACTTCTACAGCAAGCGCGGATACCGCAGTTACTCCAACATTTCGGGTTACTGCTGTTCCCGAAACAATGTACTTTGGTCTATATCCGACAGGCATATTCCACAATGTACTTCCGTAAGCGGTCGAGCCGTTTTTTAGAGTTGCGGTGATTGTTACGAGATTGGTGTTAGGAACCTTCTTGTATGCTGCCACGTACCCGCTATAAACATCGTATGGCTCCCATCCATTTAATAACGTCGGCATGATCCAAGTACCTTTACTGTCCTTCTCTGCCTTCATACGCTCAACTACGCTTAACCTCGTATCCAGCGCCTGCGTTTCGTTCACCAAATCATCTACCGTTCCACGTAGGTTCGCCGCGATCTCTCCGGCGATCGCTAGAAATGGGACGACGTTCTCCAGGCGTGTATAGGTGACGTGGTAGGTTCCATCTTTTTTATACTTGGAATCATCTATATACCCATCCTCTATTCCATTACTGTTGGGGTCATTGTTCAACATCACGAAACTGCTATCTGCCTTGTTGTTTGCGTATACAGTGTAAATCTTATTAGTCTTATAATTAAATCTACCTGCAATTAGGCTAGGATGTATGTTGTTAAATACCCAATGGTTCCCTAAGGGCCAATAGACAGGATTCGCCTTCTCGCGAACCTCGATACCGCCGCCGCACACTATTTGGTTCCACCCTTTATTAAGTAGCAGCTTGCCTTCATGTTGGACAGGTTCGACAATTGGCGTCGCTAGTAGGTACTGGATCTGGTACGGTGTGTAGGGGAAGTCACTGTATAGAGTTGTTACTGATATATCCGTAACGTATTCAGTCCCTAGTACTAGATTACTTTTAGTTTTAACCGGAATCTTAACCCAACCTTTTGTACCTGTTCCTGTATATTCTGATGTAGCAGGGCCACCCACGGAGAACATCTTCCAGCCGTTCATGTACGCCTTAACCTCCGCGTCTGTTGGTGCGTAACTATCGCCCCAACCACTATCTGCGTTAGATATGCCCATGTATATGACGTCATTTGTGCTGGTAACGTTGAAGGAGTCTCCTTCTGTGACATTGCCATCATATTTAAGTGCTTTACCGTCATACTTTGTTGCGTACTGTATAACAGGACTTCCTGACGCTTTTTGATTGCCTTCCAGTCTTACCTGTTTAAATCCAGATTTCACAGCGTTAAACTTCCAATCTCGCGACCCGTCAAGCGTAATCTTCTTGTACTTCGACAGCTTCCAATATAGCCCGTCCTTCGTGAAAAGCTCGTCAGCTATTGACCCGTCAACGTTGGACGCTAGTTCCGTCGTTAGTGCGAGAATCGAATCTTGACGTAGTACAAACGGCTTGGATGTGCTGCCTAACGTGAGTATCGGCTTTTTGAAAATGAAAGTTCCCGCACCATAGTTGGATAATTGAACGACGAGGTGAGATACGTTATCGGCAACAGTAAATGTCGCTGAGAAGGCCCCTTGTCCGTTCTGCGCCTCTGCTACAGGGTAGTCTATTACATTACCAGCCTTATCGTACTGACCTACTACCATACGACCTGCTCGAGATTCAATACTAAGCGTATATGTTTGACCTTTTACGGCTGGAATTTGCGGCGAAATTAATGCTTGAAAATCACCAGTCGTTACCGTCGAAGCTTCGTAGGGCGCTAGTGCTGAATACTGAGTTAAATTACCGCTAGGTATCCATTCCATAAACGGCGGCAACAAATTCTCCCCATATCCAATCACATATGGATTCGCTACGTTCTGCAAACTATCGACATACGGGTATTTGGCAGCGATTTGACTATCTGCCATAGAGGTCAATGCCTCATATTCCATTTTCGGAATTTCATATAGGCGGATTGCATCTACATATCCATAACTTCCATTACCACCTGCTGTGACAATACTGAGATACACAGGATTAGTACCCGTAAATGCGTTAGGCTCGATTCTTACCCAAGCAGTAGTAAACTGAGAAGTCTCCGTAACATCCCTGGACATAATCTCTTTAACGGCAACATTATCATTCATGCGAAGTCGCATTTTAAGAGCATTGCCGTTCTTGATATCTGCCAGCGCAATATAGTATTTATTCTTATCGTATGCAACCGTACGCCAGATATCGGCATATGTTCCATTAGTCACCGTACTCTTAAATCCATTCATTCCGCACGTTTTATTCGCAGTGTCCAGAACCGTGGTGCCGATTAATGACCACTTACTCATATCCTCACAATTCCCATCACGCCCCAGTAAATTCACCAACGTCCGACCCTTCAGCCCCGTAATATTCACAAGGCTCGTCTCTTTCGCATCAATGACCTGCATTCCCATCTTAAGGTTGATCGGCACCGCCGGAGCCTCTTTTAGGTCTGCATCTACGTAAGCCTTCGCGCTAGCCAATGCTTGGTCTACCTTCGTCTTCGCTCCCGTAGTAGTCTCCACCACCGCGTCAATGGCGTTGGCTAGCGCGTTCATATCGCGTGGGATGTCAGCGGTCATTGAGCTATCGATCAGCGGGAGATTAATTTTGGGTGTTGTTGCCATGTTATTGAACCCCCTTGTCTACTAATTTGTAATACGTCAATGACGTTAGATCTTGATACTTCTTCCCTGACTTCGCTAATTCATAGTAAGGATAGAACTTATACACATACTCAATCCCCAAATGTGCCGGGATAATATCCCGCAGCGCATGGGTGATGTCTTCCATATTCGGCGGGATGCCGAGCTTGCCGACGAAGGTGACAGTGATTGTGTACTTCGCGACATCCTCCTGTACATCGACCTGGCCGTTCGCGAAAGCCTCGGCGACGTTCTTCACGAGGTCCACTGTGACGGTGCCGATCCCGCGCAGTTTGGACTTGATGACACTGCGGCGTTGATCAAGCGGCTTGGACGGGTCGGTCGCAATGCCGCACATGCGCTCCCACCGATCCAGACCCCACGTTGCTGTCTCGATATAAAATTGATCGAGCACTTCGTCAATCGATGCCGTCAGCTCCTGATTCTCCTGATATTGCGAATCCAGCATACCGCCAAGAATACGCGAGCCCGATACGAATTCTGGCACATATCGACGTAGCGGATTATTCCCCACAGCCCTTTCGATGACTGCCCTTTCCCTTACATCCGTCATCGCACAGTCACCGTCCCGATCACCGCGACGCTGCCTTCCGGAATAATGATGTTCTCCATGCTCCCGTTAATCTTCAGGTCGCGGTAGTCCACGATCGATTTCGTATCCAAGATGACATTCGCAATACGGGCAGTCCGAACGATCGGATCCACGAACGAAAGGCCCTTCAAATACACGATAATCTCACTGGTAATCAACGCTTTGGCATCCTCAAGTGATGTGCCGGGTAAGACATCCAGGTCCACGTCGATATTCAGCGGCACCTCCACGGCAGCCGACACGGTCACGTTCGCCCCAATCGGCCTCACCAATGCGATATGATTCGCAACCTGTGTAACCAGCTCTGGTACAGGCGCACGCCGATTGTCATCCAGCAGGACGACTTTGACGGTCCCGTTGCCGTTCCATAGCGGGAACACTTTGGCATCCGCGATACCTGTCACTTCCATCGCCCATTGACGATATTGGTTCGCATTGCCGCTCGTCGCCGGTGTACGAACCTTAGTCAGCAGCCGATCCAACAGGGCATCGTCCGTCTCCCCGTCATACCCTCCGGCACAAGCCGCTTCGTTCACTGCCTGCTGTACGCCTGGGATACTGCCGATAATCTCCGTAATCCCCAGTGCCGGCACATTCCCGCTCACACCCGCTTCTTCCGCGGCCACGTTTACTTTCACGAAGCCTTCCGTAGTAATAACTGCCTCGGCCGCCGCTACGAACAGCGTGCCATTCTTCGTTGCGAACATCGCACCCGCGGGAATCTTCGCACCCGCCGTTCCGCTCACCTTCACAATCCCGTGCGCCTTCGCCGGCGGCTTGCGCGTCACACCGTGCTCACCTGCACGCCGGTCCAGATACACCCCGTTGCTCGTCTCAGCGAACCCCTGCTCCAGCACGCGATCCAAATCGCTATATGCCTGCGACAATTCCACCGCGACCGGCGACATTGCGTCATAGACAAAGCTGCCTTCCTGCTTCGCCACCCCTTGCGGGGCAAATCGGTTCAGCATCCGTGCGAGAATGCTATCCCAAGATTGTTGTTCAAACACGCACCTTCACCTCCCCATAGACGGTCTCGACCGTCGCTTCGATACGCAGCTCATCGCCTTCCGATGCGATCTCGATTTGGTTCACTTCCCGAATGTATGGGAGAACCATTAACGCCTCACGAACGTAACGTTCTGCTTCACTGCGCTGCGCAGCAGGCGAGAACGTGCTGCCGATGAGCCTCTCGATCTCATTGCCATAATCCCAGGTATACGCCAAATACCGATAACGCTCGGTACGCAGCGCCTTATATACCCACACTTGCACAGCTGCCTGACCTTCGAGCAGCACCAACTGCCCATCCTTCATCACAAATTCATCCCGATCGAAATCCCATGCATATTCCCGGAATAACGGCAAACTTGCTCCGCTACCAACACCAACAGCTATATCCGGCGGGACATCCACCATCGGAAATAGATCATTCACCCATCTTCACCACCTTGCTTAATACGATAAATTGCTGTCCTCCGGCAAGCGGCATCAATGTAACCCGATCCCCGATCCGTAACGCATCCGGAAGAAGCAACGAAGAAGAGATATAGAGATCCTCTACCATGAGATCCATCCCCTGCACACGAACCACCAACGAGGGCGGAACCGTGAGCACCTGACCCAGCAACACCGAAGGACCCATCGACTTCTGTCCCTGATCCCGAATAAATTCAACGAGCCATGACAACTCGGACATCAAATTCCCCCTTGCTCATCCGGCATATATTCGTCCATGACCTTCTCGAAATTGAGCTGTAAATTCAAGGTGTGCACACCATTTTCAAACGAATGCGAATCATTTTCGATATAAAAAAGACCGGTCATCCCGGTCACATCCTCGATCATTCGCACCGCATTTCCAGCGACCAGATCATAAGCATCCCGCCCGCCGATAACCTGAACCGAAGCACTACGATCCATACCATATAGTCTAGATTTCGCTTCCTGGTTCGCATCTTTACCTTCTTCCTTCTGGTACACTTCCTGCATCTGGCCATATTTCTCGACCCACGGTCCATTGTCTACGACCCGTTCAACGCTGCCCGCCTCATTGACGATCAACACACGGTTAACCATCGCATCGATGCTCTCGTCCACTGTGGATTCGAGCAGATCCGTCTCTGCCGTCAGGATGCGCTTCACGACCGTCTCGCCGAGCAGTACCACATCCAGCTTGCCTTCTCGCATCCGCGGCATATATTTGCGCTTGGTCCGGCTGGACGCCAGCGTGTATCCTGTCATGATCGCTTCATACACCGTCTTACCCATATGTACGAAGCTCTGCGGGATATTCGTCTTCGCGAGCTGCCCAACCGGGATACCGAACTCCTTGCACAGCAAGTTCGTGATCTGCTCGGCCGTCACTTGCTTGAAGTTCTTCGATACCTTGGACTTCGTTAGATAGATCAAGCCGTCATACGCCGTATATGTCACCTCCGTGCCGGACAAAGACTTGCTTTTCGCGAAAATATACCCCCGCCACAGCTCCTTCCCCTCATCATCGATGACCATCAGCATCTCTCCTAGGTCCATGAATAGCTTAGGAAGGTAAGGTTCACCCGCGTTCACCGCAAACGATACCTCCAGCTTGCGCGCCACTTCCTTGACGTCGCCGCTCCATGTCGCCCGAATGAATAACTCGGTGATATCCGACTTCTGATTCGTTCGGGATATATAGACAATCCGCATGCCACCCCCTCCTTTATCCGATCTTTAGCTGCATGCCTACTTTCAGGCTGTATTCGCTCGTAATATGATTCGTCTCCTTAATCGTGATTGACCTGGATTCATCGCCATAGACTTTCTTCGCGATCTTCTTCAGCGTATCTCCCGGTTGAACGGTATACGTCTTGGCCAGCCCACGATCTGACGGACGCGGCCGCAATTGCTCCGCTTCCTTCGCATTCAGGGGTGTTGTCTTCACCTTCACGAACCGATACTCTTTCAAGTCCAGCGTAAAATAGACATCCTCCGGTCCATTCTTCTGCGAATACGAGAAATTCTCAATCACCATCGCTTCATTGACGACAAGCCCCTTGCCGAAAATCAGCAGCCGCATCGGCTTTTGGCTGTCCCGCCAGTTCTCAATCATCTTCACAAGCTCCTTTGGCGGCTTCGGCGACTTATACTGACCAAGCCCATCGTCCACCACTGGAAAATAACTGCTCAACGACACCGTCTTCAGCCTGCGCTTGCCCGTTAGCATTAACTCGCCCAATTCGTGCAAGGTGACTGTCGAATTGCATAACCCCGTCTGAATCTCGAACGACGGCGGCGGAATGTGCAGCCATATGGATTCTTCATTGTTGTTGAACGTCAACCAAAATTCGATCATTCCTTCTCACCTCCTCCTAAGCCATGTTCAAGCCCGCACTTTCCAGCTCTGTGCGCAGGATGACTGCCCATTTCTTGAAGTCGGCTTCCTCACGTGCCACTGGATTATTCAGATTGATCGTAATGCCGCGCCCCGCTCCGCCATTGCGATATTGATTGGCTTCGCGTGCTGTGAGCACGGCTTCATTACGATGCAGCAGCGCCGGGTAGTTGTCCCTCGGAACCGTAAGCAGACCAGCCGCATGCTTCTTCGCTGGATCTGAGGCACCTCCGACTGCACTGTCTTGACCGCTGCCTCCGCCGCCTCCAAATACCTTATCGAGCACCCAGTCCAAGCCATCGCCAAACGCACTAATCATGCTGCCAATCCCATCAATAATTGGTTTTAGCGCCTCCCAAATCATCTCGAGCACCGGCTTCAGCGCATCCCAGACCGCTTGAATCACGTTCATTAAAATCTGAATGATCGTAATGAAGACGTCAAAGATCGGCTGCACGACAGCCCATACCGATTCTAGAATCGATTGAATCGTCGGCCAGGCCTCCATCCAAATGCCCCAGAGCATCTGGAACACATTCACGACCGTCTGAATAATCGGGCCGAGTGCGCTAAATACACTTCCGATCGCTGCTTGAAACACAGGCATGTTCTCGACAATCCAGCCGAATACCGTCTGGAACACCTGCATGATCGGTGGCAGCAATGGCGCAAAGAACTGTACAGCCTTCTGAACTACACCCGTGATAAATCCGACGATCGTCGGAAGTGCCGGCTGCAGCCACGCGATGAATTGCGCAAACCGTTGTCCCGCCATGGTAACCAAGTTGATGAGCACACTCTGAAAAGAACCAATCAGAGTACTCACCTTTTTAATGATGCCTGAGCTTTTCCCCATCCCTTTCAGAAATGCATCCCCCAGCTTCGCAACCAGCGGCGACAGCTTCGAGATCACGGGCCCGAGCAGCCTGAACATCGGAACAATCTTGCCGATCAGCTTGAACGGATTCAGCATTTTGCCGAGGCCGCCAAGCCCTTTGCCTAATCCGCCGAGCAATCCACCTAAACCACCTAGTAGACCGCCGCCTTTGCCACCTTTCCCACCGCGTTTACCTCCACTCCTATTCCTTCTTGGTGGAAGTCCGCCTTCGTCTCCGCTAGGATACTTCGGACCCACTGGGGGTGGATTCATCAGCGTCGCCTTCGTCCGCTTCGGCTTCATTTTTTCGATCGAGTATTTGATCTTAAATTCTGCGCTGCCGCCCAACTTCTTGATAGCGATCTTGAGCGCCACGAGTGTCGCAATGAAAATACCAGCTTTCATCAGCATATCTTTCCAGTCCAATTTGATCTTCGGCTCGGCAACCAGTTCAATGTTGAACTTTGCTGTACCCTCGATCTGCGCCTTCATATCCAGCATTTGCTTGCGCACGACATTCGTCTTTACCTGAATGTTCATCTGCATATTGCGCATCGACTTCTTCAGCAGATCCACCTGCCGCTGGACCATCTGCACTTGGAACAGCGCATGCTTCAGCGATATATTCGCTGAGCCGTCGCTGCTCGCTTTATTGCATTTGCTGCAAGATTTCTTCTCTCCATTCGATCCACACATTCCATTCTCACCTCCCTAGAGAACGGGAAGGGTCGCGAAGACATTCCCCGTCTTCGCTATTCGTTCCCGCTCCTCCATTTCCATCTCGTAGAACACTCGGATCAGCCACTGCTCCCCTGCCGGCATATTATAGAACTCGCTCGGGCGCATCCCTCTGCGGCTCCAATAGTAGTAGAGCATTTCAACGTAGCCGTCCGATTTTATCCGTTTTTTAATTCTTTGACCGCTTCATCCCCGAATCCCGACAGGCTCGAGATCACGTTGTACAATTGCGTCACTTCGCCCGGCAAGAGCAGCTTCGACTCTTCGATCAACTGCTTCGGTGTCGTCACGCCGTACGCTTCGAGCAATTTCGAATCGGACAACTTCGGATCGACGATCCCCTTGAGCAGTGTAAAAATCTGCACTTTATTCGTGCTGAACTCTTCCAGTTCGCCTTTCTTGCCAAACGATACCGAAACCTCCTGCACCTCCTCGAACTCATCCATCGTGAGCGCTTGGCAGGTGAAGATCACCGGCTCACCGACCAGCTCGCTTAAGCGACTCATTTCGATTTTGGCTGTAGGACGTTGAATTTTGGACTTGTCCATTTTTAACAACAAATCGAGAGATAATTGACTCATAGCTTAACTTCCTCCTTTTGCACGCTAAAATTAAGGTTTAATCGAATCCTCGACATTCCAATCCGTGAACGTGAACGGCGCTTCAATCTCGCCTTTCTTCTTCAACTCCCAGTTGATCAGGGACAAGTCATTGAAGCTGGCATCCTTGATTGTAATGCGCTCCGCACCGCCGGAAGACGGATCGTTCAAGCTCGACATGATCTGGAACCGCGGGTTCACCCCATTCTTCAAGTTATCACTGAGCGCTTTGATCAAGCGCGAATTGACTTTGTGCATCCGCAAGGTGCCGCTGCCCTTGAAGCCCATGAACTTGCTGTCCGTCGCAAAACGACCCGCCATCGGCACATCTTCCTTCTCGATTTCGATTTTGGCTTCCAGCGCCATAATCTCCGCAATATACTGCCCGTCGAGCCATGCCTCGCCGAACGTTCCCGAAATGACTTTTTCACCGTTAAAAGTTGCCATTGTTCATTCCTCCTTATAGATAGACCGTCATTGTGACGTCTTCGATTGCATCCAGCGGGCGTTGTCTAGCCATAATGAATACTTTATCCCGCGTGTTCGCTTCTTTGACTTGCTGATCCGTCATGCCTGCGACAACCTCAGTTCCAAGAATGGATTTCAAATAAGTGCGCTGTGCTGCCAGATCAATCTCAGCCGCATTTTTGCCTGGATCAAGGATCCCGTCCTGTTCAAGCGATTCGTAATACGCATTCATCGCAGAAATGAGCAGCAGCTTGTTCATGTAACTGTTCTGCACCTTGCCTACGTAGAAATCTTCCACCGTTTCCTTCAAATCTTGATAGGTTTTGTTCAGGATGCGTACGACTTTGATCTTCTTCCAATCCTCACCCATCGCTTCCGTCGTCGTCACGAGCGAAGTGACGCCGCGCGCGATTTTAACCTTCTCGCCGTCGTGGTATAGCACGAATTTCCCGGCATTTACCGCGGTGTCAGCTTCCGACTTCGTCATGGAAGGCACATTCGTCACCTCCGGCAGCACTTGGAACGTTGGCGCCACGGTGAGTGGCAGACCCGCGATCAGACCTGCAATCCGCGCCGTATATTGCGTAGCCGTATATTTTTGAGCGCCAACCTCGATATTGTCGGTCGCCAGGTTGACGACGGATGGATGATCCGCCGCCGAGTTCGGCAGCACCGCGATAATCTTGCGGTCTTTGTTCGTAAAGACGTTTTTGGCCCAAGTGGAGAGCGCCGTTACGTCGGCTGTCGCTGCGCCAGGGAACGCCACGACGTTGAACGCAATTGTCTCGAGATACTGCATCGCCTTGCTGTAATCCGTCTCCGTCTCCGGAATGACGACCAGCTTCACGAGCTTCGGCATCCCCATAAACGCTTGCTGCACATAGGCAGCGTTCTGAGCCTTTAGAGCTTGCGGCGACTCATCGGCGCCATGCAATTCATAGCTTGTTAACGCAGACACGGACGCGTCCTTCAAGACGATCGCGACGACGCCGACAGCCCCTTGCTGTACCGCGGACGCGGCTTTTTGCTTAAAAATAATGTTCACATTCGGTAATCCCATATAAATCCTCCTCAAATAGGTTCTATTGTTCGTTCATGACAATGTCCTGCATCACATCGTAAGCCTCTTGCGGCCCTTCCAACTCCATCTCCAGCGTGATCTGGAGTACAAAATCTCCTTGTCGCATTTGCCCTCGGAGCGCGGTCCGATCGAAGCTAACCTTGCCTGCGCCCGGTAGGGACGGCAAAGCCATAAAATGCTGATGCAGCCGATCCGCCATATCCAGCAGGTTGAAAGGATCCGCCTGTCCAGCCTCGTCTTCCAACGGCATGTAGACGATCTCCCAGACGGCCTGCATCATGTAATTCGTGCGATGCGTTTCTTCGTACGTTCCTTCCACCAATCTTAAATAGAAGGAAGGCTGTTCAAATCCACTGGCAGCGGATTTCAAATAGATCGGTATTTGCGGCGCGACGGCGCGCAATTGCGTGCGAATCGCATCTAGCGACCATCTCAGCATGATCCTCTCCCCTTTCTAGGGAAAATAAAAACGAGTGCCTTCTGCTTCATAAGCTGCGCACCCGTTCAACTTCCACTTCCATATGCTGTCTGCCGTAAGGGTAAGCTGCCGAGACGCCAAAAGGCTCCGGATCTTGTCCCCTATAAACCAGATCGCCCGCTCGTACCCCGCACCAGATCGGGACATAGACCCGGTACCGTTCACGGACCTGAATCTTTACGCTATTCGTCTCCGGGCCGATCGGCTGGAATTGCTTGCGGCGCCAGCGACTGCGGAATCGCCCGATGAGAACCCACTGTTCAACGCTTGGACTGTTCAAAGCGTCAAGCGTTACGTGAAGCCGCTTCAGCGTCATACTCTGCTGCAGCAATCCGAACATTACAACCACCGCCCAAGGCACGGTTCCAGCAGCTGAGCTACGGCTTGCGGCAATTGGCCATGCGGCGTGTCAGTATAAGTCACCGCATAATCGCCAAGCCGTTCTGAACTCTTGCCGATTTGTCCTTCATACATCAACTGAACATATCGGATGCAAGCCATCTCGACGCACGCCGGCAAGGTCGACGGCTGCTGTGTCGAGGCTGCCTGCTCAGGCGTCACATAACCCGCGTCGTATTCGACCTTGATGTTGTCTTCTCCGGCTGGCCACCCTGCAGGGAGCACTAACGTTCCATCACTGGGCAGCAGCTCATACCCCGTAATGGCTTGTCCGCCTACCGTCTTCACGCTTCGGACTTGCTGTACCGGATAGTGCCGAAGCGCAATGCGGGTCTTGCCGCCGCTGTAAACTTCTGTGTGCGTTCCTTGGCTAAACCGCCTTTTGCAATAGGCTTCGATCGTTTGTGTGGCGGATGCGATCAGCATCGTTATTTGCTTATCGAGAGGTCCATCCGTTTCTGTCATGTAGACGAAATTTTTAACCTGTGCAAGTGTCGTTAACAGGGTCCATCACCTCATTTCTTACGGTCCTTGTTCGCATGTCTACCGCCTCCCCTCGTTCAGAGTTTAAGAGATTCAAAAGAGCACCGATCCATACCTACGATATGTTCGTGCGGCCTGCTTCTTCAGGTCTCGCGCCTCGATTACTTCATTAGGTGTTCCGTGTTCCCCTCGAATCTCTATGGTATAAATTTACCACACAACAGAACAAGTGTTCTTATTTTGTTCTGATTTATTTCTTTGATTTTTCTTTGGGATGGATTTCGGTAAGGTGAGCGATTCTCTCGATCACTTATCTAGAAAGATCTATCCGCGAGAATGAAAAAAAGCCTTAGACCATGTCTAAGGCTCCTTAGCAGGACAAAACCGCCACCCCACCTTGCGGCGAGACAAGGCAGGAGGCGGTTTTGGCTGTGCTAGCATGTATGAATAGGCGGCATAACCGCTCTTTTCATCGATATTTAATGTAGATATTATTTAGTATTCGCCCAGCTCACTGAGCATTTTGAACAGCATTTCATTGGATAAAATAACCGGCTTACCGGATGATTCCCTCGCAGCACGACGATGGGCTGTAGAGTAACCCATGCAATCCAGCACAATCAGTTGTGCTCCTGAGGCAGCGAGTCGCTCCGCTGCAGCGCCGATATCTTCGAGCGAGCCCGTATACGGAGTAGCCGCTTCGATGAGAACCTTCACGCCATACGTTCTCCACTTCGCATACAGATCTTCCTTCTGCTCTGCGAGCGGGATGATGAGACCTAGCTGCGCATTTCCCGCCAATCGGGCAATCGCTGGTGTTAACACCCGATCTGGCTCGATGAACAACGCTCTCTTCGCATGCAAACGCGGGAATACGCCCGTGCAGAGCAGCACGATCGCTTCACAGCCTTCGTCCTCGCACTCATCGATCATTTGCTGCAATGCAAGCTCCATACGGGCCGCCGACAGGCGTACACTCTGCCCCGTGACAAGCCGTGAAGTTAACACGAACTCCCCGGGAACGGGTTCAAATTTCTCAGCAATTTCTTCCACGCTCATCCCATCCAGCGCACCTCTCTGTTTCACGTCCATCATGGGATCAAGCCATTTTGTAATTTGCGGTGTGACATCACAGCGTGGTGCTTGTCCAATCGTTAACACCGCAGTCTTGATTCGCTTGTGTTCCATCTCAATCAGCTCCCTATCTCCTATCCATAGTCCTGTGAGCAGTTCTTGCTGTTGAGTCTATCTCTCGAGTTATGACTTCGCGCTTACAGCGAGACCAGGTGTCTGCAATACTCGCATCGAGCCATATAGTTTCTCGATATGATCGAATTCCTTCTTATTATAGAACGAGCAGATGCCGTTTGTGAATTCCTTTGCTACCTCTACGGCGTAACGCGCAGCAAGCGCAATATCCACTTCGTGGCTCGCGCCGGTACCGCAGCCGGGAACCGTTGATTGCGTTGTAATGGCAACGCCCACGACAGGCGCATCCGTCTTCACGCAGGGCTGGAGGATGCTGTTAATATGGTACAGATCATTACCATATGGCGTAATATCCTGCATCGTTACAGGGAAGGTCACAGGCAACTGGCCTGTCGTCATCTCCATGATCCGAAGCAGATCATCGCTGACGCGAAGGATATAACCTTCTTTGACCGTTGGTGAGATCGCGATGCCTTTATGATTAATGACGCGGTTGCCCTTCGTCGTATCGATCGAGAGGATCGCTTCCATCTCATCTAAAACTTCATAGTCATTCATCGTTGCAATATCCACCGGCGAATCCATAAAATCTACCGGCTCATGCGGCAGCGTTGGGGCATCCGGGCAGACATGCGTCGTAATGTAGACGTCACCCTTCAGTCGATCGCCTTTCACGCTCATGTCGGCGAGCTTAAGTGCTGCGGATAGCGCCGCGATCGCGCCGTCACCATCGGAGACAAGCCCGATGCGCTGCGGTCTAGCGCCAAGACCGCCGAGGCGTCCGACAATCCCGAAGGTCGGAGCAGATCCGCCTTGCGACTTCCCTTCCGTCCCTGGAATCAAGATCTTCACGAAATCGGTAAATCCTTTCACGCCATGAACGCGCGTTACTTGAACTTCAACCCACGAATACGGCTTGAATAGCTCGGCGACTGCTTCGCCGGAAGTGTAGGCGTTATCGACCGCTTCATACATTTTTAATGTCTGTAATAAGGCCATCTATCTCATCTCCTAGTTGTCTATTCTGTAAGTTGATCCAATGCTGTATCAGAGCTCTACTTACGCTCACTACGAAAAAGTTTGGACTTTCAGCCGCTGTTGTTTTCGGATTTCTTGAATGATTAGATCATGGATGACATCCGACAACAAAGGCGGACGTTTCACTCTTCCAGTTCCAAACTTCCCCTTCGTTGGTTCTTCGCTCTTGTTTCTTCTAGAGTTCAACTTCAATTCCTTTATACATAATGGCAAGCTACCCAGTGTTGCTGAGCAGCCTCCCGCCATTCCGGTCTTGTCTGTCTGCACAGATCTGTCGCCAGCGGACAACGGGAATGGAAAGCGCAGCCTGTCGGTGGGTTTTTCGCGCTCGGCACTTCACCGGTTAACACGATCCGTTCCTTCTTTGCCTTCGGATTCGGACTTGGCACCGCGGACATCAGCGCCTGCGTGTATGGGTGCAGCGGCGAGTCGAACAGCTTCTGCTTCGTCGTCATCTCCACCATCCGTCCCAAGTACATGACGCCGACCCGCGTGCAGAGGAATTTCACGACCGACAGGTCATGCGAAATGAACATGTACGTCAGCTTCATCTGCTCTTGCAAGTCTTGCATCAAGTTCAGCACCTGCGCCTGAATGGAGACGTCGAGCGCGGAGACCGGCTCATCACAGACGATAAACCGCGGATTGAGCGCCAATGCGCGAGCTATCCCGATCCGCTGACGTTGTCCGCCTGAAAATTCATGCGGATAACGGCCTGCTTGATACGACGACAATCCCACCTTCTCCATTAGTTCCTGCAGCCGAATTTTCCGTTCCGCCGCACTAAGGGACAGATGCGTCACGAGCGGTTCATCGAGAATCTGCTGCACAGACCAACGTGGATTGAGCGACGCGTATGGATCTTGGAAGATCATACTCATTTGCGTACGCGCGGCGCGCAAGTCCTTCTCGGACATCGCCATCAAATCCTGACCGGCGAACTTAATCTCACCTGACGTCGGTTCAATCAGACGCATGACGGAACGCCCCGTCGTGGACTTCCCACAGCCCGACTCGCCGACGATCCCGAACGTCTCGCCTTCCATAATATCGAAGGTCACACCGTCGACCGATTTCACGGCGCCCACTTGTTTATTGAGCCATCCCTTGCGGATGGGATAATGTTTCTTCAAATCACGAACTTCCAGCAGCTTGTTCATTGTGCGCCCTCCTTCGTAGCGAGTAAGCAGCGACAGCGGTGCCCAGGTGCGACTTCCGTCAATTCCGGCATCATCTCGTCACATGCATCCATGCGGTACTTGCAGCGTGGCGCGAAGCGGCATCCCTTCGGCATATCGAGCGGGCTTGGCACGATCCCAGGGATCGACTCCAAGCGCTCCTGGTTCCCAGCCAGCTGCGGCAAGGATGCGAGCAGCCCCTTCGTATACGGATGCGTCGGCGATTCGAACAACGTATCGACGTCCGCTTCTTCTACGACTTGCCCCGCATACATGACGACGACGCGATGGCACATCTCGGCCACGACACCGAGGTCGTGTGTAATCAGGACGATCGCCGTCTGCTCTTCCTCTTGCAGCTTGCGCATCAGATCAAGAATCTGCGCTTGAATCGTCACGTCGAGCGCAGTCGTCGGCTCGTCCGCAATAAGCACCTCCGGGTTACAGGACATCGCCATCGCGATCATCACTCGTTGGCGCATCCCGCCGGATAATTGATGCGGGTATTCCCTCACCACCGTCTCCGGATTCGGGATGCCGACCTTGGTCAGCATCTCGACGGCGCGTTTCATTGCATCTTTGCGTCGAAGCTTCATGTGCAAGGAGATCGATTCTGCGAGCTGATCCCCAATCCGAAAGACCGGATTGAGCGATGTCATCGGCTCTTGGAAGATCATCGCGATCCGATTGCCTCGAATTGCCCGCATCTCTCGCTCCGACTTCTCCAGCAAGTTCTGTCCATGAAACCGGATAGCTCCCTCTCTGACACGTCCAATCTTCTTCGGCAGCAGTCCCATCACGGACAGCGAAGTTACGCTCTTCCCGCAGCCGGATTCACCCACGACGCCAAGCGTCTCGCCTGCGGCGACATAGAACGTCACGCCGTCAACCGTCTTGAATGTTCCAGCATCTGTCTTAAATTCGGTCTCCAGCTTCTCGATCGAGAGTACCGGTTCCATATCACTCACCTCCTAGATAACTTAACGCAGTCAATGTATAGACTTTGGCTGCATCCACCACGTCTTGCACAGGCGCCTTCTCATTAAATCCGTGAATTGTCGACAATTCAGCAGGTCCGTATTGCAATACCGGAATTCCTGCCCGGCGGAAGTGGCGCGCGTCACTGGATGCCCACTGCAATACGCCATAGCCTTTCTCTTGCTTCACATCACAAATGTGGCTGACGAGCTCTTCCACGATAGGATCGCTTGCCGGCGTCCAGTTCGCAATGCCTTGGAAGCCTTCCGGATGCAATTCTTCATGGATGCCGACCTCAGCTAAGATCCGCTTCGCTTCTGCCAGCACTTCAGCAGGTGTTACCCCGAACGGCAAGCGTGTATCCACCGTAATCTCGCATTGGTCCGGAACGACGTTCGTCTTCGTTCCGCCCTGAATTGTTCCAATATTGACGGATACCCGATCGATAATCGCCGAGAAATCCGGATTTTCACGCGTTGCAATATATTCCTTCGTAATCGCGATAATCTCTTTCACTTCTTCCGGCAGATTCACCGGGAAGTTGTGCAGCTCTTGCAGCGCCTGTATCGCTGCCGCCGCCTTCACGATCGCGTTGTCGCCGATGATCGGGGACAAGCTGCCGTGCCCCGGCGTACCTGGTACCGTAAAACGGAACCAGCAGCTGCCTTTCTGCCCAATCGTCGGATGAAGCGGGTGAGAAGGCTCTGCGATGACAGCCGCCGTCCCGTGAATAAGATTCCGCTCGAACACCCATGGCACGCCTTGATGTCCGCCTGACTCCTCATCCGGCACGATCAGCAGGGAGAGACGCCCCTTCAGCGGCACCTCGAGCTCTTTTAACAATTTCACGCTGAACAGAAGGCCTGCGAGACCGCACTTCATATCGCTTGCGCCGCGTCCGAGAACATAGCCGTCGCGGATTTCGCCGCCGAACGGATCGAAGTCCCAACGAGATAAATCTCCGGCAGGCACGACATCGGTATGTCCGCAGTAAATCAAGTGACGGTCCGATGCATCCGCATCGCCGATCGTGGCGATCAGATTGAGCATGTGATCCCCAGCGTCATGCACTTCCGTCTGAATACCGACTTCCGCGAGATAATTCACGATATATTGACTAATCGCTCTGGAATCTCCCGGCGGGTTCTCCGACGGGAACCGGATCAAATCCGAGCAGAGCTGAAGCAAGTCATCCTGCCGCTTCTCCACTTCATCGATCCAACGCTGCTTCCAATTGTTCATTGCAATCTCCTCCTCCAATTCGAGCATTCCTCTTCGCTATACGCTTGTTCATCAAACATCAGTATTTTCTCTAATACATGATAGCCCTATTGTTATTTCGACATCGGATAGAAACGCAGACATTCATCCGGGAAGAAAATATATCCCTTCACGCTGTTATTAAATGAAACGAGACGGTTGTATTCGTACATATACAAGTAAGGTGAATCGGTGTTGATTTGCTCTTGGATCTGACCGTACTGCGCATCGCGTTTTGCTTTGTCTGTCTCCACGGCTGCTGTTTTTAACAACGCTTGGACTTTGTCGTTCTTGTAGTGAACATAGTTCGAAGAGCTATCGGCATTAGCCAAGAATCCAAGATGGTACTCAGGGTCATTGACGAAGGAAGTCCATTTTGAAATGAAAGATTGCACATTACCTGTCTTCAGCTGCTCTAAGAACTGCGCGCGAGCCAACTTCTTAATGTTCATCGTAACGCCGATCTTCTTCAGTTCCGCTTGAAGGATCGTCGCTGTATCTTCCCAATCGCTAAATCCTGAACCTAACGTGAAGTCGAACGAGAATCCGTTCGGGTAACCCGCTTCCGCTAACAACGCTTTTGCTTTTTCCAGATCATATTTGTAGACGAATCCTGCATCGGTGAAGCCTGGCGTGTTGCTCGCCACAATACTCTTCATTTGCTTCGCTTGACCGTACATCACATCTTTAATTAAGGAATCGTAAGGAATGGCATAGGCCATGGCTTCACGAACTTTGACATTATCGAATGGCTTCATGTTGTTATTCAGACCCAGGTACAAAATCCGGTTACTGGCATCCGAACGAACGGTAATATTCTTGTTCGCTTTGAGCGACTCGATATCTTTCGCTGGAATTTCCATAGCAAGATCGATATCGCCCTTATCAAGCATCAAGGTGCGCGTCGACGCTTCCTTCATAAATTTCATCGTGACTTTATCCAGCTTCGCGCGTTCTTGCCAGTAGTTGTCATTCGCTTTGAACACCGCTTCGCTCGCAGGATCCCATTTCTCAAGTGTGAATGGACCAGAACCTGCTGTCTTCGTCTTCAAGAACTCACTCGCATCACCTTGAATCACCGAAGGGTCGATGACCGAGAACGAATACATCGCTAGAATTTGAAGGAAAAGTTGGTTCGGACGCGTTAACTTCACTTCTACCGTGCTATCGTCGATCTTTTTGAACGAATCGATGGTCGCCTGTTGATAGAGGAAGCCACCTGAGTTGGAATTTTTAATGTGGTCGAGTGAGTAGACAACCGCATCCGCGTTCACGGCTTGTCCGCTATGGAACTTCGCATCTGTACGAAGCTTAAAGGTATACGTCAAATGATCATCCGATACGGTCCAGGATTCAGCGAGCATCGGTTTGATATCCGTCGTGTCGGCAATGTCTGCGCCGTTCACTTGCTTCACACCATACGTGACGAGCTGGTCATAGAGTGCAAGGACAAGCGTATCGGAAGTCAGGTCGTTCGCTTCTGCCGGGTCAAGTGTCTGTCCACCTTCGGAGTATGCAACCGTTAATGTCTTGCCTCCTGGAGCGGATGTTCCTTGACCTGTCTCTGCCTGACTGTTGTTCTGTGCTTGGTTCGCTTTCGGCGCGCAGCCTGCGAGTAATGCAATGATCAGAGTGAAAGACAATACGATGAACCATTTGCTCTTTTGCATGAAAATTTCCCCCTATGTGTGTAATATGGAATTTATTTGCGACTCGTTCTCAGGCGCGGATCCAGTACATCGCGTAGTCCATCGCCGAGAAGATTGAAGCCTAAAATCGTTGTTGCAATCGCGAGACCCGGGAAGGTCACAATCCACCATTCCCCAGTAATGATATATTCCCGGCCGTCCGAGATCATTGCGCCCCACTCTGCGAGCGGAGGTTTGACGCCAAGACCAAGGAAACTAAGGCTCGCTGCGGTAAGAATCGCAAAGCCCATGCCGAGCGTGATACGAACGAGCAGCGGCGCTAATGCATTCGGGAAAATATGGCGAATCAGAATCGCCCGATTGCGCACGCCGATCGATCGGCTGGCTTCAACAAATTCCCGTTCCTTCAAATAAATAGTCTGACTGTACATAAGCCGGGCGAATTCCGGAATGCCGACAATCCCAACAGCGATCATCGCACTGACGAGGCCCGGCCCCATCGCCGCTGCAATCGCCATCGCTAAGATGAGCGAAGGGAAGGCGAGGAAGATATCCATCACTCGCATAATGACATTCCCGAGCCATCCGCCATAATAGGCTGCGATCCCGCCGAGCGGTACGCCGATGAAGAAGGAAATGGCTACAGCAATAATCCCTGTCCAGATCGAAATTTGTGAAGCATGGATCACACGGCTTAGAATGTCGCGGCCGAATTGGTCCGTACCGAACCAGTGCGAGCTGCTAGGCCCATTCAGCTTGGCGCTGAGGTCTGTCGCATCCGGCGCATAAGGTGCGATAAGCGGTGCCGTTAGCGCAATTAAGGTCCATACGACAATCAGCAGCAGCCCTAGTGCGGCGAGCTTATTACGCAAGAACAGCTTCATGAACTGCATAAATTTGTACCCTGCTTCCCGTAAGGGAGAGATGGATTCTACGCTGTTCAGCGGAACAGGTACAGAGTTCGAAGTTTTCATCGGTTGACACACCTCCTGATGTATTTTTTATCTCGATGTAGTTCTTCTTTTGCAATGATGCGTTATTCATATCGAATTCGCGGATCAATCCATCCATAAATTAAGTCAACGACAAGATTAATGACGCTGTACACGACAGCACTGAGTAACGTAAAGGCTTGAATCGGCGCGTAGTCTGTTGCGAGAATCGACTCCGTCACATAACTGCCGACGCCCGGCCAAGAGAAGATCGTCTCCGTAATCACGGCGCCTCCGAGCAAATATCCAATCTGAAGACCGACCATCGTAATCGTCGGAATCGAAGCATTGGCTAGCGCGTGCTTGTAGACTACGGCTCCTTCTGATAACCCTTTGGCTCTGGCGGTACGAATATAATCCTGACTAATGACCTCGAGCATGCTCGAACGCATCATCCGGGCGATAATCGCCATTGTGCCGGAGCTGAGACAGATCGCTGGAAGAATGAGATGCGAGAGAGATTGCCGGAAAGCCACCCAATCGGCGGTTAATAGACTATCGACAAGATATAACCCTGTAATGTTCGTTGGCGGGAGAATATCATTTCCGATCCGTCCCATCGGTGCTGGCGCGATGCCGAGCTTCGAATAGAAGAGTAGAATGAGCAGGAGCCCGAGCCAGAACACTGGCATACAAGCGCCAATCAAGGAGAATACCCGCGAGATATGATCGAGTGCGGATTCTTTGCGCGTCGCGGCGACGATCCCGACCGGGATAGCGACGATAAGTGCAATGAGGAGACTTGCGATGGCAAGTTCGAGCGTTGCCGGAAGGCGGGTAGCGAAGTCTTCAACGACCGTATGGCCGGTATGCCACGCTGTCCCCAGATCCCCTTGGACAAGCTGCTTCACATACGTTCCGAACTGAACATAGAGCGGATCGTTAAGCCCAAGCTCCATTCGAATATTGTCTACGACCGACTGCGGCGCCTGTTCCCCTGCGATCATCAGCGCCGGATCCCCAGGAAGGACGCGGGATAGAATAAAAGTAATCAGAACGATACCGATCAAACTTGGGATTAAGTACACGATTCGTTTGGTAATGAACTGTAGCATGATGCACCTCTCCTCACTAAAGCGTTATATCTTTATACCATTAAAGCATCATCTTAAAAAACACAGCTCACCAAATATGCGAAATAATATTAAAGCTTTGTTTCAGATACGGGAGCTGGACTAAAAGTGCATTTAAATTATGTTCGATCTTCTCTTCGGTAAAGCGATACTTCGGACCGGCTACGGTAACGGACGCCATCACCTTTCCTTGAAGGTCGATAATCGGAATCGCGATGCCGATGACATCCTCGGTCAACTCGCCGAGCGAGACACACCATCCTTGCGACCTGATCTTCTGCAATTGCTCTCGAAGATGGTCCGGATCGGTAATCGTCTGTGACGTGACCGACTGCAATCCTTCCTGAATGATTTCTTCCTGAAGCTCATCGCTGAGGAAGGCCATCATCACTTTATGCGAAGCGCCTGCATAGAGCGGGGAACGTGAGCCGATCGGGATGATATGCTTCACTTCCTGTGAGCTGAGCATCAGCGAGACGCTAACCCCTTCTTTGCCTTCGAGCATCGTCAGATAGACCGATTCGTCAGTCGCATCCGCGATTTCCTTAAGCAGAGGCCTCACGTACTGCTGAATATTAAGCTGCTCCGTCACGACTTTGCTGTACTCCAGCACTTTCAGACCAAGGTGGTATTTGAGTGTCTCTTTATTCTGAATCAATACCCCATGCGCCTCGAAGGTTGCTAGAATCCGGTGGACGACCGTATGATGCATGTCGAGTTCCTTGGCCAGCTCGCGGACGCCCCAAGCCGGACGATCCGTCGTGAAACAATCTAATAAATCAAGTGATTTCGATAATGTTTTAAGCGACACAGCCTCTCTCCTTCCGATTCAAAATGTCGACCCAGAAACCCTGTAAATGCGATGGTTACGCATGTTTTTAATCCTGTACCGATTTTAGAAACACTGTTGCGAAAATAAAATTTTTATCATTATTATCGGAACACTACCCCTTGTCAATCATTTTTTTACATTGTTTTCCCAGCGTGTACACCACCCATGCATTGTCCTCCCTCAGTAGACATTTATATGATTGTCAAGGATAATCTCACATATCATGTCACTTTTACAAAAATAAAAAAATGACCTTATCCAACCCTTTCTATTGAAAAAAAAAGAACCATCATATATGATGGTATTGAAATAATTTTCATGAATAATGGTTAAAATATTAAAATCTTTTTCACAAACGAACACAGAGGGGTGCGAGTTTTGTCCAGCATTTTGAATGCCATTGAACAGCAGCTTGACACCTTTCATCAGCAAGAGCGCAAGCTGGCCGATTACATCTTGAGCTTTCCGGGCAACGTAGTCAATATGGGCATTACCGAGCTTGCGGAACAATCTACGACGAGTGCAGCAACGGTGACGAGGTTCTGCAAATCCTTGCATTTTCGCGGGTTTCCAGACTTCAAGATGCGTCTCGCCGCGGACATCGCGCAGAAGGATCAAGCGCAAGAATATCAAGATATTGTCGCCGGCAACCCGCTTGCAAGTGTCGTTGCAGCCATTGAAGCCAATCACTTGCGTTCCATCGTCGACACGACGCGTCTGCTAGATCTTCATCAGCTTGAACGCGCGCTAGACGTGCTGCGGGAAGCCAAATTGGTAGATGTATATGGTATGGCGACATCAGGGATCGTGGCACAAGATTTATGCTACAAGCTAGGGCTTGTCGGCAAGAGAACGCGATACAGCGCGGATTCTCATCTTCAGATCATCTCTGCATCCAACCTCACACCAGGGGACGTCGCGATCGCAATCTCGCATTCCGGTGAGACGCAAGAGACGATCGATGCGCTGAAATGCGCAAAGGAAAACGGGGCAACGACGATTTCATTAACGAAGTACGGCAGTTCTACGGTATCGACCATGGCTGATATTCCACTGTTTACTTCTACACTGGAAGCGGGCATGCGTCGAGGAGACATGGCATCCCGGATCGCACAGCTTCATGTCATTGACATCTTGTTCTCGGGTCTGGTCAGCGAGCAATACACACGCTACATCCCACGTATAGAAAGATCGTATGAAATGGTACAGAAGTACCGCAATGATAAAGGGAGGTAATTTACCAGATGAATATTTTGACTTTTGAGACGAATGAAGAATTGAACCAAGTTGGGGCGAACATTATCGCAAGCCTCGTACAGACAAATCCTTATTCCGTTCTAGGACTAGCAACAGGCAGTACACCGATCGGCATCTACCAAGAGCTTATCCGTCAATATCAGAATGGTCTCGTGAGCTTCAAGAACGCGACTTCCTTCAACTTAGATGAATACGTCGGCTTGCCTGAAGGTCATCAAGAGAGCTACCGCACGTTCATGAACAATCAACTCTTTAACCATATTGATATCCCTATGGAGCAGACGCACGTTCCGAATGGGAATGCACAAGATTTGCATGCGGAATGCGCGAACTATGATGAGATGATGTCGACGTCCAAGCAAGTGGACATGCAATTACTCGGTCTTGGCCACAATGGACATATCGGCTTCAATGAGCCAGACGATACACTGAACAGCGGAACGCATTTGGTCCAATTAAAAGAACAAACACGCGAAGCGAATGCACGCTTCTTCAACTCCATCGACGAAGTTCCTACCCAAGCCATCACGATGGGTGTCGGTACGATCCTCAAAGCAAAAATGATCATGCTCGTCGTTCGCGGCAAAGATAAGGCAGCCATTGTCAAACGCGCACTGCAAGGGCCAATCACAACGGATTGCCCAGCATCCTTACTTCAGACGCATTCGAACGTTGTTGTCTTACTCGACAAAGAAGCGGCAGGTGAATTGCAATGAGTACATCGAACCCATTTTTTATCGTGAACGCCAACGTCGTAACCCCGCAAGGAATCATCGAAAATGGTTGTGTACGGATTGAGAATGGAACGATTGTATTTGTTGGAACACAAGCAGAGGTTCCCGTTGCCGATCTTGCGACATGGCAGCATGAAGCACTGGACGCGCAAGGCGGCTGGATCGTTCCTGGATTTATCGATGTGCATGTGCACGGCGGATTCGGTGCGGACTTCATGGATTCGAACAAGGAAGTGCTTGATACGATTACGAAGTTCCACTTAAGCCAAGGAACGACAACGATTATGGCGACGACCATGACCCAATCGCATGATGCGATCGAACGCGTATTAGCCGAAGTGCATGAATATAAGAAGAACCCGATGCCGTATGCCCAAGTACATGGCGTACACATGGAAGGGCCATTCATTAACCCGAAATATAAAGGTGCCCAGAACCCTGAATTCATGGTCGAAGCACGCGTCGATTGGCTCGAAGATTGGAATACGAAATATCCGGGCGTGATCAAGCAAATCTCTCTTGCAGCTGAGCGTAACGGCGCACTTGAAGCGATTCGCTGGGCACGTGCGAACGGCATCAACGTCGCTGCAGCACATACGGATGCAACTTACGACGAGATGATGACCGCTGTTGAAGCGGGGCTAAACCAAGCGGTGCATACGTACAATGCGATGACGCCGCTAACGCATCGCGCGCCTGGTACTGTTGGCGCCGTATTGAGCGAAGACCGCATCGTGGCCGAGCTAATCGCGGACGGCATTCACGTCCATCCAGCCGCGATGAAGGTGCTCGTAAAATGTAAGACGAACAATAACCTCGTCGTGATCACGGATGCGATGTCAGCTGCAGGTCTTGGCGATGGCGATTATGATCTTGGCGGCCTAGCCGTTGTCGCAAAGAATGGTGAAGCGCGTCTGAAAGACGGCGGATCCCTCGCGGGCAGCTTGCTGACGATGATCGTGGCATTCCAGAACATGGTCCGCATGGTCGGCGTCAGCATCGAGCAAGCGGTACAGCTGACGAGCTACAATGCCGCGAAGCAGCTTGGCATCGATGATCGCACAGGCAGCATCCGTGCAGGTCTGCAAGCGGACTTGCTGCTATTAGACAAGGATCTGAATATTCAATCCATTTGGGTTCAAGGCAACAAGGCCTAACGTAATTAATTTCAGCATGTCCCATTCCCACACGCGAAATTCTTTCCTTCTAGACAAGTCTCTTCACACAGCTGTCTTCACAGTTGTGGGAGAGGGAATCTTATTGCTGTTCCATATACACACAGAAAGACCAACCGCTAACGCATGGCGGTTGGTCTTTTTATCTTCATTTCTTCAGCTATACTATCCCAAAATTTTCATTGCAATCGCGGCAAGATCTTGAATGTCGATCACGTCGTTGCCATCCATATCTAGCATCTTAATCCGCTCCCAATCCGGGCTCGTGCTGTTCTTACCATAGTTCGCAGCCGCGATCGCCAAGTCACCAATTGTAATCTTCGCATCGCCATTCCCGTCTCCCGGGAGTCCTGGCGATTGCGGCGCGACTTCGATGCGAATCGATGCAGCCTTCGCATCAAGCTCGCGTCCTTTCGCGTCGCCCAGCAAGGCTTGCGTAACCGAGATCGTGCCTAATGCCGTCTGTGTCACATGTTTCGCCTGGAAGGAGAGCTTCAGCAGCTCCGCATTGCCGCTAACCGCATTCCCCGCACCTTGACTCGCGACAATGAGTCGAATCTTGCCAGGGCTCTTCTTCTCCGACACGATGTCGATGCCGTTCAAGAGCGATACTGCTGAGACATAATCAGCAATCGACGCATCGTATTCGATCGTAATGTCTTGCGCATACACATGCGAGGTCACGCCGCGAAGTCCGAACTGCACGGTGAATGGCTGGTCGGTCTGAACCTTGCCCGGGCCAGTTAACACGGTGGACAGCTGCTCCGCTTGCTGTCGGACCTCGATCGTCGCTGTTGCTGTTAGTCCGCCATACGTTGCCGTAATGACACTTGTGCCCTCATGCAATCCTGTAATCAATCCCCTCGCGTCGATCGTTGCCACGGTGGTCTGACTGCTCGCGAATTGCGAGCTGCTGGTGACGTCAACCGGCGTATCGTTATTCGGCAGGTAAGCGAAGACTTGCGCCTGCTTCGTGCCACCTACCGCGAGTTCGCCGAGTATCCCAAGCTCAATCCGTTGCATGCCCTCGCCGAGGGTCATCGGGCCGCTAGCTTCGCTCTCAACATGAAGGCGATTCACAGCAGTCACAGCATAGGTGTACACGCGTCCAGCAACGGCAGTCTTATCGATGTACCGTTGAACGTCTCCCGATGCCTTGCGGACAATAGCTGCAATTTGAACTGGATTGTCCACGTTGATGCCTTCTTTGCCTTCGATGCGGTATAGCACGTAGGAAGTCTCATCACTGCCTTGCTCACCTTTCCAAGAGACTTCGATGCCTGCCGCACCTTGGGTCACGGACTGCAGCATAGGCTTCTTAGGCGCCTTATTGTCCAGCCACGGCATCACAGGAATCAGGGACGGCACTTTATAGCTCTCCTGAATGAGCCGATCTTTAATGCCGAGTGGATTCCGAAGCAGGTCGGAGGCACTGAAGTGCATACTGCCTTTTACTCCTTCGAAGTTCCAATTGTATTTAATTTGGTTCGGCAGCTCATCCGGTTTGGCCCAAGCTTCGTTGTTATCGTTGATTTTGTAGTCGGCATGCCCGATATAGAGCTGCACGTTGGTTCCTTTGGTTTCTTTCGTCCACCAATCGACCAGCTTCTCGTACGCGGCCGCACTAAAGCCGAAATTCCAATAAATTTGCGGTGTAATGTAATCGATCCAGCCTTCGTGAATCCATTTGCGCGTATCCGCGTACAAATCGTCATAGTTGCGCTGTCCTGCCGTCGTATCCGATCCCGTCGGATCATCCGCAATGTTCCGCCAGACGCCGAACGGACTGATGCCGAACTTGACGTAATTTTTCGCTTGCTTGATCTCTACCGATAATTCATGAACCAGCTGGTTCACGTTATCTCTTCGCCAGTCGGCTTTGTTCGTGAAGGCTCCGCCATACGTCTTGTAGGTGTCCGCATCCGGGAAATCTTGACCGTTCACTGGATAAGGGTAGAAATAATCATCCATATGCACGGCGTCGATATCATAATTGTTGACGACCTCCATAATGCTTCCGACGACAAAATCTTTGGCCGCTGGGACACCCGGATTGTAGTACAATTTGCCACCGTAGCTGACCACCCATTCCGGATGCTGCCTTGCTGGATGGTTCTCGACCAGATTCTCGATTTTATCCTTCATACTGACGCGGTATGGGTTGAACCAAGCATGGAACTCCATATTGCGTTTATGCGCCTCTTCAATCATGAAAGCAAGCGGATCATACCCTGGATCTTTCCCCTGCACGCCGGTCAGATATTCGGACCAAGGTCCATACTGGGACGGGTAGAATGCATCTGCCGTCGGCTTGATCTGAACGATAATGGCATTCATGCCCATACGGGACAATTCGTCCAGCAGCGCGGAGAAATCTCGTTTCTGATCATCCTGCTTCACGACGCCTTGCTTCGGCCAATCGATATTCTCGACCGAGGCAATCCAAGCTGCGCGCAGTTCCCGTTTCGGAGATGATGTTGGCTTGTTGACCACAACAGTGAATTCAGACGTCTTGCCTCCAAAGGAAGCCCGAATGGCACTGATGCCGACGCTTATCGCCTTTACTTGCCCCGCCGCGTCAACGGTTGCGATCTGCGGATTGGTGCTTACATAGGTGACGCCGCTCGTAAGCTCCACCGGATTCGGCGTCAAGCTGTACTCAGCCATCACCCTCGTCTTCTGTGTATCCCCGATCGTCATGGCGCTAAGGCCTTGAATCTCAATCCGCTGCAGGACGGGAACCGGGTTCTTGACTTCCAGCTCGTAGAGTGCTGATTTCTCGCCGTAAGTCGCTGTAATTATCGTCCGCCCTGGCTTCAGTGCACTGACAAGGCCTGCGGCATCAATCTTCGCCACGCTCGGCTCGCTGCTGCTGAATGTGACCTCATTGCTTGCGAGTTCAACCGGATTCGAATTGCCTGCGAATGTCGCGAATACCTTCACTTGCTTCGTCTGTCCTGTCTCCATGGCGCTTAATCCTGTCATCTCGATCCGTTCGATTACCGGAGCCTCCTTCGTCACCTCGAGCTGATATACAGCCGGTTGAGCGCTGCCATACAGCGCGGTAATCGTCGCCATTCCTTCTTGAAGCGCCTTGACCGTCCCGGTTGCTTCCACGCTGGCTACCTTCGAATTGCTGCTGTAATAAGCAACACCGCTCTGTACCGTAACAGGCTCAGAGCTGCCTTCATTCACCGCCAACAGACTGGCTTGCTTCGTCTCTCCGACCACCATCGGGGTGAGACCCGAGAGCGAGAGCTCGAACACCCCCGTATTCGTGTACAGTGCGGACAGCTGGTCAATATACACCGTTCCGGCATTCTTGTTCGCATCGTTCGTCTCCACGATATACACCTGATTCAAGCGAATCGGCGGGGTGAGGCCTGTTGGCATGTTGACTGTAACATATTTCCAACCGGACCAATTCAGTCCCCCGGATGCCGTGAAATCTACGGTCGGTTTGTTGCCTGCTGCATCCTGCAGCGCTGCGCGGAGCCAATGCTTCTGCGCATCCCCGTAGAACCACATGCCTAGCTTCTTCGGATATCCTTCCAAGATACGTCCCGTGCCGCCTACCGCATCCTTGAAGTTCAAATACGCAGCAGAGGTTCCCTTCGTATCCGTGAAATCATAGTCGAATTTACCGGCGTACACGCCTGCACGCACCGGTTCAGGCCTTGCTACGCGAGTCAATTTCACCGAATCCGGCACAGCGCGCACGCTGGAAGCGGCGATGTCTTGAATATCCTCGAAATCTTCCACGAGTGCGGCAAGCTTGCCGACGATGACCGCCGCTTCTGCCTTCACGTTACCGACCGATACCGTGACTGTGCCTGCAGCCGGGTTGCTTGCTGCCTGCAGCACGCCGCCAGCCGATACGGTACCAACCCCGCCTGTCTGGCTCCACGTTAACTGGTCGGCTTGCACGGCAATCTCGTTGCCACTGCCATCATAGCCTTTGACCGTAAAAGTCTGCTTCGCCCCTGGATCGATCGATGCAACCTCAGGCGCAATGTCTAACCGTCTGAGCACAGGCGCATTTAGATCCACAAGCTGCATGTCTTTATAATAGCTGTTCAAGATCCGGTCGTAGCTCCATCCCTGCATGCCGAGCATTTGCGCGCCGACTTGGCTCATGCCAACGCCATGCCCATTGCCGCCGCCATAGAAGGTCACGCCCTTCAAGCTGCCTTGCTCATCACGATCGAGATCGAATGTCATGAAGGCGGAATAGAGAATGCTCGGGTTCTTCAGCGGAGCGTTATCGTAAGCACCCGCACCGCCTTTGGCCCGGTACGCAAGAATATCAGTCGAACCACCTGTATACGTCTTGCTTGGTCTGATGGTGAAGCGAATATTGAATTCACGATATATTTTATAAGTGCCCGTACTGCCTTCAATCACCAGCTCCATTGCGTTGCCGCCTTGGCCGCGCTTCGTTACGTACATATTGTTGATCGTGCCTGCACCTTCCGCCGGAATCGGCTTACTAACAAACCGTCCATCCGCATCCTTCGTCAATACGAACATCGGCTCTGCCGCATAACGATCCCGAATATTTTTGTTAACGGTATTCTCCAGCTCCGTCCGTGTCAGACTGACCTTCCAGCGGAAATACGGCGATTCTGAATCATAGCCTGTGTAGTTCAGATTTTTGTAGAATGCGTTCAATGCCTGCTCGCTCGCCGTATCGATCTGGAGCAAGCTGCCGCTGTTCGCCGGATCATATGTATAGCTGCCTCCGATCAAATATGGGAGCGGCGTACCTGGAAATTGATTCGTGTCTAGGTCCTGCCAGACTTCATGCTTCGAGGCGCCATAGCCACCGGATGTCGCATAGAATCTCGCATCGACCAGCTCGCTACCGCTCTTCATGATTTTGCCTGCCGTCGCCTGTACGGCTTGCGTCGTTAGCGTGTTCTCTGCCTGATTGTTATACACTTGGCTTAACGTACTGTCGTCGATATGAAAGCCGTGATCCGCGAACCGGCTCGTCATGTAATCGGTCAGCGCATACGTTCTTGCGGCGACGGATTGTGCCTTAAGCGCTTCAAGACCGTAGGAAGCGGGCATTTCGCTCGGCACGACTTGGTACAAATACTGTTCGATATCGAGCTCGTTAATGAGTCGCAACTTATCCTTCTCCGGATTCAGCGAGACCTCCATGACACCTCGATACTGCGGCTTCCCATGGCTGCGTGTGATCGAGGTAACCTGAATCAACGTGCTGCTGTTCACAGGCGCTACGATCAGTCGGTTCGCTGTCTTGATCAGCTCTTCGCCATTCTGTTTGACAGTGATTTGGCCGTTACCCACGGTAAATGTGACGAGTGTGTCGGCAGCCACATCCTGGCTCGTGCCGCCTTTTTTGTCCACCAGACGCCATCCGCCATTCGACTTCATCTCGATTTGCTCATGATTCAGCTGGGTCATATCCCCAATATCGGTAATGTCCTTGCGGATGCCAACGCGCATACGATTCATCGGCGTCTCGCCATTGATCACGAGCTTGGAAGCCTTGCCGTCCGTCCCCAGGTAGACATCCACGTTCTCGGCGCCCACCATGACGTCGTGCAGCGTCTTCGCCAGCACTGTTCCCCCGAGATGCTGCTCCACCGTCAGCTGATCACTCAGCCCGACCTTTCCTTTCAACTCCAGTTCAATCGTGCCTGCCACGGAATCTTTGGCCATCACCTTCTCATGGATGGGAGGGGACGCAGCTACGGCCTTCAGACTTCCCCCGTCTTCCTGTGCATACGCCTTCGGTAAAACGCTTACAAAACCGGAAACCATCGTACTGCAGATCAACACCGCAGCAAGTGCTGCATTGATTCTTACCCGTAATGTATTCACAACGCTCCTCACTTCAAGGCACATCCTTTCTGTGATTGATCCAATTTTTCGTACCAGTCATCCAATTCATGTCCACGCAACTTCGATTGATCCGCTGCTACATCGCATCACCGTCCTTGTTGGAATATCATGCGTTCGAATTCATATTTTGAAATTTATTCCAAAATATTTTTTTAACTTTATATATAATAGTGAAATTTAATTTCAGAACAACACCTCAAGTGTAGCTTGAATCCTTAAAATTTGTATATAGCGAATGGTGACTGGTTTTGTCTACATTTCGTAGATTTCTTCCGACCAGAAACGACGTTTTCTGCAATCGCTGCCCCTTCCATGAACGCATTTGCCTTCACGAAGGCTAACGAACCTACATAAGCTTATTCGCCCAAAAACACCTCTTTTTCCAAAGTAACGAATCCTAGAAACGCTATTAGCTCCATAAGCTTGTCAAATCACCCGATTTCAGCCACATAGCGATACCACGATTCGTTAGCCAGCAATAGCCCTCCAAATCGCTCCAATAAGCATCCGACGATCCGTTAGCCGCAGCAACGCATCAGCGCACCGCGCGCACCTCTAACCCCGACACTCCCTACCGCCTCGAACCTCGCTGCATAAAAAAAGCACCCCAGACCATACCGCCAGGGTGCTTCACAAATACTTTTATTCAATTCAACCGCTCCAATGCCATGAGGACCGCGCCGACAGAAGCATCCTGCTTCGGTGTTATACATTGCAGCTTCGTGTATTTCGCTTGCAGCAGATCAACCAGCGCCGTCTGCACGAATCGATTCTTCAACAGCACGCTCCCCGCCATGGCGAGTGCCCCATCCTGCCAAGACAGCTTCTCGACGACGGGAACGACCAGCTCGAATAAAGCCGCAGCGCTGCGATGCGCGATGCCAAGAGCCGCCTGATCGCCCAGCAGACATGCCTTCGTCAGAATCGGAGCAAGCGCCGCAATGTCCTTCTTATGCGTCCCAGCATCGTACACAAAGCCAATGACCTCCGCAACCGTCGACACTCGCAGCTGTGCATAGACCATCTCCGTGATCATCGTCTCAGACGAACGTCCATCGCTCGCCCGAACGACGGCAGAGAGCAGCTCCCGACCAATACTATAACCACTGCCCTCATCGTCAATCAGATGGCCGTAACCACCGGTTCGACAGACTTGGCCCGATTCGTTCTTGCCGTAGCAAATCGATCCGGTGCCAGCGATCAGAATGATACCGTATGGGCTGCCGTGCGCGCCGGTTAGCGCAGTTTCTTGGTCGCCTAGAATGAGCAGATTACCCCGGTAGCCACAGGTTCGCATCGTAGTCTCCAGCCGTGCCGTAACCGTTGGATTGCTGACCCCTGCTGCTCCGATGCAGATCTGAACGCAGTGCTCCAGTCCCCCGCAGACGCGAGCAATCGTATCGACAATTTCTTGCAGGCTGCGCTGAATGCTGCCTTCGTCCAGCCCGTTATAGTTAATCGCTCCCGACGTAAACGAATGTACAATGCGCCCTTGCTCATCGGCGATGGTAACCGCCGTCTTGGTGCCGCCGCCATCCAGACCGGCAACATATCTCATCCTTCGATCACGTCCTCTCTGCCCCGAATTGGCAGACCTTAATACAAATGATACTGCCGCTTCATGTCTGCAAACGATTGGCTCTCTACATGGAACCGTTCCAGCATGTCGGAGACGTCCAATAAAGCCATACCTCGACCTTCCCCGTACAGCTTCTCGCCGCACAATAAATCAATAAATGGCCTTGACCCTTCCTTCAGTGGAGGGAGGAAACGGAAGTCTTCATAGTTCCGACAGATCGTATCCAACAGCATAAATCCCGTTGCTACCGGCTGCAGCGCGCGGCGATCCGTCACATGCAGCTGTACGCCGCTGCATAACTCTCCCTGGTGCTTCGAGGTCGAAGGCTTGAAGTAGACCGGACGGAATATCACGCCGGGCAGGTTCTTCGCGTTCATCTCATCCGCCAGTTGGTAAGCGTCGATGAACGGCGCCCCGATCATCTCGAAGGGGGCCGCCGTTCCCCTGCCTTCGGAAATATTCGTTCCTTCGAACAGGCAAGTGCCGGGATACAGGAGTGCCGTATCGAACCTCGGAATGCCAAGCGATGGCATGATCCACATCCGACCAGTATCCGGGAACTGCATCTCTCGCTCCCAACCTTCGCACCGCACAACATGAAGCTTCGCGTTCCAGTTCATCTGTTCATTCGCCATCCGTGCGACCTCGCCGGCCGTCATGCCATACCGAATGCAGAGCGGATAATTGCCAACAAAAGATTGGTAGCCTTCCTTCAGCAGATTACCTTCCACGGTCACCCCATCGAGCGGATTCACCCGATCCAGGACGGTGAATTCTAGGCCCGCCCGTGCGCAATCCTCCAAGGCGTAGAGCATGGTATAGATAAAAGTATAATACCGTACGCCGACGTCTTGAATATCAAAGACGATCATATCGACTTCATCCAGCATCTCCTGGCTGAACCGCTTGGAATCTGCGCGATACAAACTATAGACCGGGACGCCGGTCATCGGATCCAGGTAGCTGTCCACCTCGACGCCTGCCGCCTGATCGCCGCGCACGCCATGCTCCGGCGAGAACAGCGCTGCCAAGTGGAACTGCTCATGCAGCACCTGGATGGTCGTGCGAAAATCATGGGTCAACCCGGTGGGCGACGTAATGAGTCCGAGTCGTTTGCCCTTGAATAGATTGGCGTACCTCGCAATACAATCAATGCCGTTACGTACCATCATCGTTGTCTGTCCCCTTGATCCATAGTCTTAGAGTTCCGATCGGACCAAACTCAGGCTCTCTTCCGGAATCATGAACGTCTCTGCATATGTCCCTCTCGCTTCGATGCCGCGAACGCGAGCTAAGTGCTTGTAATACTCCAGGTATGGGAAAGAAGCGCTCCCCGTAACGAACCAATGTTGGGACACCGCCTTCACCCATAAATCATAGGCCTCTTGCGAGAAATCAACGTAAACATAAGGCTTATAATCGACAGCATCCTCCCAGTTCTCCGCATAATAAAGCTTGGAAGCGAAGAACGCGGGCTTCTCCCGCTCGAAGGAAGCCAGACCTGCATAGAAGCGGGCGTCATTCACAATGCGGTGCGTCGTCTTATGATCTTTGTGCATGCTGTTCTTGAAATGGGTAATGATGATATTCGGACGGACCTCGCGAATGACATCGGCCACGCGGAACCGCATTTCATCATTGTCCTGCAGTTCCCCATCCGGAATGTCGAATACGATGGATTCCCCGCCCAGCATTTCTGCGAATGCCTTGGCTTCGTTCACCTTCTGTACACGGTATTCCGCCATGTCTCTGCCTGCGGGAACGCCGCGTTCCCCTGCTGTCATCGCGAGCGTGACAATACGGTCGCCCTTCAGCGCATGGCTCGCCAATACACCTCCAGCCGTCAATTCCGCATCCCCGACATGCCCACCAATCGCCAATATCGTTAATCGCTGTTGCTCGCTCATCGTTCCAACAACTCCCTTCGCATCACTGCAAATTGTCTAACGGTTCGAAATCCTGCCTTCTCATAAATGCGAATGGCAGGATTTGTACTTCCGGTATAAAGCGACATATACGCCGTTCCGATCTGCCGGAAAGCTTCACAGAGTCTGAAAAAAAGAATGCTGCCGAGTCCATGCCCCTCATGCTCTGGGTGCACACCGATTCCGGCAAAATATCCTCTGCCGTTCGGCTGGCGAATCACCGGGCCCGCAAAACCGACCGCCTTTCCACGGTGCGCCGCCACGACGACAGGCACTCCTGCCTGAATACACTCTGCGATCTCCTTCTGCCATAACGGATTATCAAATCCGCGGAGCATGTCCTCCACGCCGTGATGCAAGCCCGGATCGTACAAGGCCACGCTATACTGTTCCTGCGATGCGTGTTCTTCCTTCGCCCGGATATCTTCCGGAACGGAGAAGCCTGCCAGATTCAGATACATCGCGCATTCGGTGGCGCGTTCAGCATACCCTTCACGCAGCAGAAATTCGTACAGCGGACCGTCGGTCGGGACGCCTGGCGCGTTATTGTGTTCATGCTGCGGCGTGTTCGGAATATACCAAGGCAGCATCATCGGATTGAAGAACAGCCACTCTGCCTGCTTCTTCCCTAAGGCTCGGAACCGCTGTTCAATCGCGCTCAGCATCACCCGGTAATAACTATCGGTTCTGATGTCATCGGATAAGAAGATGCAGGTGACATATCCCGCAATCTTCCCGAGCGGCAGATCGTTGCCCGTACAACCGCAAGCGAACCCTTTGACCTGACGATCTTCCAAGTAAATGAACGTATTCTCCATGTCAAAAAACGGACTGGACAGGAAAATGCGATGAAAACTCTCCTCATCCATCTCCTTATATCCATCCTTTACCGCGACCTCGTTCCAAAATGCAATGACCGCATCTAGATACTGAGATTCCCAGCGCACGAGCATTCGAATTCGCCCCCTTAGCCGCACATCGGCATGACTAATACGAAATTTTTCCCATGACAACCGATCGCTTCGCACCTGTCACCGCAGGAAGGTTGTTCGGCTGCCGGGCCATCGTGTAATCTGCGAGTAAGGCGAACGCGATGGCCTCTTTGGCATCGCTGCTAAGCCCGACCTGTTCCTGCGTCATCACCTGGACGCCCATCGGTTCCATTTCCTGCCGAAGGAAATCCATGAGCGTCGGATTATAGCTCCCGCCGCCTCCAACTAGCAGGACATCAGCTGGATGTCGGACGCGGATATAACGACGATATGCATCGCCGATCGACCACGCCGTCAGCTTTGTGACCGTCGTTACGATATTCTCTGCCGAAATGCCGTGCATTTCGGCGTAACGGAGCAATGTATCTATATAAGAAGAGCCAAATCGTTCTCTGCCAGTCGATTTCGGCAAAGCCAGCGCATAGTACTCCTCTTGCTGTAATAAATGTAGAAGACCCGCGTCTATGCTGCCTGTTCGAGCAATGGCTCCTCCAATATCCATCGTGAGTTGGCCCGGATAGAGACGCTGGGCGACACCGTCGATGAGCATGTTCCCCGGACCGGTATCAAAAGCATATACTAGCTCAGGCGCGCAGCCCGCAGGAATCACCGTCACATTACCAATGCCGCCAATATTCTGGAGCAGCATGGTTCGATGCATTTCCCGATACAGCAAATATTCCGTGAAAGGTACGAGCGGCGCGCCTTGACCGCCGACAGCCATATCCGCCGGCCGGAAGTCCGATACGCAAGGGATTCCCGTTCTTGCTGCAATGACGGAGCCTTCACCGATCTGCACGGTGTAATGGACATCAAATCCATGCATTCGCTCCATATCCGGCGCGTGATAAATCGTCTGTCCATGCGAGCCGATGACCGCAATGTCAGAAGGCGTCAGCCCTGCGCTCGCAATGACCGCCAGCGCTGCTTCGGCGAACAGTTCGCCAAGCAAGACATTCATCTTCCCTACTTTATCTACCGTAGCCTGAACCGGATCAAAGAGTCCGAAGATCTCCTCCCGCACGGCTGCCGGATACGCTGCATTTTCGAACGCAATCAGCTCGACCTGTGGCGATTCGCCCGGAATCCCCCGAATCTGGATCACAGCGGCATCGATGCCATCTACCGAGGTGCCCGACATCAGACCCACGACATAACGAAGCTCAGGGTTTATCGCGCTGCTCATATCAACCCTTCACCGCGCCTACCGTGACGCCTCTTAAGAAATATTTCTGCAAGCTGAAGAAGAGGATGAACATCGGCAGCGCCGAGATCGTCGCACCGGCCATCATCGGAGCGAAATACGTCGTATTCGCGAATCGGAAGTTCTTAAGTCCAACCTGTATCGTCTGCATATCCATCGTGTTCGTCACAAGCAACGGCCAGAAGAACGTATTCCAGCTATCCATGAACGTCAGAATTGCCATCACGGCGAGCACCGTCTTTGATAATGGAAGAATAATACTTAGATAGATCTGGAACTGATTGCATCCCTCGATCTTTGCACATTCGAGAATTTCGCCGGGAATGCTGCTCATGAACTGCTTCGACAAGAAAATGTTGTAGACCGTGACGATACCCGGCAAGATGAGAGCGGGATAGGTATTCTGGATTTCAAATATATTCACGATCAAAATGTATAATGGCACTTGCGTGACCTGGTACGGAATCATCATCGCAACCAGCAAGATCGCAAAAAGCACGGATCTGCCTTTGAACCGCAGCTTGGAGAACGCATAACCCGCCATGCTGGCGAACACGACGTTCGACACAGTAACGATACTAGCCACGATCAAGGAGTTCAACAGCCAACGCAACGAATATTCGCTATAGTCAAAAAAGAATTTATAAGACTCCAATGATATTTTCGTAGGGAACAACGTGTAATTCATCGCCCCGGCTTCGACGGGATCGCCAAAGGAAGAAATGATCATAAAATAAATCGGGAAAATCGTCGCGATCGCAAATAGCAGCAGTACAATGATAATAACTGTATTTCTGGCATATTTGAGCGGCTTCTTCCCTGTGTGTTCGCTATAGAGTGCCATAGATGGATTTCTCCCCTCTCTTTAATATTCCACGTCTTTGCCCAGGAACTTGAATTGAATGAGCGAAATACCGCCGATTATGAACGCCAGAATGAGCGATTGTGCGGCAGCTTTGCCGAATTCGAAATATTTGAAAGCATTGTTGAAAATCAATAATCCGACCATCGTCGTCGCATTGTCCGGACCGCCCCCCGTCATGAGGTACGCGTTCTGGAACACTTGGAACGAACCGATGACGCCAGTGACGAGCAGGAATAACGTCGTCGGTTTGAGACATGGGATCACGATATACCACAGCTTCTTCAGGAATGAAGCCCCATCTAATTCTGCTGCTTCATAGTAGCTATCATCGATGCCGAGCAGCGCGGCCAGATAGATAATGATGCTCGTGCCGTGACTCGACAGCCAGGACATGAGCACGAGCGAGAACATCGAGGTCGACGTCGCGCCGAGCCAGTTCACGTTGTCGATGCCGAAAAATCCGAGCAGTTGGTTGAAGATCCCCGACGGCATCGGATCAAAGATCCAGAGCCACACAACGGATAGAGCCACACCGGATGCAACAGCCGGCAAATAATAGATCGCTTTGAACGTTGTCTGCAGCTTCTTCTTAAGTGGCAAGATGAGCAGAGCCACGGCCAATGAAATGAATAGCGCAACGGGCACAGTCAGCACGGTATAGACGATCGTATTGCGAATGGCTTTCCAGAACAGAGGGTCTTTGAAGGAGTTGATGTAATTATCGAATCCGATAAACTTCGAGCCTAGCGGCATATATTTCTGGAAGCTGATGATGAACGCACTTAAGACCGGATATGCTGTAAACAATGCGAAGATCACTAACGCAACTGCGATAAAAGCATACCCCGCGCCGCCATCTCCTTTGATTCTTCTTCTCTTTATCGGCTTTGCTATTTGGGTCATGATGCTCCCCCTCTCCAATCTCAGTTAGTTTCATAAAAGTCTCGGATAACCGCGTGTGCATCACACGGCTACCCGAGACAACGTATGGCTTAATCTTTAACTACACCGTCTTCGCCGAAGGTCTGAATCGCTGCTGTCTTCACAGCTTCGTACATCGCTTCAGGCGTAATCTCGCCGGCAATCAATGCTTGCAGTTTCGGAACGATGACTTCGTCTTCCAGCTTAATCGCTTTCGCGCCTAGGTCCGTTGGGATGTCAGGACGTGCCGGTGATGCTGTCTTGAGCATTGCTTCAACGGCTGCAACGTTATCTGGGTTACGATTGACCGTCATGCTCTCTGCTTCTTTTTTGCCGCTCTTCGTGATATGGGCAGCGAACAGATCATTATTCGTTGTTGCCGCTACCTTGCCGCTCGCCAAGAAGTAAGCTGCTTTGACGACATTGGCTTTGTGTTCAGCCGTTGGCTCTTTTTTGCCGCGGAATGCTACATAACCGTCAACGACAGCACTAGCTTGTGCCTTCTGGCCTGCGAAGGTAGGAACCGGAAGCACGATGTATTCGACTGGAATACTGCCTTTGACAGCGCTGCCATCATTCGCTTTAATCTTCTCGTTATTCTTGTTCGCGGAGTTCTCGAACACCGCAAGACCTTTACCTGTAATCATCGTCTGACCTGTCAGGAACATGTTCCAGCGTTTACCCGCATCGACGGAGCTAAGCTCCTTCGGCATCGAACCGTCATCGATCATCACGCGAATGTCTTTTAAGACTTCCAAATAGTTCTTGCTCGTATAAGCGAACTTCAGATCTTTATCGAATGCTGCCGGCATGCCCGCGTTCTTCACGAGAATAGACAGGTAATCTTTCGATGTTACGCCCGCCGTTGCGAAGACGAAGCCATATCGGGAAGTCTTGCCGCCTTCCGATACAACGCCTTTCTTAATGTCTTCACGGAATTGATCGAAAGTCCAGCCTTCTTGTTGAATTTTCTTATAGTCGATACCCGCTTTCTCGAGGAACTCTTTGTTCCCGCCTAAGGCGTGTACTTCCATATAAGCCGGGAAGCCGTATAGTCCGCTGCCGTTCTTCATATATTCAAGCGGCGCTTGGTCGAAATCCGCGATCATCTCTTGGGTTGCCGCATCCGTAATATCGAGCGCCATGCCCTGCTCCACGTATTTCGAAATGCCTGACGAACCGAGGAAAGCAATATCTGGCGGACTACCCGCATTCACCTGTGTATCCAGTTTCTGCGTCATATCCTCCCAGCTGGCCGGTTCAATTTTGAGCGTCAGATTCGGATATAAGGCATTAAAATCTTTTTCCATTTGCGGGAAATTTTCTTGATAGGCTGGTGATACCGGCGGCAACAGTGCCGTAATGGTATCTTTCGCTGCTTCGGTGCTCACATTCGTGTTATTATTGTTGTTCGTATTGTTCGTGTCAGATGGCGTATTTTCTTTGGTCGTCGAAGAGCTTCCACATGCTGTCAAGGCGGTTAATGCTAAAGTTAAAGCGCAAATCGATGCTAACACACGCATTTTTCTTTTCATAAATACATGCCTCCTTAATCTTTTACACTACCTTGTTAAAACTGCCTATCGCTTTTTTTAAGCTGCCGTCGAACTGTTCCAACCTTTTCTCTGCTTCGTTCGCATCCAGACCGGTTTTGATCATCATAATAGCCAGCTTACAGCTCATGGAAGCGCTTTCTAAATAAGCAGCAGCAATACCGGCATCGACGCCCGTCGCAGATCGAATGATTCGAACGGAACGATCTCGCAATTTTTTGTTGCTTGCCTTCAAGTCTACCATCAGATTATCATACGTCTTCCCGAGCTTCACCATCGTGCATGTGGTGAGCATGTTGAGTACAAGTTTCTGTGCTGTCCCTGCTTTCAATCGAGTGGATCCCATGATGACCTCCGGCCCGACGACAGGCGCAATGCATACATCGCAGACAGGCTCTAATTTGGAATGCTTGTTATTGACGACACCAATCGTTGCGGCTCCAATCTCCCTTGCCTTCGTTAATCCGGCGATCACAAATTGTGCGCTTCCACTGGCCGTAATGCCGATAACAACATCCTTGTCTGTCACCCCGCACCGTTCAATAAGTGCAATACCCTCCTCTGCATTGTCTTCACAACCTTCAACAGCGGTTCTCAGCGCTCCATCGCCTCCGGCAATATGTCCCTGTACAATTATCGGGTTAATGCCGAATGTAGGAGGACATTCTGATGCATCGAGTACACCTAGTCTGCCAGAAGATCCAGCCCCTACGTAGAACATTCTGCCGCCGTTCTTAAGCGCATGATGCAGTATGTCAACCGCTCTCGCAATCTGCGGTATCTCTGCTGCGACTGCACCCGGGACCGTGGCATCCTGCTCATTCATGAGACGAACCATTTCCTCGGTTGAACATTCATCGATGGACCGTGTCGTCTCATTGATCGCTTCCGTAGTCAATCTCGCCAGATATTCATCCATTGCCATCCTCCTATCCTGGTGATGTATTTATCTTAAATTCATATTATCCAGTATTTTCAATTCGGTCAACAGTTTTCGAAATAAAATTTTATTATAAAATAAATTATTGTTTTTTATTTTCTTAATTCGACAAAAAAACACCGGTTCTATGACAAGAGACCGATGTCTATAATGTCTATTTCCGATGTTTGCTAGATAAAATATTATGCGTCTTCGTTAAATATTTCTTCACGTTCTTATATTCGGCGCTCGCTACGCCAGCAAAAAGGATATCGATAATGGTGAGCATCGCAATACGCGACCCCATCGCCCCGCTGCGAATCGTCACTTCCGGTGTCGAGATACTGAGTACGATATCGGCTTCGTCTGCCAGCTCACTCTTATGGTATTTGGTGATCGCGATCGTAACCGCGCCATTCTTCTTGGCAATCTCGAGCGAATCCAGAATCTCAACTGTACTGCCGGAATTTGAGATGAAAATCGCCACATCGTTCTTCTCAAGCAGTACAGCTGCCGCCAGCTGGCTGTGACCGTCTGCATACGTATGGCACATTTTGTTGATTCGGGAGAATTTCTGCTCCGCATCAATGCCAATGAGGCTTGAGGCCCCGATCCCGAAGAAAGCAATCCGTTTGCTCTGACGCAGCACTTGGACGGCACGCGCAATTTCATTCTTGTCAATGACGCTATGCGTGTCCTCAATCGATTTGATATTGTTGCGCGAAATATTCGAGATAATAATGGACAGGTCGTCCCCTGGCTGAATATCTGTATATTGATCCTTCTCGTCTTCGTCCATTGAACCGAGCGAAGCCGAGATGCTTACGATAAAACTGCGGTACCCCGTATACCCCATCGTCTTGCAGAAACGCAGAACCGACGCATCGCTCGTCTTGGTTAACTGCGCGAGATTCTTGATGGAGAGATGAGGGATATCCTCTAAATTCTCCAATATATACTCGGCAACCAGCTTCTCTACCGGGGTTAAGCTTTCTTTCATTTCCCGAATCTTGATTAGAATATTATCGTTAATTGACATCGCTTTTCCCTACTCATCTATTATGATTTGCGTTGCATAAGCCTGAAAATAAAACGAAAAGCATCCCCTATCTTCTATGAAATTTAATTTCATCATAAGGGGAATATTGCAAAAAAACAAGACACGGAGAGCCGTCGAACCGAGGCCTCACGGATGAATAACGTAAAATTTTATTTCAAAATTTTAATATCACAGTGAAATATTAATTCTATTTTATATTGCGGCATTTGAAATTGCAATGCTATAATAACAGCGTAATCCTGTGGAATTATTTTCCTTATATCAATGGATCGAAGGGTGGAGAAGCGGATGAATAATAAATTAAAAATCGCAATTATCGGATCTGGCAGCACCTACACGCCCGAGCTCATTGAAGGCATGATTAAGCGTAAAGATGTCCTGCCGATCGATGAGCTTGTTCTGATGGATACGGATGATAGAAAACTCAAAATCGTAGGCAGCCTGTGCGAACGCATGATTCAGGCAGAGAACCTCTCCTGCCGTGTGGTGATGACACAGAACCTGGATGACGCATTGCGGGGCGCGAGCTTCGTCCTGGCTCAAATTCGCGTCGGCAAACTCCCGGCTCGGGTCCTCGATGAATCGATTCCGCTCAAATATAACCTCATCGGCCAAGAGACCTGCGGCATCGGCGGCTTCTTCAAAGCGATGCGCACCATTCCCGTGATGCTCCATATTGCAGAGCGTATGCAGGAGCTATGCCCGGATGCATGGTTGATCAACTTCTCCAATCCGGCGGGTATTATTACCGAAGCGATGCTCAATCATACCAAGGTCAAGATGCTAGGGCTATGCAATGTGCCGTTCAACATGTTTAAGAGCATTCGCGAGACGCTGCAGCTTGAACGCCCTAATTTTACCTATATCGGTCTTAACCATCTCAGCTGGATCACATCGATCGAACAGGACGGCACAGACTATCTGAAGACCGCGCTAGAACTTGGTCTAAATAGCGAAGCGATGAAGAATATCCCTTCGAGCGGATTCTCGAAAGAACTCATTCGGATGGTAGGAGCGATTCCTTCTTCCTATCTGGAATACTACTATTTCAAAGACAAGAAGCTGACATTTCTCAAGGAAAGCAAAATGACGCGCGGCGAGAAATGCATGGAGATCGAAGAAGAGCTGCTGAATATCTACATGGATGCCGAACTGCATACCAAACCTGAATTGCTATCCACCCGCGGAGGCGCGAACTATTCGGAAGTGGCGATTAGTCTCGTGGATGCTATTTACAATGATAAACAAGAGATTCATGTCGTAAACCTGCTGAATAATGGGGCGCTGAATTTCATGGAGGATACGGACGCTGTTGAAGTGTGCGCGGTGGTTGGCAAGAACGGTGCCGTACCGCTGCAAGTTAGAGATTTCCACAATCAACATATCATTGACTACATGCGTATGGTAAAAGCCTACGAACGCGAGACCGTTGCCGCTGCCGTACACGGGGATGAGGATGCGGCAATGCGCGCCTTGTTGATGAATCCGCTGGTAGGCGACTACAATGTCGCATCCCAGTGCTTTGCAGAGCTCAAAGCTGCGCACAAGGACTTCCTCCCGCAATTTTACGCAAAGGAAACGAAGGTATGATGAACAGCAACTATGTCGTCGGCGTCGATGGCGGCAACAGCAAAACCGACTATTTCCTATTCGACTTGCAAGGGAATTTCGTGGATCACATCAACACAGGCACCTGCAGTCATGAACAATTTCCCGACGCCTATGCCAGCTCATTCCGGATCATGAATGAGAATATCCAGCAGCTGCTGACGCGGAACCAATTAACGATGAACGATATGGCAGCCGGGGCATTTGGACTTGCGGGCGCTGATATCCCTTCGCAGAAAGAGAATCTAAGCCGAGTCATTGAGGAGATCGGACTTATGCATTATGCCGTCGACAATGATTCCTTCCTCGGGGTTAAGGCAGGCAGCGACAAAGGATACGGCATCTGCTCCATCAATGGCTCCGGCACCTCGACTGGAGGCATATCGCCAAGCGGCAAGCGGCTTCAGGTTGGCGGCGTAGGCAGCGAACTCTCCGGCGACGAAGCGGGAGGATTCTATCTCGCTCGTAAGGTGCTCCGTGCTGTGTATGACACCTTCTACCGGATGGGACCGACGACGGCGATGACGGAGCCGGTCATGGAGCTGCTTCGGATTCCGAATCAGGAATCCTTCATCGATTATGCGTTAACCGGCCTGCAGCGGCGAACGCTCCCGACGACCAAGCTGATGCAGATT
>NZ_CP045293.1:6300000-6592500 GCF_009363075.1 Paenibacillus guangzhouensis | reverse complement strand
TCCTCCGCCAGCTTCACTCTCGCTTCAAGCGAGGTCCCATCCTCAATCCAAATTCGGCGCTTCGCACCATCTTCTTCATATTCCACATAATTTTGACCTGCAGCTGCATCAAACTGCGGTTTGAGCTTCTTCTTCTCGATTAACTCTTGAATGGACTTCATGCCCGCAGTCTTCGAAGAGACTTTCGTCTTTCCGTCTACCGTTGTCTCCGTCCATATTCGTGTATATAGCGGAACCCCAAGGAGAAGCTTATCTGCAGGAACCTGGTCCTCATCGATAATGCGCCGCATCGCGTTCTCCGCCCATGGGAGCGAAGACACCGAACCTGCACGTGGACTCGAAGCCCAATGCTCATCATAGGACATCACCATCATATAGTCGACCAATTCGCCGAGTGATTTGCGATCCAGAAAAGCTGACCACATCTCACTGTTCGATTTTGGTGTTACATCCACGGAGACGACAAGTCCCTGGGCTCTAAGCATAGGCGTTAATTCGCGTATGAATTGTGTATAGTTCTCTTTGTCCTTCGTATAAACGTTCTCGAAATCGATATTGATTCCATCTATACGATAGATCTGAGCATAGGACATCACCTGCTGTATCATCTGGAATCGACGGTCAAAGGTCGATAGCGCTTCTGTCGTCAATTTCGGCTCAAAACTATTACTGAACAACGCCCATACCTGCATATTATTCGCATGAGCCCAGTTCACATAGGCGGTATCCGCTTTGCTCTGCACATTCCCTTGTCCATCAAGTAGACTGAACCAGGTTGGACTGACAACATTCACCCCTGGCAAGGGACCAATCTTGTTCACATCCGGCGTTTTGTTATAAACCGCTTCCCAGATCAAATTAATCGGGCCATCAATCTTCTCAACAGGGTGTTCACTCGACGCGGGGACTTGTTCTATGGTAAGCTGCTCTCCCATTTCCACATCAGAATCCTGCAGGAAGCCAACGATCCCATTCTCCAATTGAACCTTATACCATCCATCAAGATCTGCCCAAATCCGCAAGTTCTCCCCTTGCTTCACATCCTGGACGATTGGTTTGTGAATCGAAGGACCTACCCGCAACGGCAACGTCTTCTCCTCTTTCTTAAGCTTTACCGTCTTCGCCGACTGAACTTGATCGCCAGCCTTGAACAACGTCACCGTTCCCGTGCTCGGATCCTCTTTTACTTGAAGACCATACAGCTCCTCGAGCGGCGCGATCGGCAAATAGAGCGTACCTTTCACCTGTTCAGCTGTAAAAAAGAGTTCAAACGGCTTGCTATTCACTCGCCCGGTTAACTCATCCGTCTTAAAATGAATCAACTTATCATGTGTTGCCATAATAATGGTCTTCGATTTCTTCTCATAACGAATCGTAGCGTCAATATTCTTCTGAACGACCGACAATGGGAGCTTAATCCCTTCCTTCGTTCCGATAGCTGATGCTTCTTGCAATTCACCGGCAACAAAGATCGGCTTGGCCAATCCGTGGAAATCCGGTTTCACATGTTTGGTACTAGGCAGCACCTCTTCTTTAATATAAATCCCCGCAACAACAAGAACAGCAATAGCTGCAATAATAAAAAACAAGCCGCGAACGCGCAGGCCTGTCCTCTTTTGGTATCGTAGATTCATCCTTCTCTCCATTTCTAGAGTTGTCCGATTACTTCTTCTCAGCACATGCCGGGCAGACGCCGTAAATCTCCATGCGATGGCCGCTTACAGCAAAGCCTGTCTGTTCAGCCGCTGCATGCTCTACCTCGTATAGTGCTGGGTAATTGAAATCCACGATTTTGCCACATTTCTGACAGATCGCATGATAGTGAGAAGACAGGTCTGCATCGAACCGACTTGAATTATCTCCATAAGTCAATTCGCGCACAAGACCTGCTTCCACGAACATTTTGAGGTTATTATATATCGTCGCTACACTCATGCTTGGGTACTTCGGAGCGAGCGCTCGGTAAATGTCATCCGCCGTCGGATGCGTCATGGAATCGAGTAAAAACGTCAGAATCGCGTGGCGTTGTGGCGTAATACGAACTCCTGTATTTTTTAATTGTTCAAGTGCTTCTTGGACTTGCGTATTCATAGCTGACCCACCACCTGTTTATTTGGAGTACATAAAATTTTAACATCAATCTCCATTCATTGTACTCCTGGGTATGATCGATTTCAATTCTTTTTGAGGGTGAGTTCATTATTCGAGCTAAGTTTAACCTTAAACTTACCATTTCCGACGGTGCCTGACAGTGATTTTTCTCCTGCTTGGAATGGTAAATCGATCACATTCACGGAACCAATGCCGCTAGATCCTTCAACGGAATAATCCCCCGTATCTGGCACAGCAATATCCAAATCGCCCACCATGGAATGAACATCCCAATCGCCGCCAATGATCTTCGTATCCATGAAAATATCTCCATTAAGCGTAGATACCTTCACATTGTGATCCGCACGATCGATGTGGATGTCTCCATTCTTCGTATCCGCGAGGATATCGCCTTGAACCTCCTCCAAGCGAATTTCGCCGCTAAGCGTCGCAACGTTCGTCCGCCCCGTCACATGGCTGACATTGAAGTCGCCGCTCTTCGACGTCATCTCAACTTCGCCTTCGATCGCGGAAAGGCTAACTTCTCCTAAGAACGTCTCTCCTCGAACGGTGCCAACGACATTTTCAAGATCAATGTCGCCTTTCATCGTCACTAACTTAAGCTCATGGCGTGCAGTCGCGTTCTGAATATCGATATCGCCGAGCATAGTCTCGATATCCAAATCGATTGCGGAACGCTCTGGGAACGTCAGCACAAGATCCATACGAGGTTGCTTCTGCCAGTTGCCTCCATACTTCTTCCCTTTTGTCTCAATCATAATGCGCTGCCCCGGCACGATGTTCACCGTCGACTCATTCGCAATTTTTTCAGCCTCTTGTTTATCCGGCAGATCTACGCGCAGAACCGTTGATACTTCGAGTTGATCGACTTCACCCGATTGAACGACCACATCACCATATTCATTCCGAACCACAACCGCTTCGGTTTCTTTGTCAATCGCTACCTTCTGCAATGGTTTCTCGAATCGCATGCCCTCATCCGATCCAAAGTCTGTCGCAAAATTAATCTTAAAGTTAAGCTGCTTCCATACATCCGACATGAGCGATGGCTGGGTTACGCTAAACACGATACCTGATAACAAAACTGCTAAAAACATGCCACCAAGATCCAGCTTCATCCGTCGATCGGAATTCCGATAAGCAATATTGAGAATAATATATTCTATGCCCCACAGAATAAAAAGAACAGGCCACCAGTCTATCAAATATTGAACATGGGTCGTACCTGAACTCTGATCCCAGATTAGAATCCCGCCTACGGCTAATAATAATATGGCACCTGTATATCGCCCGACTTTAATCATAAGACACCCCTTCCTCGATCATTATTTGGAACGTGTTCTTAAGAGCAGGAACAGTCCCGCCACAATAAGAATCACTGCACCAAAATAAGGACCGCCGCTTGAGAACAAAAACTGTAGCCAAGCCGGATTAACACTCAGCATCAACACAAACACGCCGCACACAACGAGCACGATGCCAAGCGAGCTGCCTTTAAAAGACACGCCGCCATTACGCAATAACGGTGTCATACCATCCGGCACATACCCATAGATGCGCTCCGCGTTCACACGATCCGTACACTGTAGAGCATCGAACAAGTTATAGAAGTATACGCACGGGATCATGAGGCTTAACAGCACGATGATCGGCAAGCTGCCACCCTGCGGCAAATTCACGCTATACACGATAGCAACGATGTTCAGCGCCAGACTTAACATAACCGTTAACCCGCGCTGCATCAGACCGAGGTAAAAGTGTCCAAGCCCCGGGATAAAAAAAGCAAGTAAGCCAGCTAGAAATTTACTCTTACGAGGTATATTGCTGCCATAAGGATGATCCGAGTTCGGAAATGCATTCATCATGGGCGTGGTGTTCATATGATGCATACGCTCATCCAGAAAAGGGTCGTAAGCCGATTGTCTGTCTTTATTCGATTGCGTCATCTTTCTATCTCCTCCTAGAATGGAATAATGGTGGTAATCATTTCGATGCCGGCTTCGACCACATGTTGAACTTTTGTCTTCATTTGAAATTCCAGCTGAAAAGCATCCATCGCAATGAGCGATTGCAAGATCCCTGTTGCAATAAAGAGATACGTCGCTGCTCCAGCTACCGCAAAATGGATGAACTGTTTCCGTCGCGTAAAATAATTCACGTTCGGCGCAGCTGCTGTCGTAGCCCTGGGTGTGCTTCCTTGCGCGGTTATTCGCTGCATTACGATATCTGTAAACGCTGGAGAGGTCTCATAGACAGGCATCTGCTCCATGACCTTCTCTCGTTCCATAGGCAAGACCTTAGCTTGACGAGGCTTTGTCCAGTCTTTTCTTTGATGTTGTTGATGTGGTGACTTTCGCTTGAATCGTCTTCTCATGAACTTGCACCTCCGTCCATAAACGCTCGAATTGTTGTTTGGCCCGATATAGACGTGTCTCAACGGTCCGTATCGGAACCTCTAGAATATCCGCGATTTCTTGATACGAGAGTTGTCTCATATGATAGAGTTCAAGAATGATACGGTAATTTTCCTTCATCTTGCTGAGCACCCGTTGTACCTCAAGCTGCTCTTCCTTATGCAGTAGCCGCTCTTCCGGCTCTTCTTCTGCAGGAGATTTAAACCATGATTTGATCGAATCTATCAGACTTGTCAGCGGCTTACGCTGCTGCGATCGACGATAGTCGGTTAACGTATTAATCGCTAAGCGATACATCCAAGTCGTAAACTTCGACTCCCCACGGAATTGCGGCAAATAACGGTACAATTTAATAAACACTTCCTGAGCGAGGTCTTCCGCGGTCTCACGATGGCCAAGTTCTCTGAACAATAGCGTGAAAATGTAATTTTTATGCCGATCAACCAGTATTCGATAAGCTTCTTGATTTCCTTCCCGAATCTGATAAATGAGCTGATCATCCGTCTGATTGTCCATCGCAATCCCCCTCTCTCCATATGAATCTATACTTATGACGTATTCATTTCAATAAACCCTTCAAAATAATTCAAAAAAAATAACCTTCCCCATCAGGAAGGTTATCGTAAGAGATAGACCCCTTACTTTATTCTACCGAAACATTAAATACGCCAGCAATGGATTTTAGTTCCACGATCAGGTGAATCGGCTCCAATTGCTTCGGCGCTACGACATGAAGCTGCAGCTCCATTTGCAAGTCGATTTCATGCTCGGTGGCATGCCGTGTCTCAGTTAAAGACATTTTCTTCGTTGTAATACCCAGGGAAGTAAGCTTCGCTGATACGACATCCAGCAGATCGTGCTGCCCTATTGCTCGAATCGTGATCAGGCGAACCTTCTTCCCTCGCAAGAACCGTTGTTCTATCTTATTCAACACCCACAGATTAAGCAGAACCAATATGGTTGCTGCGACCGCTGCAAAGTAGAAGCCCGCTCCAATCGCTAGGCCGATGGAAGCGACGACCCACAGCGATGCCGCCGTCGTCAGCCCTGTAATGGATTTGCCCGTGAATAGGATCGTCCCGGCGCCGAGAAATCCGATCCCAGTAATGACCGACGCGGCAAGCCGCGCAGGATCACGATTCAACGTCACGAATTCAGCAAATCCGTAAATGGATAACAACATAATTAAGGTAGAACCTAAGCAGACCAGAATATGTGTCCGAAGGCCTGCTGCATGATTATTATGTTCACGTTCGAACCCGACAAGCCCGCCTAACAGCATCGCAAGCAGCAGTCGGATCATGACGTGCAGATTATCAATGACCCATGGATCGTGCATGCAAATCCGTTCCTCTCGAAGTCGAATTAACCTTTAAGTCGATCCACGAGCAATTGGTTCACGAGGGCCGGGTTCGCCTTGCCGCGCGATTCCTTCATCACTTGGCCGACCAAGAAGCCGATCGCTTTGTCTTTTCCTGCGCGGTAATCCTCTACGGACTGCGGGTTCGCGTCCACAACTTTGTCGACGATCGCTTTGATCGCGCCTTCGTCGCTAATCTGAACAAGACCCTTCTCTTCCACAATCGCTTGCGGCGCTGTACCACTGTCGATCATTTCCTTGAAGACCGTCTTCGCAATCTTGCTGCTAATCGTGCCTTTCTCGATCAAGCCGATCATCTCACCAAGGCCTTGACCCGTGATCTTCACATCGGACATCTCCAGGTTGTTCGCGTTGAGATGCGCGAGCAAATCGCCCATGATCCAGTTCGCAACCGCTTTAGCGTCCTTCGTATAGTTCAAGCTCTCCTCGAAGAAGTCTGCGAGCGCCATCGATGAAGTAATAACATTCGCATCATAACTTGGCAAGCCAAACTCCGCTGCGTAACGCGCGATACGCGCATCCGGCAATTCCGGAATCGAAGCTTTCACGCGTGCTTTCCACTCGTCATCGATCAAGACTGATACAAGATCCGGGTCTGGGAAGTAACGATAATCATGCGCCTCTTCCTTGCCACGCATCGAGAATGTCTTGCCTTGTGTATCGTCCCAGCGTCTTGTCTCTTGCACGACGATGCCGCCATCATCCAAGATGTCCGCTTGACGGTATTCTTCATATTCAATTCCACGCTGAACGCCGCGGAAGGAGTTCATGTTCTTCAGTTCGGCACGAATACCGAATTCCTTCTGTCCATAAGGACGAAGACTAATGTTCGCATCGCAGCGAAGCGAGCCTTCCTCCATCTTCACATCGGAGACATCACAATATTGCATAATCGCCTTAAGCTTCTCAAGGTATGCCTTCGCTTCTTCCGCAGAGCGGATATCCGGCTCTGATACAATCTCAAGCAGCGGCGTACCGACACGGTTAAAGTCAACGAGCGACGCGTAACCGCCATCCACGTGTGTAAGCTTGCCTGCATCTTCTTCGAGGTGAAGACGGGTAACGCCGATGCGCTTCGTCTCCCCGTTCACTTCAATATCGATCCAACCGTTCTCACCGATCGGTTTGTCGTATTGCGAGATTTGGTAAGCTTTCGGTGAATCCGGGTAAAAATAGTTCTTACGGTCGAACTTGCTCTCAGTTGCGATCGTGCAATTTAGAGCCATTGCAGCTTTCATCGCATACTCTACCGCTTGACGGTTAAGTACAGGCAATACGCCAGGATGTCCGAGGCAGATTGGGCATGTATTGCTGTTCGGCGATGCGCCGAAGGAAGTCTTACAGCCGCAGAAAATTTTAGAATTCGTATGAAGTTCAACGTGAACCTCTAAGCCGATGACGGTTTCGTATTTCGATGTAGACATGGGAAACCTCCTATATATAATGCGTGTTCAAAAAGTCTGCTTTTCAGCACCTGAAAGTTTTCGCAGAAAACTGACATCGTAAGCATATGCTTAGGTTGCGTGAATCCGAAAGCCGATGCTCCCGTAGCGAGTTTTTCTTCGAAAAACTTTAAGGAGGAACGGAGTTTAGGCAAAACCTAAATGAGTACCCGAAATCCTTCCTCAGGAAGGATACTTCGTAAGCAAATGCTCTTCGAGGATGAACGCAAGATTCGATGCCGAATCTCCATCTTGAAACTCTTCGTGATCAAAAGTCGACTTATTGAACAACCTCTTTACAACTGCGGGCGCAACTTATGATGTTCTGTGTTCTGTTCGTAAGCATGCGCAACACGCAGCACAGTTGCTTCATCAAAAGCTTTCCCGATAATTTGCAATCCGACAGGCAAGCCATCCGCTAGTCCACATGGAACGCTGATCGCCGGTACCCCCGCCAAGCTGACCGGAATGGTCACAATATCATTCAAATACATCGTTAATGGATCATCCACTTGGGATCCGATCGGGAATGCCGTCGTTGGTGCCGTAGGTCCAATAATAACGTCATAGTTCGCAAATACTTGATCAAAATCTTGCTTGATGAGCGTGCGGACTTTCTGTGCTTTCAGATAATACGCATCATAATAACCAGAGCTTAATGCGTACGTTCCAAGCATAATCCGACGCTTCACTTCATCCCCGAAGCCTTGGCTTCTAGACTTCACATACATATCAATCAGATTGTCCGGATTCTCTGCGCGAACACCATAACGTACGCCGTCAAAACGTGCTAAGTTCGATGAAGCTTCCGACGAAGCAAGCAAGTAATATGTCGCAACCGCATAATCCGTATGCGGCAAGGATACTTCGTCCCAAGTAGCGCCAAGACTCTCAAGCACTTTAAGCGCAGCAAGAACCGATTCTTTCACTTTCGGATCGATGCCTTGTCCAAGGTACTCCTTCGGCACGCCGATGCGGAGTCCTTTGATGTCTCCGTTCAGTGCGCTGATATAGTCCGGGATCTCTACATTCGCGGATGTGGAATCCATGTTGTCATAACCTGCAATAGCTTGCAATACATACGCGGAATCTTCTACATTCTTCGTGATCGGTCCGATTTGGTCGAGCGAAGATGCGAATGCAACAAGACCAAAACGGGATACGAGTCCGTAAGTTGGTTTTAATCCAACAACACCGCAATACGATGCTGGCTGACGGATGGAACCGCCTGTGTCGGAGCCTAGCGTGAAATATGCTTCACCAGCAGCCACAGCTGCAGCAGAACCACCACTCGAACCACCTGGTACATATTCTAAGTTCCATGGATTACGTGTCGGATAGAAACTCGAGTTCTCATTCGAACCGCCCATCGCGAATTCATCCATGTTCAATTTGCCGAGCGTAACGGACTGTGCCTTCTTCAATTTCTGAACAACCGTCGCATCATAGATCGGATCATAGTTCGATAGGAATTGGCTCGCGCAAGTCGTGCGGAGTCCTTCCGTCACGATATTATCCTTAATCCCCGCTGGAAGCCCGAACAGCAATCCGCGAGGCGCATCGGTCATAAGCTGCTCGTCCAGCAATTTTGCATGCGCGCGAGCTCTCTCTTCATCTAACGTCAAATAAGCTTTCACTTGGTCTTCTGTCTTGGCAATACGTCCATAAGCTTCGCTCACGAGGTCCGTGACGGACAATTCTTTAGCGCTCAGCTTGTTATGTATTTCCTGCAACCGCAAATCAAATAATGACAAGGGAATTCTCCTTTCAACCATTCAACATAATATATGAATTTGTACGCTAGCCTCCGTCCACTATTCGAGGACAGCCGGTACACGAATTTGATCGTCTTCTTCATCTGGCGCATTGCGCAGTACTTTCTCGATCGGGAGCGACGGTCTTGTCTCGTCTTCACGCATCACGTTACGAATCTGCAGCACGTGTGTTGTCGGCTCCACTTCATCCGTATTCAATTCGTTCAATTTCTCCGCGTATTTCAGAATCGCGTTCAATTGACCTGTAAACTGCTCTTTCTCTGCATCCGATAATGCGAGTCGCGCGAGCTTCGCAACATGCTCAACGTCTTTCACCGTAATGCTCATCGTTACGTAATCCCCCTTAGGCTCTAATTTATATAGTATAGCGTAGTTGTTTTTCATACTCAATGCAGAGGGAAAAATATGTATGATCCCCTATTACGGCCTATTCGATCTCGATCGGAATTTCGGCGCTGAATTCTCGATGCTTCGAATCGTCTGCGGGATCAAACTTCTCGCCAATAGCAAACTCCGCATGGACGATGATCGTGTAGCGGCCTTTGGGAAGAATGTGGGGGCGCGGGGTTTCTTGCAGATATCTATCTATATCGGTAATCTGATTTTTGCTTGCCCAGTACGTAGTAAAGAGTCCCGGGTGCAAAAACGAGACGATATTATCCCCTTGTTGAAATTTTTCATATACCAGCATCACGGTCTTCACATATCCTTCTGAGAACTGATCTTCGTCCATTAAACTAAAATAGAGTAACGAACCGCCATGTGATACCGTGATCGGATCTTCCCCCCGATACGTCAATGTACTCCACAGCTTGATCGGATCTCCTTGCTTATACTTCGCACTGGCAGAGGAGATACTGAGCTCAAAATCTCCTTCCGTTACGCTCGCGTTGAGCTTGGAACGTACTTGACCGTAATCATTATGGTCAATATAAACATTACGAGAGGTAGGATCATAGCCTACTAAAGCTCCGAATTGATTCGCTATATACCGTAAAGATACATAAATTTGATTCTTATAATTCAAAATTTCAGGCATGGAATCGGCGTGGAGTTGAACATTATTAACGACCAGAAACACATGGGACACCGCCGCTTTAACAAGCAAACTCACCGCTTCTGCCTTAGCACTGTACAGCATCAACAAGACCGTACAAACCGCTACTATTTTCGTCTTCATCCGCAGTCCTCCTCAACACGATGGATAAATTTGACCTAGTAAATTTTACCATAATATAATCACGTTGACATGAACCGTTCGTTCTAACGAATCCTACGGAGCTTATTGAAGGGAATACAGCCTCTTTTTCGTTCTAACGAATCCCAGATACCTTATTCTTCTAAAAATGACGTTTACCACCCCAATTTGCCGCGAATAACGTATGTGGAGTCCGTTAGATGTTCAAACCGCTATATTCGAGTAGGATAAGGTGATCTGAGTCCGTTAGCTGGTCCGTCATTGTCCAAAACATCCAAATCACACCCCTCCGCCAAAAAAAGAAAAAGCCCGGCACAGTGCCGAGCTCTTAAATCCATGCTTTGAGATTGACTTGACGAATGAACTCTTCCTGCGTGATCTCCTCAGGCTCCTCAGCCTCAGCTTCCTCCGGCTCTTCCCCGCGATTCATGATGCTGCGGAACAGCTCCTCGTTGCGGGTAGCGAGCGCGAAATCAATCAGCGCTTCTCGTTCAATGCGTTCAATCTCTTGTGCAATCAATACTTCTTCAACTTCAATATCTGTGTACGGCACCGCAAAGTTACGATTCACCTTAGGCACCCGAACAACATAGTCAAAAGCATTATCCGCATTTCGATCGTATGCGATTATATAACCATATTCCCCAATCGGAATGTTCTGTTCAAATCGATCAGCGACGATAATCACTTTTTGCCCTAAATTTAACATCGCTTCTTCCCCCCAGCTGTCGAACTATCTTTTTATTTCCTCTATCCTACTACAAAAAAAATAGTAAGTCCACGCGAGAGAGGAAAAGAAGCGAAGTTATGCTGCTAGAGTTCCTGCAATGCTAGACTTTTGCCGAAATCGACTCCTGCGTATGCATCTGATAGATAGCTAACGTCACACACAGAAGCACACTGCATAGGCACATCCAAAGCACAGGTGCTACAGACGACAGCGACTCACCACGCGTTAACAGCTCCGATGCGATCGCACTCAGCCGACTCGGGCTCCATGCCAAGTACCGTGACAAGAGACTCGATCCGAAGCTGAGCAGCATAAGAAAGGCTATCGTCGTAAACGCCACGCCCGCCCCATTCGGCAGCCAAGCACTCATTAACAGCAGAATCGAGACGACAAAGACGTAATATAACAAATACATCATACCAGCTTGCAGGACAACTCCGTATTCCAACGAACCGATCAACTGGACCGTATAATAGCAAGCGCCTGCATACCCCGCCGCAAACGCAGCCACCGTTAGGGTGAGCATGCTGGCCCATTTGGCAGCCATATAGGAAATAAACGAAACCGGTTTGCTAAATATCATCGCAGTCACGCCGCTCTGCCGTTCCCCAGATACGGCGCCCATCATGGACAACACAAGCACAAGAATGCCAAGGATACCAAATTGACTGAGCGTCTGCGCCAACACTTCACCCGCCGTGGGTGTCGGCATCGTAATGACCGTCCCTGCCGGCATATTGCCTGCGTGCTTCAAAATTTCGGGCATATAATACGTTGTTACAGGCTGCATCACGCCAAGAAGAAGGAAGACCATCGGTACCCAGATCCATTTGTAGCTGCGTGCCATCTCTAACATTTCTTTTCGGTAAAAGAGGCCGAATTGTCTCATGCCTGCACCACCTTCATGAACAAGTCCTCTAATGTGCTGTAACCCGCTTCTAACTTACGAATGAATATTTGATGCTGCACAGCTTCCGCCATCATCCCCCGTTCGGCTTCTTCCAGCGCAGTAACGGTCACTCGCAGCGTCTGACGATTGTTCACGATATGGCGCACATAAGATTTGTTGCGGATCGCCATCTCGAGCTTCTTCGCATCCCCTTCACTCAAGGTTTCAATTACAAGTAACGGCTCACTATGCGCTTGTCGAATCTGATCCAGACTGCCTTGTACCGCAATCTCCCCCTGCTCGATCAGCAGGATATCGTCACAGATCTCCTCCGCATCATGCAAAATGTGCGTCGAGAACAGCACCGTCGTCTCTTGGCGAATCTGCTCCAGGATGCCTATCACGTCTCGCCGACCAATCGGATCCAGTGCGGAGACCGGCTCATCGAGAATCAGCAGCTTGGGCCGATGGATTAGAGCCTGCGCCAGACCAAGCCGCTGCTTCATCCCGCCCGAATATCCGCCGATGCGTCGCTTGCCGGCATCTTGGAGGCCAACGATATCGAGCCACTCCTTCGTCCTCCGTGACGCTTCCTGTTTCGTTAGCCCCGCGAGCTGCCCGGCATACTGAACAAACTCATGTCCTGTCATCCAGGAGTAGAACACTGGCATTTGCGGCAAATAGCCGAGATAAGGCCTCCGATCTGCTACCTGCTTCCCTTGCTGTATCAATCGAATTTCGCCGGAGGTCGGACGCAGCAGTCCGGTTAGCATATGAATTGTTGTCGTTTTGCCCGCCCCATTCGGCCCAAGCAAGGCAACACAGCGGCCCTCCTCGATTGAGAAACTAATCTCCTTCACCGCATGATGTTGTTTAAACCGCTTCGATAACCGATCTACCTGCAGCAATGTCATCATCGATCTTTCCTTCCGACGACAAAGTATACAATCGGACCTAGAATTTGACCGAACACAATGATCAGCACCCACATCCATTTCGGCCCACGCGTAGCTTCGGCCTTATAGAGAGAGAGCAAGGCAGTCACCATCAAAATAAGTTGTATCACTAGAATGGGGGCAAGCAGTCCCCAGTTCACTGTAAGATTCATGTTCATCCCTGCTTTCAATGAGATAATGAATGATTAGGATGGACCCCGTTTAGACTTCGACCTGCGATAAGGCAAATAAATATGAAATAAACTGTAGAACAAGATCGGAAGCGGAAACTGGATCAGTCCCCATATTCCCCAGAACCAATAGTTCTTCTCCCGCCGGCGCGCATCAGTAAATAGCCAGAAGCTCTGCGTAATCAAAGTGACAAAGATGAGGATTACCGCCCACCAAGGAATCGGATGATAATATTCACTTGGCATGCTGAACATCCCCTTTTTTCTTACGACGTACATAGGAGCCGAAGAGGTAGCCCAGCGCCGCAACCAACGTCACACCTTGGAATATCCCAAATGCAGTCCAGCTCGTCATAACGAGGAGCGTATTCCCGCCAATCAGCACGAGCGCAACGAGGAAAAAGCAAAGGAGCTCGATGTGGTGACGTCGACGAACTGCCATCTTCTGCTCCGTAACCAGCCGCTCCAAATGCCCTACATGAGGTGCCGTGCTGTGCGGGATCACATGATCCATCTGTTCAAAACTCATCATGAGTTGATCAATCAGCTCCTGATCTTCGTTCGAGACGTTCATTTCCAGTGAAGCGTCTTGTATAGCCTCTTGATTGGTTTTCGATTTATTTTTTCGCATTCGGCATGAGCTCCTTTCGCAGTTGCTGCAACCCATTGTAAATTCGTGATTTGACCGTTCCTAGCGGGATATCCATCATCTCGGCGATTTCTTCATACGCGTATCCATAATAATGCTTCAGCAGAATCGGCAATCGAATGTCATAACGCATTCTGGAGATGGCATCGATCGCATCCGTCCAAGCTTCCTGGTGCTGCTGCATATGCCACTGAACCCCGCGGAGCGCCTGCTCCTGCTCCTGCCAACGCTGCTCTACCTTACGCTTACGCATCATGTCAATGTATAATCGGGTCGCAATCGTAATCATCCAGGAGGAAAATTTGGATGTGCCGTTATAATAAGTGATTTTCTCAATACATTTCAGCATCGTCTCCTGCACCAAATCCTCTGCAAGGGTCGGATTCATCGTCACTTTAATTAAATATTTCATCAAAAAGGCGTAGTGGTCATGCAGCAATTGAGCTAACGCCTGGTCGTCACCGCGTTTGGCCAAGTGAATTCGTTGTTGTTCATCCATTGCTACGTGCTTCCTCCTTTTTGATAGGATCCATGTGTTGTGATTTGCAAATCAACCATAATACGAACCGCTCCCGTAAAAAGTTCAGTAAGAAAAAATAAAAAAAAGAAGCTCTCACCGATGAACCGAAATTCTAGGATGAGAGACTTCTTCAGCAAGTTGATTATGAGAATAGTGAAGATAACGTGGAGTTAAAGATATACTCACCCTCATTTTTCGTCTCTTCGATATAACGCACCGTTGATCTTGCATCCTGAGGGATATCCGTAATAACGCCATCGACGCCCATATAATAATATTTCTCGACGTCCTCAGCGTTGTTCACTGTCCAGACATATAACGTTTTGCCGAGCAATTTAGCGGATGTGATTGCCTTCTGCGTCACCATAAACTCTTCCAAGACGATAAAATCGGCATGAATCCACGACATGGCTCCCGTACTTGCGAACACGATGTAGCCTGTTTTGATCTTAGGATCCATTTCCTGTACCTTCACCACGACTTGTTGATCCAATGACTGAACAACGCATTGCTCAAGCCATTGGTGCTTGTGGATCAGATCGACGACTTTGCCCACGATATCCTCTCGTTCACGACCATGCAGCTTAATCTCAATATTCAGCTTAATTTTGCCTTTGGCATACACAATAAATTCTTCGAGGGTATGAATGCGCCCTTTGAAATTACCCTGCCTTAACTCAAGCTTACGAAGCTCATCCATCGTGAGATCATATACCGCAACGTTCCGTCCCGTGAGCCGTTTCAGATTGGTGTCGTGAATGACTGCCACTTGGCCGTCCTTCGTTAATTGAACATCGATTTCCGCATAATCCGCCCGAGCATCGATCGCGCCCTGAAGCGCCTCTAAAGAGTTCTCAACGCCTTTCATCGTATACCCGCGATGCGCCATTATGGTAAATGGATGCGTCCGCTGCTGCGTCACATGGACTGAATAATCCAGCAGCAGCGTTCCCGTAATCACCATCACGAACACGATCACGAACCTTCCCCGGAATCGTTGCAGCCGCGAGCGATGGACCTTGGGATGAAAATCTCTGGTCGGATCCCAATCCGCATGCCGGATCGCAGCATCCATCGGCTCCGCCCGATCGATATAAAATGCGGTAAGCAAATGCATAAAGAGCGGTGAAGAGAAATACGATGCCAAAAATAACGCAAACACCGAAATCGAAGATAACACTTTCCCAAATAACGTTGTATTCTCAAGACCCGTCTCTTCTGCAACCAAGGAAAAGATCGTCACAATGACAATGAACGCGACGAGTAATAGAACGAACAACACGAAATATAGCAAGACCCCGTAGGCAAGGGTGACGAACATTTTCCAGTATGACTTCCGCATCATCCTCGCACTTTTCCGCGCAGACTCAATGAATCCTTGTTTGCCCTCAATGACGATCATATGAAGCGATAAGAGCCAGCGGAAATAGAAGAGCGCAACCACGACAAAGAAGCTGCCTAGAATAAGCATCCCCGAGTTGGTCTTGAGCAGCTCACCGGTAATAAAATTCGGAATTTGAAGGGACGGCAACAGGGTCGACGAGAACCCGATATTGAGGAGCGGAACCATGAACAATAAATACAGTGCCCAGCCAAAAAATCCGTACCGGAACAAAAAAGGCAGGTAGGTTAATGACTGCATAAAAGCAGGGATGAGCTTGATCCGTTCGCCTTGGTGCGCGTAATACGACAAGAGAATGAGAACGGTAACCTCGATGAAAATAATGACCGTCGCAAACGGAATAATGATCAAAAAGCATAAAATGCCGTAGGGGGTCATCGCGAACTTCAATAGTTCGTAATTGGTCGCTCCCGCGAGTCCGCTATATTCTACTGCCCGATGAAATATAAACGAAATGAATGGCACAAAAATCGTAATCGTCAACGTTTTGTACACCATCTCAAAAATAAGCGATGGCCAAAATATCGATTTGAAAGATTTCAGCGTGCTGAATAACAATCGAAAGGGTGTCTTCCGGCGAAAATGAATCTTGCGTATCCTAACCCCCTCCTCTCTCTAAATACCATCAGGATATCCATCTTCGATATGTTTTTACGCATGGCAAGGGGTAAAAGACGATTCGGCTAATCTAGCGCACCGCCTACCACGCGAATATCTTCATGCTGACGCAAGCTTACCTCGGTGGCAATCCGAATCCCTCGTACGATCGTCTCCAGTGACATACTTGGCTGATTACGATTTGACGCGACCTGCTCCGGCAGGAACGGAATATGAATAAATCCGCCCTTTCCTTCAACCTTGCTCTCAGCGATGCGGTGCATCAAGCCATAGAAAAGATGATTGCATACATAGGTCCCGGCACTATGCGACACGGATGCTGGAATCCCATTCTCCTTCAAGACTTCTACGATCGACTTGATCGGTAACGTCGACCAATAGGCAGTAGGCCCATCCGGCACAATCGGCTGGTCGATTGGCTGATTCCCTGCATTATCAGGAATTCGAGCATCATCCAAATTGATAGCGATGCGTTCTACTCGAAGCTCGGAGCTTCCTCCGGCTTGCCCGATACATAAGGTCAATACAGGTGAGATCCGTGCTTGGGCTTGCGCCAATTGATGGATCGCATCCCCGAACACTGTCGGTAATTGCACCGATTGAATTTGATAGTCTCCGAATAGAATTTCCCCGTCCAGACACTTCACAGCTTCCCACGACGGATTCATCGTCTCCCCGCCGAACGGCTCAAAGCCAGTCAATAGAATGTTCTTCATGACGCACGCCTCTCTTCCACTAAATACCTATTTTAACATTCTGTAACCCGTATTTCATCGTTTAGTCATTTCTCGTGAAATGATCCTTGTTATACTAACCCCTGTGATTATGACATCAAGGAGGAATTTATACAATGAATCACACCATGAAAAAACTATCGCTTGTATTGCTAACGGCTTGCATGGCCGTCGTCTTTGCCGCATGCGGCGGAAATGGAGACAAAAAAGCGGAAACGAGCCCACCTGAACAAAAACAAGAGCAAGTTAACAACCAAAAACAAGAAGAAACAAAACACGAGGACCAAGTGATTGTAGATAAAGATCACGAGGATGCCGCAGATACAGCGACATTCTCGAGCAAAGTAGCCGGCTTCTCGCTCAAATATCCTGAAGTATGGAACAACCTTGTAAAAACGATTGATGAACCTGCCAATGATACGCCTTCGATTGATCGTATCGTCTCATTCATGTACGCGCCAAAAGGCGAAATCGATCCGAACTCGGCATCCCTATTTACGGTATATAAGGTAAGCAAAAAAGAGTACGACAAGATGAAAAAAGAAGAAGGTCCTGCATTAGGCGAAGTGATCGCGGAGAACGATAAAGAAGTATGGCTTGGGGCCCTTCCACAATCGAATCCATACGATCTGGAGAGCAAAGAAGGCAAACAATTTCAAGATATTCTCATGAACTTCGAATTCTTGAAAAAGAACTTCGCGATTTTGACGTAAGGAATTCCAAGCATACAAAAAGAGGCGTACAGTCAGCAGGTTCTGCTAACCGTACGTCTCTTTCTCATTCACTAGATGCGGTTCCTTTATATTGTAATGACGCCCTCGCGGGAAATCGTCAGCCGCTCGAACCCATGATCCGTGATGAGATACGTGTTCTCAATTCCAACAACCCCACGCCCCGGGAACGTGAATTTCGGTTCCACTGCGATGACCATACCTGGCTGCAGCGGCATCTTGAAACCACGGGCAAGAACCGGAAGTTCATCAATTTCAAGACCGATGCCATGGCCGAGAAACCGAACCTGATCAGCGCCGAATCCCATAAAATGCTCCCCTAGTCCGCCCGCTTCCGCCATCTTCAGCGACTCGGTATAGAGCTGCTCAACAATCGTACCTGGGACAAGGTGTTCTTCCGTACGGCGGATGATCGCTTCGGACAGATCGTATGCCGCCTGTAAATCGGCAGCGAGCTGGCCAATGCAGAGCGTACGTGTCTGGTCGATCACGTACCCATCGACATTGCAGCCGATATCGAGCAGAATCGGCTCGCCGGCTGCAATGGGCCTTAAGGATGAGCTCTGCGGATAGGCTGCGCTCATCCCCCGCCCTCCTGCTGGCCCGTCGAAGTACGTCGGTTCAGCTGCTGCCTCACCTGCGCCGACCATGCCGGTGACAATCTCCTGATTGTAGCCGCGCATGCGCATGATGCCGAGATGGCCTTGACGCCGGAACGTATACTCGATCCGGCTCATCAGTTCCAGCTCGGTCATGCCCTCGCGCAGGTACGACGCCGCATCTTCGAGTGCGGCGTCTGCCAGCTGGGCCGCCTTGCGGATGGCGGCCACCTCGAACGCGGATTTCACCATCCGCGTCTCACGCACCAGCTGCGAGCCGTCCACCCATCGGGTAGACGGCGGCAGCAGTTCGACGAAGCGCTGGTACAATTGTACCGGCAGCACGTCGAACTCGGTCGCGAGCACAGGTGCAGCGCTCGCGAATATGTGTGGGAAGTCCGCCGCCAGTGTGTCGCCGAATTGGCGGAACGAACCGAGCGGCCGGACTTCTACGAGCGATTCCTGTTCCGCTCGCGTTAAGCTGCGGCGCACGTAATACACCGTCTCACCCTGTGCCGGGATAAAGGCATAACCAGTCTGCATCGAACCGGTGAAATAATATAAATCGACATTTTGCGTTATAAGACAACCGTCGATCTTCTGTTCACGACATTTCGATTGCAAACGTTCGATCCGGTTCATCATTTCCTGCTTTGGAACTGTCATCCTTCATTGCCTCCAATGCTAACAAGTGCTTCTCTATTATGTTCGCGCATCATGTCCCAAATCCCTTGTCCATCATCAGAGGATTCATTTCTAGCATTCCCAGTGACCCCTGCAAAAAAGCAAAAAAAAAGAACGCAAACCGGGAGCGATTCTCCTCAGCTTGCGTGCTTCGCGAAGTTAAGTATTTCTAATTGAGATTAGTATATCAGCACCTAGTGCTAAAGTCCAGTCTCGCCTTGTCGAATATTGTAGAATTGTCGATATGTTCACACAATGTTCTTAGACGTAAGGATTGTTCGCGCGCTCGAACCCAATCGTCGTCCGCGGCCCATGACCAGAATAGACTTTCACCGCGTCATCCAGCTTGAACAACTTCTGATGTATGGAATCGAGCAAGTCATTCTGACGTCCCCCAGGTAAATCGGTGCGGCCGACCGACATACGGAAGAGTACATCTCCTGCGAACAAGTCGTTCTCATGCAATAGACTTACGCTGCCTGGCGAATGGCCTGGCGTATGCATAACTTGGAACGTATGTCCAATCAGCTCCAAGCTCTGACGATCCTCCAGCGCATATTCGGCTGGATCCGTCGACAACGGTTCGGTCACTTGCGACCAGCGAAGCGATCCGTTCAGCTTCGGGTCCGTGAGCCAATCGGCTTCCAGATCATGAATATAGACAGGACATTTCTTAAGCTTCCGAACTTCATCCACGCCGCCCATATGATCAAAATGTGCATGCGTCAGCACAATCGCTTCAATCTCCATATCCTGAATTCGGCGAAGCAATGGCCCAGGATTCATGCCGGGATCAATGACAAAAGCCTTGTTGGTCTCCGCGTTGATGACGAGATAGCAATTCGTCTCAAGCGGCCCTAGTTGGAAAGATTCAATCTTTAACATGATGGTTCTACACTCCTGCTAGCAAGTCACGAAGCTCTGCTGTAATCACAGCCTGATAGCCCGTTCCTTCTCCATATTCTTGAATCATTTTCTGACGAACGATTTGAATTTTCTCTTGGTAATCGGATGCTTCCCGATCTGGATTCTCGAGCTTAAATGCATTCATATGCGCTTGCACCGCCGCTGGACGAGGGCCCCATTGCGCCAGCACGTAACCGCCTGTATCCCCAATGATCACAACCGGCACAGAGCGTCCGCCACGCGTTAGGAACTGGTCCATGAAATCCAAATGCTCTTCCATGATGAATACTTCGGTCGGAATACCCGCCTTCTCCATGAGACGGAACACGACCGGAATATTGCGGACCACGTCCCCGCACCAATCCGCCGCAATGATGAGACATCTCAAATCATCACGGTTGTTCAGCGATTCGTAGAACTCTTCATCTTCTGCATTTTGCCACGTAAAAGCATCATACCAGCCCTTGAACGTATCTTGATTTTTCGTCATCCCGTCGATGAATTGCTTCGGTGTAATTCCCGTGCGCAATTTAGCGGCTACATTTTTACTCATGAGACATCCTCACCTTCATTAGCGGTATAAGAAAAGGTTCCATTACACTCGTTTGGCACGAGACTTGGAACGCCATATTTTAATAACAACATAAACAATTAATAACGCAATTGCAATCAGGAGGATCGGCTGTACATAAGGACCTGCCTTCTCACTTACATTCTGCCACTGATCTCCCATCTTCCATCCGAGGAAGACGAAAATAAGCGACCATGGAATCGATGCGAGTGTCGTTAACAGCGTAAATAAGCCGAAAGACATCCGCGCCATCCCGGCAGGAACCGAAATGATCTGACGCATGAACGGAATGAATCTTGCGGTGAACACGATGCCTGCTCCGTATTTATTGAACCAACCTTCCGCGATGGTTAGGTGCTTCTCCTTGATCTTCAAATACTTGCCGTATTTCTCGAAGAACGGACGACCTGCATAGCGGCCAATCGCATATAATATCCAGTTCTGGCCAACCGCACCAATCGTACCGAAAATCACGGCGCCGACGAAGGATATTTCTCCCTGCGAAACGAGATAGCCCCCGTAAGCGAGCACGATTTCACTCGGAATGACTTCGAGCATCAGACCGAGCACAATCCCAAAGTACCCTAAACCTTGAACCCATTGAAAAATGTCATTAATAATTGCGTGAATAGTATCCATTCTGCCCCCCAGTTATTTTCTTCCACTCCAGACGTTTTTAACTACCTCTACAATCTATTTTATTCTATCACACGGTGGGACATGACTTCTACTTCACTGGCATGGCTTGCCCCACACCCGCATACACTTGTCTCAAATGCATAATTCGAGGTGAATACTGTGTCTAGAATCTGGGTGATTAATAAGCGACAAGTCCAATGGCTTGCCGTCGCGATGTTCGCTGTCATGCTGACCATCGCATATCTGCGCTGGGAGCAATCAAAACCCGTGAATACAGAGCTTCCGGAAGAACGCACCATTCATATCGTAACCGGCGAATTCAAGACGAAGACCGCAGATGGCAAGGAAATCGAAGTATACCGCTGGGACCCCGGCACAATTCCAGCTCGAGTCGGGGAGAATCTTAAGCTTAGCATTTATGGTGTGAATGGTGCGAATCATCAATTCTATATCGAAGGAACAACGATTCGCGGGGAAGTTCGCAAAGGGCGAGAGACGGTCGTCACCTTTACACCAGAGAAAAAAGGAATCTATCGACTGATCTGCACCACACATTCCGGCCACCTCGCCACCAATACGGAGACGAACCCTACGAACCATGAAGAAATCGCGGCGCCGATGATCGGATATATTGTCGTCGATTAACGAAGACCGTCTAAGGCGGTAGCCTCCCCGCTCCTGTCTGCATACATTGGTATGGAGAGGAGTCGATGCCGCGTGGCGAACACACATCAATCAGCCAAGCATACGGAGAAGCATCAAGCCAATCTACCGTCCGCCCGAAAAATCCGTAGAACCTGTAATACGGAATTATACCGCGCTGTCAAACGAATGAAAGTATGGATTCCTGAAGAATCCATGAAACAAGGGGAAGAACTCTATTATCGCAAAGTCATAGGCAATCTGATCTGGATTCATGAGAACTCCAGCAATCGCAAGATTCTATCGGATTGGTGGGACGAAGCCGTAAGCGAGGAATTAGCTGAACTCTGGAAGGTAGATCGCCAGAAGCTGTGCCGCGCTTTCCGCGAGTCCTTCGGAGGGTGATCCGGCAAACAAAAACAGGTAGCCGTTCGTCGATGGACGAAGCTACCTGTATTTATTGTCATTTGGAGGAACGCGGCGAGTTGCCCTTCTGCTTCGCCTTCATCATCTCGTAATGGTTCTCGATCTGCTGCTTCAGAATAAATGCGCGTAAATTGCGTTCATATTCATCCGAGACTTCAAGCAGCTCTGCGCCGTAAAAGATCCCATTCTCCGATACTTGCTTGCGAACGATCATGAAGGTACAGGGGAATCGAAATCCTAAATCCAATTCGCCATGGAACTGCGTATGAATGGAGAACAACTCCGACTTCGGCAGCATAAAACCGATCCCTTGCAGGCTTATGTTCGACAGGTTAAAGGATAACGGCTCATCCAGTACGAACAAATCTGCATGGCGCACAATCTTTAGAATCTGTCCTCCCTTATTCGTCGCAATCCGCGGATACTTCCGTTTGTCCTCGAACTTACTCTGATGGTTCGGCGGATGGATGATGAGGATAGCTCCTTCGTATTTTGCGATAACTGAAGATTGCAGAATATGAATGCCTACTGGAGAATAGATCGTTATTTTGACTGATTCACCGAGCTCAAAATCTTGGAACTCCGCAATTTCAACCTCGAGCAAATCGCCTTCCGCAAATGTCAACACACCTGTAGATACGTAATCTTTCCGTTCTACGACTGTCCTGCAGTCGAGTAATGAGGTTAGTGGAACAGATTCACGTTCATTCGTATAAATCCTCTCTTCCAACCTGCCGTCCCTCCAAATCTAGTCATATCGTCTTTTACCCATATATTAACATAGACCAGTCAAGACGAACACCCACCCTAGAAATTCCCAGGTTACTGACGAATGATCGGCGGCAGCAAGTCTTGACAAGCCCGCTCCAAGTAAGGCGAGATATGCAGAAAATCACGGTATTGCACGTACTCCTGAACCCACTGCTCTCGTAAATCCGCAGCGGCATGGCCTTTCACTGCGCGAATGAGAATATTCTTCGGTGTATGCTCCATATCGATGAACTCGAGCAGTTGCGTACGATAACCCATGAGGTCAAGCAGCTTAGCTCGCGCCGCATCGGTAGCTAGCGCGGAGAAACGCTCCTTCAATATGCCGTGGGACAGAAGCGGTGCAAGCGCCGGATTGTCGATCTGACGGAACAACTCATGCTGACAGCAAGGTACCGACAGAATCACACTCGCTCCCCATCGCACAGCTTTCTCAAGGGCTGCATCCGTCGCAGTATCACAAGCATGCAGTGTGACAACCATATCCACTTGCTCTAACTCATTGTACTCGGCAATATCGCCAACAAGGAATCGAAGCTGTCCATATTCGAGACGCTCTGCGAGCTGCTGGCAATGTGCAATGACATCGGCCTTGAGATCGAGCCCCACGACATTTAAGGACAAGCTCTGCTGTATTGCCAAGTAATGATATAGCGCAAAGGTCAAATAAGACTTCCCGCAACCGAAGTCAACGATGGTGATCGTCCGGTCCTTCGGCAAATGCGGCAGCACATCTTGAACCATCTCTAAGAACCGATTAATCTGCCTGAACTTATCATATTTCTTCGCAAGCACCTTGCCCTCCGCATTCATGATACCAAGCTCAATCAAAAACGGTACAGGATCCCCTTCTTCGAGAACGTACTGCTTCTTCCGATTATGCGTTAAATTCGCGGTGACCGCTGCCGTCTTCTTCCGGATGACCGTCACCTTGTTCTTCTTCGAGAGAAGGACTTGCATCTCTTCCGAAGTCGTACGCAACAGCCCCTGACGGAAGGTATGCTCGAAGAGTTCGGTAAGCTTCGCTCCTGCCTCTTCCATCGGAATATTCTCATGCGTGACCCGCTTCGCATAGTGATATTCAAACTGCACATACAATTGCTTCCGAAGCTCAATCGTCTTAACGAGCACTTTCGAATACGTGTCTGGCAGTTTATGCCGCAATTGACTCATCGTCCCCGACACCAGATTACCTTCTTGCACAAGTCCCTTGAGCATGTCGCCCAAGGATTCTATCGTATAGGATTCATTAGCCAAAATTGTTGCCTCCATTTCTTACTTAAGCCTGCCCTCGCCCTGCAGCTGAGCAAGACCTTGCAGCACTTCCTCCCTAGGAAGTCCGCCCTCTTCAAGGTCCTCGTCTGTCTGCTCCAGTAAACGATTGTAGAAGGCTATACCTTCCAAGAGAATCTCAGGATCTCGGTGATACAGATGGAAGAGATGATCTTCTGCCTTCGCATAACTGCCATTGCTTGCATAGTGCTCCCACAAGAGTCTGTGCAGTGTATCCGACAGATATACTCCTTGAAGTTCTGCTTCAAGCCCGCGGATCTCCTCACTCGTCTTCACCCATTTGACGGGATATCCTTGTGTTGATGCATAGGCTAGCAGATGCAAGGCTTTGGTTCGCAGCTGGACAGCTTTGCCCGGGTCCTGCCTGCTCTCTTCGATCATCGCTTGCTGCTTCATGAGCAGTGCGACGCCTTGCAATCGATCTGATTCCAGCACGCCGTTGAAGGTAAACATCTTAATCAGATCCTCCGCTGACAATGATTGAAGCAATGGGCCGCGAAGACGAAATTTGCGCTGCAGAAGCTCGTCAATCTCCGACTCCGCTTCTATTAATTTATTGTCTTGTCTAAGTCCCATCGCTTTGCCAAGCACGTTTGTCATCTCTTCAATTAGCCGAACCAGATAATCCCTCTGGAACATCCCTCTCACCTGCCTGTCATATCTATTGATTTATGACTTTAATTCCTTCCGATACAGCATGTATGAATAGATCGTCGGGATGATCGTGCTAAGGAGCAATACAGTAATAAACGTCACCAAGAAATACGCTGTTGGGAAGAAGGCCGCAATGATCATTACCAACCCGCCAACGAACCAGCACTTCCCGCCGAAGCGGTGTGTCTTCCGCCAGACTTCCTCACTTGCAAGCGTCCATGGTGTACGAATCCCCATAAAATAAGTAAATCGAATTCGGCCCATCACATTCCCGATCATAATCCATAAGATCCCAAGTCCGAACGATACAGCCATGTTCATGGAAACGGAATACCCTAAATTATACGCAATTCCAAAGCCAAAAATAAAGTGAATGAATAAGACGACCGCCCATCGTGATAGCTGAAATGTCGATTCGAACAAGGCATAGTTCGCTTTGCGCGGATCGAGGTTTCGCGTCAGCTTAATCACGATCGGCAGGATGATGGATAACCCCCCGTACAATAACCAAAATGCCCATTTCGCCATCGTCCGTGTTGGATTGCCATGAAAATCAAATTTCGAGATCACTTGATCAGGCAGGCGCGGATAGAACAAGGAAGCCAGCCCGAATAATAAGATGCTGACGACGATCAGAATCGTATCCTTACGATCCCATAGCTTCTCTGAATTGTCTTTCGTTGCTGAGGTGTTCATCGCATTTCCCTCCTATTTATCCTTCTGAATCATGTTCAGGAACCAACCGAGCGCCTCTTGAATGACCGTCGTGTTAAGTGAATAGATAATGTTCTGACCCTGACGCTGATCAACAATCAGATGCGCGTGCTTCAAGCTATTCAGATGATGTGAAATACTCGGCTTCGTCATCGCAAAATGATCGGCGATTTCGCCAGCGGACATATCCCGCTCCTTCAGCAACACTAGAATCTGACGCCGCGTTGGATCGGCCAGTGCCTTAAAGGCATCATTCATGGGTGCTCCTCCATTCCTTAGATAATTAGGTAATCTTCTAAACGCATTGTATGCAATCCCCTGTGATGTGTCAATCCTACGCCTGCAGAATGCAAAAAGAGGCCTCGCAGCATCCGAATCGAACCTGCTCCCGCCTCTCTTGTCCACTTATTCATACACGCGTTGTAAAAAGCTGCGCAGTACCGGAACCAGCTTGTCCGGCGTCTCCATCATGCTCATATGTCCCGCGGCAGGAATAACCGCCTGCTCGATATGAGCGCCTTGGACTGTGAATGCTTTGTCTGGCGGCACGATCTGATCTTGTTCACCAGCTACGATTAAGACCGGATGCTGCGTCTCTTGCAATACATGATTGCGATCCGGACGCGCTCGCATCGCAAGACTTGCGCCGGTTGCGCCAGCTGGCGCTGTGCCATAACCGATCTGCTTCGCCTTCTCCACTTGCTCAGCCATCGACGCGACATGCGCCGGTGCGAACAATTTTGGCACGAGACCATCGACGAACGGCTGGATGCCCTCTTCTTCGATCGTCTTCACTGCTTTTAACCGATTCTCACGCGCCTGCTCTGCATCGGGATTCGCAGTCGAATGAACAAGTGAGAATCCTTGCAGTCGTGCGGCATGTTGTTCTGCGAAGGCTAACGTAATATACCCCCCTAGTGAATGGCCGAATAATACGGCTCTTGCGATACCGCGTTGATCGAGCAAGGCTACAATATCTTGCGCCATGTCTTCGATTCCAAATGATGCTCCAATCACAGCCGATTGGCCATGCCCGCGCAAGTCTGGCGTAATGACTTGATAATCCTGAGCTAGTAGGGGAATAACGGCTTCCCAGTAGTCCGAACTTCCACAAAAACCATGAAGCAGCACAATGGGATTCCCTTCACCCTGCACCTTATAAAATAACCCTGCTGGGGTTTTACCTTGTTCGATTCCTGCGTTCATCGATGTTCCCTCTTTTCCATAGCTATTTCGATGTTGTGATCACAACACTTCGCGTCTGATTATAGGCAAATTCATGTTCGGGATCAGTAATAATAAGCGTGTGTTCTCCGCGCAAGTCATTCCAGAAGCACTCCACACCTTTTCCCTGTGCTGTCCCTCCAAACATCTTGCAGCCTACACAGTAACTCATTAACTGCTGTTCATTGAAATTTACAATTTTATTGCGCATGCAGCAATAGACTTGTCCATCCTTCGATTTTATATTCACATGATTCATCCATGTCATTACTCATCTCTCCTCTCGGCCTCAAGAGCACCTCGTATTAGCGTACCTAGATTATATGCGGCCAATATTAAAAAGAGACTCGAAATTTGTAAACAGCCAAAAAAAATTCTGCATGCTCATCATCCTGAATCAAAATTACTCCCTTGCGATTGTGCAGGACCTTCGCCCTTCATCCACCGCGCTCGCGATTTTCTCTGCCATCTGCATCACATGATAGAGCGAGGTCATCTGCAGCGTCCAATACGGCTTCGGCCCGCTGACGTTCACGACCGCCGCAACACTGTAATGTCCGACCTCCGGCAGTCCTCCTCCCACCGATTCCGCAGGTTTCAGCGGACTGCACGACACGTAGTATTGGCCGACCATCGAGGGATGGCCAAGGCATGCATCCACAGCAACGACAATATGATGAGGTGGAATCGTCTTCACTCGTTCTGCAAGATTCGTCGCGTCGCATGGGTTCGCGAGCGTCCCAATCACATGCGGGAACCCCCGCTGCTCTAACAAGGTACCAAGGAAGGGCCCAAGTGCATCGCCTGTCGAACGATCCGTTCCAATACAGACGAAGGATAGTTGATCCACCGGGTGCGCGGCGAAGATCGACTGAAAAAAAGATGAAAGTCTCTCCGCAGACATTTTCTGCCGAGCGCCGCTGCTTGGCGAACTCGAATCCCATTCTAACATCATCACCCACCCCCTCCTTTCATGCTTATGTCCGCATATTGCTATGATTGTAACTGAACAATAAGATCATGGCAATTTTTTGAGCACCACTGATTTGAATCGTGCTACAATAAGGACATTGAACCCCGGAAAGGATGAATAATGTGGATCTTACACACCCAACGCAAGAAAACGTAGAATATATGATTGAAGTCATCAAAACCAAGCTCAAAATGGCAACCGCTGCTGCGATGCAAGCTTCATCCTTCTCCGTGAACCGTTATGAAGATATTCAAGAATTGTACGATATCGTCGTGAGTAAGCAGAACTTCAGCATTAGCGAAATCGAAGCGCTGGTCTCCGAATTAGGTAAGCTTAGAAACGCCTAATAGAACAGGCACCGTTCCTACTTAGGAACGGTGCCTGTTCTAATTTATGTATAAAGAAACCAATTAGGCATTCAACACTGCTCGTACTGCAGCCATCCGTTCCGCATCAATCGGCGCCAGCGACTTGCCTTCCACGCGCACACCGGAGCCAAAGTGAACCTGCTGTACCCCTGTCGACTGCAAGAATGGCGCCAGCTTCGCCGCCTCCGGCGATAATCCGCTTCCCGCCAGGATCGTGCAATGCGTTCCCGCTGTACGTGCGACCATCGCCTGAATGCGATCCACCGCATGAAGTACATTCGGTTGCCCCCCGGACGTAAGGATGGTCGTGATCTGTGGATACTGAAGGATCTGCTCCAGTGCCGCCATTTGGTCCTGAACTTCGTCAATCGCACGATGGAATGTCATTTTCATATCGCCTGCGCGATCTAATACACGCTCCAACAATCGAATATCGATCTCGCCTTTGGACGTTAATGCCCCGAATACAATGGCATTGGCGCCCGCCCGTTTCATATGACGCACTTCGGATAAGATCGTACGGATATCTTCTCGATCATATTCGAACGAGCGGCTATGCGGCCTCACCATCACATTCACGGGAATCGAGACGGATCTCACCGCTTCTTCGATGAGCCCGATTGATGGCGTCAAGCCCCCCTCCTGCATGGCCGTAATAAGTTCAATCCGGTCCGCACCGTACGCTGCCGCTGCTTTAACCTCCGTTAATGTCGTTGCAATGACTTCGAGCATGACACGTTGTCTCATAGGACAAATACCCCCTTGCTATAGCCTACAATTTTTCCTTCATCATTCCGAATATCGGTAGGAAATTGCTCATGGATGCGCTGAATGGTCTCCTTGTTGTCATACTGAATCTGTTCCAGAATCGAGACCACGATATGCGCCCACTCTTCATCTGAGCCGTCTATAATTTTGAATGCAAATCCGAGCTGCTCTTTGCGCAGGCTGAACCCGTAGATTCCTTTGAACCCGCCTTTAGCGACAATGTTGTTGTCCATGAGCAGCGTTGAACAGATCCGATTCGTGCCCGAGACATTCTCGGGATACGCATGCATAGCAGCCGTGATCTTGCGAACGGCTTCACGCGTCTTCTCATCTTCAATCAGCTCTGGGCAAGCAAGCTTCAAGTAAGCTGTCGCAATGTGCCGCAGCGGGAGCGCAAATACGGGGAGCCCGCAACCATCGATGCCGCGCGCAATCTGATCTTCTGGCATCTCAGCCATCATCGCCAGTGTCTTCACAATCTCGAGCTGGGCCGGATGATTCGGGTCTTCATAGCCTTCAAGCGGGTAGCCCATCAGCTTGCAGTAGGACAACACACCGAAGTGCTTGCCTGAGCAATTATGATAGATGCGGCGCTCATGACCTTGCTCACGAATAATTTTCTCTCGCGATGCGCGGTGCATCGGATAACTCTCCGCACAGACTAAGTTCGATTCCGCGAGCCCAGTATGCTGCATAAACCGTTGAATCGTATCCATATGGAATGACTCTCCACGATGGGAAGCTGTCATGATCGCAATCTCGCGATCTGTCAAACCATACGCCTCCTGAATGCCGGCACGAATACCCGGAATGGCCTGAAACGGCTTGCCCGCAGAACGCAGGAATGCCAGATAATCGGCATCGCCTACTTCGTATTTCACTTTTCTATCTATCCCAACACCGCAAATGTGTCCGCGATGCAGACATTCGAGCGTCTCGTTACGATATTCCTCCACCAATACTTGTTCCATGATGATAACTCCCTTTCGGATCGTACTCCCTTTCCAGTATACAACAAAAAGCTACCCTACGGCAGGATAGCTCTGCTTGTGACGCTTCATTACTTTACGGCTTTCTGAACATAGACATGCAGTTGTCTCCATTTACCTTCCTCCCACGTCCATAAGGAATGCACATAGGCGATCACATCATCTGCACTCGCGCCCGTAACCTTCTGCACGCCTTGTAAATCCGTTGTTCCGTTCTTATCAAAATCGACGGGCTGTATCACATCAAATGAGGCATTCGATACCTTCGTCGGACGCAGCAGCTTCCCATTCTTATAGTATCCCGCTGCATCGTATTTTTCCTTTCGATCCTTCATATTAACCGTGTACGTCTCTTGTCCCTTCGCCTTTAATGTGACGGTATAATCATTCTCCAGTTGTCCGACGATCTCGATCGGACTCGGCGCGGGCATCGGTACAACCTCTTGGTTCTTCACGGTGTACAGTCGATAATTGGCCTTCGCCGTATCGCTCCCTTTAGGCAGCTTCACCAAGACATCGCTCACCTGATCCCCATTCAAATCGCAGACGACCATGCTCGGCCGATATCCGCCTTGAATGAACGTAACACTGGTCTTCTGGTGCTTCACGTCTTTATAAATGAGATAGACAAGCTGATAATGATCCGAATTCGGATCGTCCTTGCCGCCTAATAATCCGATTTGCTCTTGTTCACGATCTCCCGTGATGTCTCTTGCATCCGTCTGGAGCCACTGTAAATTCCGAAGCGCATTCAACTGCGGATGATCTGGAATCTCCATTGGAACGGTGACAGACTGCTCAGGTGCATCTGCCACAGCCGGCGGAGCAGCAGCGGAAGCACGCAGCATACCTAGGCATAAAGTACATAACACAGCAGATATACAGACAACTGCAATCCATTTCGATTTCGTGCGCTGCTTCATAAGGCACATCCTTGTCTATCGTTTTTTACCAATTAGGATGGCAAGATTGTCCAAGGATTATGTATTGCTGCAGCAATCACACTTTATAAACACGCAATTTATCATTCTTTGGATTCGGAATTCTCAATGACCTGCTTGAAAATGGACGTCAGACGCTTCACATCTTCATCCGACACATTGCCGAATAGATCATTCATCAATTCCTGTCTGCGCTTCGCGATCTCTTGCAGCGTCTTGATGCCCTTCTCTGTAATTTTCAAATAGACGACACGCCGATCTCGCTCATCACGCATCCGCTCCGCATAACCGCCGAGAATCAGCTTGTCCGAACATCCTGTTACAGCTCCTGCAGTAATATAGATCGCATCTGCAATATCTGACCCTTTCATCGGACCTTCCACATACAATTTATCGAGTACAAGAAATTGCGTCCGAGAGAGCTCGCTGTTCACGTTTCTCGCCCATTCAGACTGCACCTTTCTCATGAACTTTCTAAATTCATTTTCCATTTCAATAAGGTTCTCACGTTTAGCCAACGCACAACCTCCTCTTGGGCATAATAATGTAACCATTCATGAACCATCCAACAGTATATGACTTTTTCTTGATAAGGGTCAATACCCGCCATCACCTATCACTACAAGGTTTATACAAATTTCGGGATCCTTCGTTCGACAGGATTCGTAATCTTATTTTAAATAGTTTGATACCAAGCTGTAACCCTAGACGAATTGAACACGTATAAAATATAGATGTAGAATACATATCCATACCGCCCGATAAGGCTGATGATCCAGGACGGACTGACAGGAGGTACATCATTATGAGACAAAAAATTATGGCCCTGACGCTATCGTTATCTATGCTCGCCACATTCCCCGCAGCGGCGTTCGCTGCAGACCATACGAAACCCGGTTCCGACAAATCGCTTAAAATCGGACAAACCTTTATGCTGGATGGCGTAACCGTTCCTGAGCATACCGTGCTGCTCGACCAGCAGCTGATTGACGTGAACAAGGACGGCGTGCTGGACATGGCTTATGTCGTCGGAACGCGTGAAGATAACAAATCCGCTTATTCCCTTGACATTAACCTCATCGTGGTCGATGGCAAAACCGCTAAAATCATGAACGCGAACATCATCGGATTCGATGGCTATATGCCGTATATTAATTTTGCTGGGGATTTCAACGGCGATAAAGCCAATGATATCATGCTGACAGCTGATACCGGCGGGTCAGGCGGTTACATTACGAGTCGCATCGTCTCGTTCTATAATAATACGCCCAAAGTTATTCTATCCGACAACCTTCGGGTCAAAGGCAATCTGGCGACCTTCAATTCGCTAGACCCCATCGATACGAACGGAGATGGAATCTATGAACTGCTCGGCGAAGAGCGTCTGACCGGAGATAGCAATGCCGAGACGATCGGTTACGTGAATACGACGCTTGCCTACCGTAACGGCGAGTTCACCGCGACGAATCAAACAAAGACCAAGGAAGCGCTCAGCACCATTCATACCAGTCCAGCGCAAGACTTCATGTACGTCATTCCTGCATCTTGGGACGGCATCGTTCATGTAGAGAAATTAAACCAAGCAAAGCTGGATAAAATGAAGCATGGCGGCATTTACTCGGAACGAATCCTATATACGCCAGGGCAGACCAAAGGGGCTAAGGCGAGTGATGAGATGGTCCTCTCCATCACGAAATATACCAAAAAAGAATGGGCAGCTATTGCTAAAGGCCCGAACAACGGCGTCATTGTCGGAACGCAAAATGATAAGGTCTACGTTATCGAGACACCGCAGTCCAATCCTTATCCAAGCGGCAGCAAAGAGGCTCGAATCTTCAATGATCTGGTCTCGTACATTCCGACGTTTAACCGGATGTTCAACGTAACGACACCAACCCTTGCAAAGCCTGACAAGACCTACTCCATTGCCAAACCGATCACGGCTCACAAGACGACAACAAGCAAAGCACTGGGGACGCTGATGCCTCAGATCGTCACGATTCGTAATGAGAAGCTCGATACGAAGGGTAACAAATGGTACCAAATTCAAGATGCGAAATTCGGAGAAATCTGGTTCCAAGTCCCGAAATGATCGATACATGACGGCATTCTAAGAATAAGCCCACTGCGCAGTTCATCTGTTCAGTGGGCTTATTTTCATTCTCTATAATGTGACAGGGGCACCTGTCGCTGCGGAGCGCAAGGCTGCCGTCGCAATCCGCTGCGATTGGATCGCATCCTGGTAAGTTGAACGGATATATTGCGTATCGCCTGTGCGTACCGCATGAATGAACGCCTTATTCTCGAGGGCATAAGGGTTCGACTGATTCTGCAGCGTATAGGTCTCCCCCTTCGTCCGATCGACAAGTTGGTTCGATTGGATCTGCAGCACACCATGGTCGGTATATATTTGAAGGCCTGCTTGATCGGAAATTGGCAGAATACACGTATTTGAAATGTTCGCTACCGCACCGCTTGCCAACTTCAGTGTCACCGTACCGACATCCGCAACGGTAACGTCCTCTTCGACCTGGTGCATGACCCGATTCGCATAAGCGGCATAGACTTCGGTCACTTCACCAAGCGTATAACGAAGCAAATCCACCATGTGGGTCGTCTGCTCGAGGAATTGCCCGCCAGAGCCCTCTTGCTTCCGCCACCATCCGACGCGAGGCATATCCCCCATCCATGTGCCAAGTGCCATCCCTACGGTTCGGCCCTGCAAGAGCTCGATCGCTCGCTGCGTCGCATCGGTGTACCGGAAATGATAACCCACCGACGTAATCAGTGATTTCTCCTCAATGCGTGCGAGAAGCTCGGCAGGGAGCTCATCATCCAGCGCAATCGGCTTCTCGATGAAGAACGGAATATTCCGCTCGATTACCGCCTTCTCCAGCGCCCCATGCGCAAATGGAGGAACGCAAATATAGACGGCATCCAACTTCTCTTGATCGAGCATTTGATTAACGTCCCCGTAAGCTGCTACGCCTCGCCATTTCTGAGCGAACCGCTCCGCTTTGGCAAGACTTGTCCCGCATACGGCGCTAACGCGAACATCATCCATCTGTTCCAATAAGTTGCAGTGTGTCTCCGAGAACCCTCCGGTTCCAATGATCCCAATTTGCATTACCGTTTCCTCCCCAATTTTCGAAATTCACATGACGTTACATATGGCAACCATTCCACATCCCCTGCTTATCTAACCCCATCCACGCCCTGCTCGCTTCACCTCTTCCATAATCGTCTGCACTCCCTCTTCAATGCGGTCCTCATGAACTCGAGTAATGCTAAGCCGAAGGAATTTGTATAACGGTGCTTGATTTTGCAAAAAGAATTCTTTACCTGGTACCGTCATGACGCCTGCTCGCTGCAGCTTCCCGTGCAGTTGATCCATATTCACGACCTTCGGTAACACAAGCGAGATATACACCCCTTGCTGAACGGGGGCGACTTCAACCCACTCCGATGCTTGCGCCTCGGTCAGCGCACGATTCATTCGATTCATCCGAGCCGCATAGAGCTGGATAATCTTGCGTTTATGGTGGTCGAACATACCGTTCTTAAGGTAAATCTCCAAGGCGCCTTGAGACACGATCGAAGAATCGGCATCCGAGAATCTCTTATATTGCACGAATATCGGATGCAGCAGTTTAGGAACAATCGCCGCACCGACGCGAAGCCCCGGGAATATGACTTTAGAGAAGCTCTTCAAATAAATGACATGATCTGATGTATCGTAACTGTAGAGCGGATTCATTCGAACCTCTGCCCCCAGATCCCCCATATAATCATCTTCAACGATATAGACATCATAGCGTTCAGCGAGCCTGACGATAGCCTTCCGCTCGGCAAGGGTATAGGATGTCCCGAGCGGGTTCTGATACCTCGGCATCGTATAGAAGAACTTGATATCCCCCTGCTTGAACTGCTTCTCCAGCTCGTCGAGATCCAGTCCACGGGTTGTTCGCGTAATCCCGGCGACCTTCACCCCTTCGAGCTCTAGAAACCGCTGATAGATCTCATAACTCGGCTGCTCAATCAGAATCACGGATTTGCCGCTAGGAAAAGGCATCCGGGTCAGAATATTCAGCGCTTGCTGCACCCCCGACGTGACGACGATTTGATTCAGCTTCGCGAAGACTTGATCGTCGGCCAGATGTTTCACGAGCGTATGCCGAAAGCTCTCAAGCCCCTGTGAATCCCCATAGGTGAACAATTGATATTGATAGGTGTCGATCGCGCGATTCAGACAATGCTGAAAATCGAGGTATGGGAAAATATGCAAGTCGGGCGACGCCGATGAGAAATCCAGCTTGTCGGTGTCCTTCCCTTGATCCCACTGCTCCCCACGGCGATCAATGACGTAATAGCCGCTCTGCGGCAATGCATATATGATATGTAGACGTTCGAGTTCGGCGTAAGCACGAATAATGGTGCTCTTGCTGCACCCGTACATTTCGGATGCGTCACGAATCGAAGGAAGCTTATGTCCAGGGGCGTATTGCCCGGTACGAATCCGATCTTCCATGTCCGTGAGTACGGTTACATATTTAGCCATTAACACACCGCATTTCTCTAACAAAATGAATAGATCCTTCTAAACTGTACCGATACAATCACAACAATTCCATCTCGTCAATTTCCAGATCTTATCGTATCTTCAGTATAACGATTCAACCTATCACTGAATAGCAGGCAGATCGTAATTTTCAAATAAATCCATAAGGATTTGTTCTAGGAGGAATTTAGATGCGTACACAACAAAGCCATAAGCTTGCCGTCGTTTCCGCAATCATCAATGCAAGCATTATTGGATTATCATTTCTGTTCATGAAGAGCGCGCTGCAATCCGCAGACCCTTTCACCGCACTCGCTTATCGGTTCATCCTATCGTTCCTGGTCTTAAGTATTCCCGTCGCGCTTGGGTGGATCAAAATCAATATTCGCGGTAAATCGCTACGCCCGATTCTAGGCATGGCCATCCTGTATCCAACCTTGTTCTTCGCGCTTCAAGCGTTTGGCTTGCAGCACGCGTCCTCCGCGGAAGGCGGTATTCTCTATGCATTTACCCCCGTATTAACGGTACTATTCGCGGGATATTTCCTGAAGGAACGTACAACGCTTAAGCAAAAGTTCGCCATTGCGCTCTCTGTGTTCGGGGTATTGTTCGTGGTCATTATGAAGGGGACGAAGCTGGATCTATCGCATATGGCGGGGATCATCTTATTATTCTTCTCCGTCTTGTCGTTCTCGGGGTATAGCGTATTTGCTCGCAAGCTCTCCGGCCAGTTCCGACCGATTGAGTTAACGTATATCATGATGGCGATCGGCAGTATCGCATTCGGCGCGATGGCGCTCGTCCAGCACGGTGTGAATGGCACGATGGAGCAATTGGTTCAACCTTTGACCGTCGGTTCCTTCTGGATCGCCATTCTATATCTTGGCCTGCTCTCTTCCTTGATATCATTGCTATTACAGACGTATACCTTGTCCAAAATGGAAGCGTCCAAGATGAGCGTATTCTCCAATCTTGCGACCATCGTGTCGATGATCGGCGGGGTGCTCGTATTCGGCGAACAGATTACGATCTATGATATCCTCGGGTCAATCATGATCATCGTCGGCGTCATCGGCACGCTCATCTGGGGAAAACGAAATACAGCGCAGCCGGAAGTACTAGAATCGAACAGCCACGCTGTGAAGCCTGCCCCCCACGCAAAAGCGAATCAATAAGCAGGAACTCATCCTTGGACGACGAGCACTTCGCGCACGAATCGACCTTTGTGCACCTGAATACGATCTATGATCTCGAAGCCCGCTTGCGCAACCGATTCGTCGATCGGCTCCGTGGTAATCAATATGACACGATCCGCGAATCGATGCGCACCGCGCAGCATGGACAGCCGCTCTTCAGCCGAGAGCTTCGAGCATAGATTATAAGGCAGGTCAATGATCGCCGTATCATATGATTCTGTAATCTCGCGCATATCTCCTAGCGTAACGACATCCGGATAGCCAAAGTGCGCGAGGTTCAGCCGTGCCCCTCGCGTCGTTAAGGGATTGATGTCCCGACCTATTATATCGATCCCCATCGATAGGGCTTCCAGAAGCACGGTACCAATGCCGCAGCAAGGATCGATAACGCGGACGCCCTCGATGTCGGGCACAGCAATATTGACGACGGCACGTGCGAGCCTTGTACTTAGAGCCGTCGAATAATTCTGAGGCTTATCCATGTGATGCTTCCAGATGGCCGAGCTCTGGGCACAAGTACCGAATATAAAACCCTCGGCATGCTTCGTTACCCCGAAAAGGAGCTCCGGATTGCGCATATCCGCCTTCCCGCGAATCATCGCGCCGAGACTTCGTTCAATCACCCGCTCCTCCTCGTAAGACACATCTTCACCCGATTTATAATACACGACCTTAAAGGTCTGTCCCTCTGGAATCTGCACGGATGCAACCTGCTGAACCAGTTCGTCAAGCGTGGGGGTCATATATTCGATGGCCAACCGTTCATGGATGAACGGACTGCGGCTTGGTTCAATTCGGCGTGCGGAGATTAGACTCCTGGCCCCCATCTTCGCACCGCGGAACAATGTCCGGAGCTCTAATTGACACAAGGCTTGTTCATCTTCATGCGCTGCGTATGTATATAAATATTTCGTCATGTCAACTAACCTCTTCCGTTATTAACCTCTAGCCAGTATAGCGGATATCCTGCGTATGCTCCAGCATGCGCCAAAAAGCCATGGCAGTTCGCCCGAGATTCACTCGTCGTCTACCATGGCTATTGCATTTCGAATTATGAAGCGTAATGTTGCTGGAACCAGACCTTCGCGGCTTCGACTTCCGCTCCGGTCAACTGATGCCCCGCGTTCCCCCAATGGAGTGTAACCGATGCACCTGCGCTCCGCAGAAGCTGATCCAGCTCCTCGGACTCGGATCTCAAACAGATGGGATCATTCGTACCCGCGCCGATGAAGACTTGTGTTCCCGAAAGCTCAGGTAAGGTCACCCCGCGGAGCGGAACCATCGGATGATGCAGAACAGCACCCTTCACGGCATTTGCGTAATGAAATAATAAGCTGCCGATAATATTCGCACCGTTCGAATAACCTACGGCGATGAAATTGTCGCGATCAAGCTTATACTGCGTTGCAGCTTGATCTAGGAATTCGTAGACTTCCTTCGTACGGAAGATCAAATCCTCTTCATCGAACACGCCTTCAGCCAATCGTCTGAAAAAACGCGGCATGCCGTTCTCCAGCACGTTGCCTCGAAGGCTAAGAATACTAGATGATGGTGAAATATGCTTCGCTAACGGCAGCAGATCTCGCTCCGTACCGCCTGTGCCATGGAATAGCACCAGTGTCGGCGCACTTTGGTCTGTGCCCTGCTCGAATACGTGAATCATGCGTGATCGCCTCCTAATACGCGAACCTCAATCGGTTGCAAATTTGCTTCGAGCTGCGCGCGCCGTGGCTCGAACCATTTCGGCAGCATGAGCTGCTCGCCTAGCGCCTCCGGTGCTTCATCCCTTGCGAAGCCTGGAGGGTCTGTCGCAATCTCAAATAGAATTCCGCCTGCCTCACGGAAATACAGCGCATGGAAATACTGTCGATCCAGAATGTCTGTCGGTTGGTACCCGCCTTGAATCACGGCCTGCCGCCATTCGGCATGCTCTTCATTATCTTTGGCACGCCATGCAATATGATGCACTGTACCCGCACCGCCATGGCCCCAATCCACATTGTTCGCCACGACATCGATGATATTGCCGAACTCTCCGTCTGCTTGATAACGGACGTATCCTACATCTTCCGAGACTTTCGTGAGCCCTAGTACATCCTCAAGCGCCCCCATCGTGCTCGCTGAATTGACACTAAACAGCACGGCGCCTCCGAAGCCTTTAATCGCGGCCGTTGTTGGAATGCCGCCGAATGACCATGCGCTCGGCTTGCCAGCTTCGCGTTCCACGAGCTCCAGCTGCAGCCCTTCACGATCGGCGAATTGCAGATACGCCTCGCCGAAGCGTTCAGCCTTCGAGACCGAGATGCCGAAATGCTTTAAGCGAGCTTCCCAGAAGCCCATTGCACCCGGCGGGATCACATAGGTTGTTCGTCCTACCTGCCCTCCGCCAACCCGTCCCTTGCGTGATTCTGGCCACGGGAAGAACGTGATGATCGTACCGGGCGTGCCAGCCTCATCACCGAAATACAAGTGATATACCTCTGGTGCATCAAAGTTAATGGTCTTCTTCACAAGTCTTAACCCAAGAATCCCTGCGTAAAAATCAACATTCTCTTGGGGATTCCGTGCAAACGCCGTAATATGATGAATGCCTGCTGTGCGTAATGCCATGATCTCCAACCCCTTTCAAAGTGATAATGCTAATCATTTATTTTGAAATTTCGGTATTATAACTTACGAACTCTGCGACCGGCTTCCGATAACCCCGAGGTCTCTGTCCTGCGATTTGCTCCTGTCCAATGACGATTAACATCGCTGGAACGTACCGGGAAGAGATATTCAATGCTTCGCGCATCGCTTCGGCATCGAATCCGATCATCGGACAAGTATCCCAGCCCTTCTCTTTGGCAATCAACATGAACAGCATCGCCGACAAGCTCGCATTGCGAATGGCTTCATCGCGCTTAAATGCTTCACCTCGATCTTCGTAGAAGGATGTCACCGATTCAACCGTCATGTCGTATTCTTGCTTGTTCATGATGCCTAAGTTCAGCATTCCTTCATTCAGTTCGCCTACCTGCCGATAGGCATCCATATCGCCCAGCACCAGAATCGCGGCTGATGCCGATTGTACCTTATACTGCTTATTCGCAGCTTCATAAATTTTACCGTTCTTGAGCGCTTCATTATCGATAACGATATAATGCGCATGCTGCAAATTAAACGCCGACGGGGCATATTTGACGAGTTCGAACATCTCATTTAACTCTTCTCTTGTAATATGTACTTCCGGTTTAAATTTCATTGCCGATCTGCGATCCTTCACTACTTGCATAAAATCAGTCATGTTCGGTTCCCCCTACTGGATGATGTATGTATAACCGTCCTGCTTTGTTGATGAATCAATTTATAACTTGATTATAGTATATAACAAAAAGTAAGTCAATAACCCCCAAAAAAAGAAACGTCCCTTACTTCCGTCTGAAGTGGAAACGTTCCTGTTTTGTTCACATTCATTCCTATTTAGATATAAGCGTCGTCTTCAATCACATTGGATGCATGCTGTATCGATGTATCGGCGGGCGCAGGTGCTGCGGATGGGATCGTATTTCCTTCTTGCACATCATCACGCCCGAATTGCATCGATGTTAGTCCTGCGCTAGCTGATGTCGCTGCATTCATCGATTCGAAATCCGCTTGAATCGCATCCTGAACAGCTTTTCTGCTCTGATCTGACATGGTCGTCTCCTCCTCGTTCACAAGCATTTGCGTTCAAGGATAGCGTGACCATTTCCGGCAAAACTATGTATCTTCTACTTCGATCGCGATCTCAGTCACATTTCATGGTTGATTGCTTGTGGAGAAAGCCTTTAAATAAGAATATACACGTGAACAACAGGAGGTATTTCCACGATGCAATCATCTTTCGATCAAGTTACGAACCGATTCGGCACCAATAGCGATAAATGGGATGTGATGGCCCAGCAGTTCGGGCAGAATCAAATCGCTCTCTCCGTCGCTGATATGGATCTGCTTACGGCCGAAGCGATACAGAATCGCATTCGCCATATGGCCGATCACGGGATTTACGGATATACGAACCTTTTCGCTCCTTATTACGATGCCGTTCAGCGCTGGATGCGTCATGCCTATTCCTGGGGAGTCGAACGAGACTGGATTGTCTTCTGTCCGCGGATCGTCCAAGCTGTCTCGCTGATTATCCAGCATTTCACCGAGGAGACGGACCGGATCATGATTCATACCCCATGCTATCAGCCTATTCCACGTTCGGTTCGCCTGAATCATCGCACCTTGGTGGAGAGCCCGCTGCAGCTGATTAACGGTCGATATGAAATGGATTTCGAACATATGGAACGGCAGATGCAAGAAGGAATTAAAATGCTCTTGTTCATCTCACCGCACAACCCGACGGGGCGGGTCTGGACTCGCGCGGAACTCGATCGTGTCGCAGCGTTATGCGAAAAGTACGATGTGCTAATCGTCTCGGATGATATCCATGCGGACTTCCCTCATGTCGGTCACGAGCATACCGTGATTGCGACCTTGTCCGAAGCGATCGCACAGCGCTCCATCATCTGCACCTCCCCTGCCAAAACCTTCAATCTAGCCGGGCTCGAAATATCGAACATCATCATTCCGAATCCTGAGCTCCGCGAAGGGTTCCGTGCACGTATGCTGCAATGCGGCGTATTCGATCCGACCTTCTTCGCCGTTCCAGCGCTTGAAGCTGCATATACGTCATGCGATGCATGGCTTAAAGAACTGCGCGCTTACATTCAAGGCAATATTGCCTATGCGAAGCAGTTCATAGCGGAGCATATGCCGGAGCTTGTCGTCATTGAGCCGGAAGGAACTTACTTGCTCTGGGTGGATTGCCGTGCGGTTAGCCTGGAAGACCAGGCATTAAAGCTATGGATTGAACAAGAAGCTGGCGTTACGGTTAGCTTCGGCGCAGCATTCGGCCCTGGGGGCGAAGGTTTCATCCGCATCAATCTAGGCACGCCGCGAGCATTACTGCAGGAAGCGTTGGAACGAATCCATAAGGTCTATCCCCTAGCTAAGAGGTAAATGGATGGGGATTGGGACATTCTAACGATATTCAAAGGAGGCTACGAACGAATGCATCCCTATGCTGTACAGCTGGAATCATATTTTCGAACTCATACCCATGCGGAAACAGCTATCCCGATGGCCGCATATATGCGAGATCAATTCCCGTTCCTCGGTATTCGGACGCCGGATCGAAACCGGCTGCTGCGCGAGTTTATGCAGGCGAACCCGCTTCCGAAAGGGGGAGAGCTTGTTCAGGTGGCTGGCGACGTCTGGTCGCTGCCGGAGCGGGAGTTCCAATATATCGCAATGGTGCTCTACGAGAAACACCGGAAGCATGCCGAACAAGCACATATCGATATCCTCGAAGGACTTGTTATCGATAAATCATGGTGGGATACGGTGGATCTGATCGCATCACGCTTGATTGGCTTTCACTTTGCCAAATATCCGGAGCTCATAGCCTCATATACGGAACGATGGATTGCGTCCGACAACCTCTGGCTTCAGCGCACTGCCCTGCTCTATCAGTTAAGCTATAAGAAGAACACGGACGAAGAGCGGTTGTTCCGCTACATCCGCAGCGTTGCGACAAAACAGGAATTTTTCATACGCAAGGCGATCGGCTGGGCGCTGCGTGAATACTCCAAGGCGAACGAAGACGCCGTACGTCAATTCGTTGCGGAGACGGAACTCTCGCCGCTAAGCCGGAAGGAAGCGCTGAAGTATGTGGAGCGTAATAACGCATGAGTCCATTTGATCTCGACGCCATTGAACGCTCCATCACAACGCATGCCCTGCGTAGCTGTATCCTCGCCAGAGGCGAACAAATTCTGTTCGAATACTACCGGGAACCCGAATCAGCCGATGCATTATCTAAGGTTAACTCGTGCACGAAGAGCGTGTTATCCGCATTAGTCGGGATCGCGATCGATCAGGGAATCTTGCCGGGAACCGACGCCAAAATCCATACATTCTTCCCACAGCTCGCGCACGATGCCGATCAGCGTAAACGTGACATTACAATCGAGCATTTGCTTGACATGACCGCGGGATTCGAATGGATGGAATTCGGGGGACTGAATTCATTTCCGCGCATGACCAAGACAGCCAATTGGATAGACTTCACCTTAACATTACCGCTGGCGGATCCACCGGGCACACGGATGATCTACAATTCCGGCTGTTCGCAACTGCTCGCGGCCATGGTGATGCAAGCAGCGGGCCAATCGGTTGAAGACTTTGCACAGCAGCACCTCTTCCACCCGCTTGGTATCGAAACGTGGCAATGGGAAGTCGACCCGCAAGGCATTCATACAGGTGGCTTCGGTCTCTATTTGAAACCGCGGGATATGTTGAAGTTCGGACAGCTCTACCTACATCGGGGCCGACATCAAGGGAAGCAGCTGTTAAGCGATGCCTGGATCGAACAATCCACCCTGCCGCGGGTGCAAGTGAGCAAGCCACGAGAAGGCATGTACGGCTGGCACTGGTGGGTGTCTTCGTTCACGACGGAGCAAGAGCCATCGATCGGAGTCCCCTATTACTTCGCCCTAGGCTTCGGTGGGCAATATATTATCGTTGTTCCATCGCATGATCTCGTTGCAGTCTTGACCAATGACCGGCATAAGAAGCGCAAGCCGCCGATCGATGTGTTCCTGCAATATATTGCATCTACGCTCGTGCGAGGCACCTAGCTTTGCTTAAAAAAAGGCTTGTCCTCTTCGTTCGAGGACAAGCCTTTTTGTATTATTTTCGCCCATAGTCGGCACGGATTTCCCCCCAGCTCTGCGTCTCCCACTTCAAGACTTTATTCTTGTACGTGTTCGTCCGCAGCCACTGTTCCGCTCGATCAACCAAGGTCCAGATCTCTTCTGTCGATGCATCCCGTACGAGTGTAGAGGATACCTTCTTCTGCTTCAGCCATTTGAGCGCATTCGCCGAATCGCTATAGATCGTCTGCGTGCTGCCCTTCTGCTTCAGATAGGCTAGACCGTGTACGATAGCAAGGAATTCCCCTAGATTGTTGGTCCCTTTGGCAATCGGGCCATGCGAGAACAGGATATCCCCGGTCTGCGTATCTACCCCTTTATACTCGACAGGTCCCGGATTTCCCCGTGTCCCAACGTCAACCGAAATGCTGTTATAATCGATTTCCGATAAAGGTACGTCTGTTGCCGCTGGTTTGCGCGATCCGAATGATGACTTGGAAGCCCCGTTTCCTTTCGATCCCGCCTGGTTCCAATACGACTTCGCCCCACCTTGATAAGCTTTTTCCGCTTCTGCTAGCGTCTCATACGATTTATATTTGGCTTGCGGGAATTGATTGACCTGCTCTTGGCACTCCGGCCATGTCTTATAAATCCCCGGTTTCTTCCCAGCCCATACGACGTAATACTTCTGTTTTGCCATGATTTTCCTCCTCGCACCCTCTTCTATTTCCTTATTATAATGGAAAATGAACCTGAGAAGAAATGGGTTGTCCTGCCTTCGCTTATACGCTTCAATCTCATATAAGCAACTGACATGACGAACTGAGACAAACCTGCTTTACATTCAGCCTTTTCTTCTACATAATGATCATAATTATGAATGTTGCATCATCTCGATAATAGGGGATAGAACATGGAAGACAAACTTGATCATTTAACATATGAGACCATCGAAATCTGTCTGCTCGCCGGCAAAATTATGCTGCAGAGCGGTGCAGAAACTTCCCGTGTTGAGGATACGATGACGCGGATGGCTTCATCGCTTGGCATCCCGCGTTCACATAGCTATGTGACGCCGACGGGCATTATTTTCTCGACGGATGGCGCGGAACCAGCCAAGCTGATTCGTATTACTGAACGCACCACCGACTTATCCAAGGTCGCCGAGGTGAACAATGTGTCACGCGCCTTAACTAGCGGCGCTATCACCATGCCCGAAGCCCGGCTTCGGCTCCGAGAAATCGAACAAGACAAACACACGTATCCGATCTGGTTCCAGATCGTGGCTGCGGCCATCGCCAGCGGCTGCTTCCTGATTATGTTCCGCGGCGGATGGTACGATTTCATCCCTGCAGTTCTATGCGGAGGCCTGGGTCTGGCATCTGTCATTTACTTCCACCGGATTGTAGCGGTGAAGTTCTTCGCCGAATTCTCAGCTTCGTTCTTGCTAGGGCTGCTCGCGTTCATTTTCGTCAAAATTGGAATCGGTTACGAAGTAGATAAAATCATCATTGGATCGGTCATGCCGCTCGTGCCCGGTCTATTAATTACGAACGCCGTCCGCGACTTAATGTCCGGCCACCTCGTCTCGGGCATCTCGAAAGGAGCCGAGGCATTCCTGACCGCCTTCGCGATTGGCACAGGGATTGCGCTCGTCTTCATTCTATTCTAATTCTCTCATTCGAAAGAGGTCACGCTAACTATGATCGCACAACTCGTTACCAGCTTTATCGCCTCTGCCGCCTTCGGTGTGATCTTCAATGCGCCGAGACGTTCGCTGCCGCAATGCGGGCTCGTCGGGATGGTTAGTTGGGCTGTCTATATTCTCTTGAACGGAAGCTACAGCACCGTTCTAGCAACCTTCGCCGCGACCTTCGTCGTCGGAGCGACGAGTATTGTGTTCGCGCGGCTGTATAAGACGCCCGTCATTATTTTCAGTGTATCGGGCATGATCCCACTCGTGCCTGGCGGCATGGCCTACGATGCGATGCGCCATTTCGTCGAGAATGACTATAATGTCGCAATGCAGCTCGCCGCGCAGGCCTTCTTCATCTCCGGCGCGATCGCCATCGGCCTGGTGCTGGCCGAGGTGCTGAATCAGATGCTGCGTAAGGTCGGCAGCCGGATCTAAATGAAAATGCCCAGTGAGCAGATGGATGCTTACTAGGCATTTTTTTCGTAGGGGCGCACTGGAGGTGGCGCCTCCTTTGAGCGGAATAACTGCTTTTTGGCAGTTATTCCGCACACATTAGCTACTTTCACGCCAATTAGCTGCTTTTTTGCAGTTATTTCGCACACATTAGACACTTTCGCCACCAATTAACTGCTTTTTGGCAGTTATTTCGCACATACAAGCTACTTTCACGCCGATTAACTGCTTTTTGGCAGTTATTTCGCACATACGAGCCACTTTCCCGCCGATTAACTGCTTTTTGGCAGTTATTTCGCACATACGAGCTACTTTCCCACCAATTAACTGCCTTTTGGCAGTTATTCCGCACACGCGAGCCACTTTACCACCAATTAACTGCTTTTTTGCAGTTATTCCGCACATCCGAGCTACTTTCGCGCCAATTAACTGCTTTTTTGCAGTTATTTCGTACACATGAGCTACTTTTCCAGCCAATTAACTGCTTTTTTGCAGTTATTCCGCACTCACGAGCTACTTTCACGCCAATTAACTGCTTTTTGACAGTTATACCGCACAAATTAGCCACTTTCGCCACCAATTAACTGCTTTTTGGCAGTTATTCCGCACACATGAGCTACTTTCACGCCAATTAACTGCTTTTTTGCAGTTATTCCGCACATCCGAGCTACTTTCTCACCGATTAACTGCTTTTTTGCAGTTATTCCGCACATGCGCGCATACTAGCACTCCCCCATCTAAAACACAAAAAAGGCTTGGCCCCTACGCCAAGCCTTTCTCCTATTACGCGACCTCTTGCTTCGAAGCCGCAGCTGGTTTTTCTTTGTGATTCGGAATCAGCAGATTCAGTAATACCGCCGCAAGCGCACCTACCGTCAAGCCTGAAGACAACACATAGTTGACGAAGTCAGGCAATCCGTCCGTTGCACCTTTTGGAAGCACCGTAATCGCAATCGTCAGCAATACCGGAATCCCAATGACCATCATGTTGCGGTCATCTAGCACAACGTGCTGGATAACTTTTAGACCGTTAATGACAATCGCGACGCAGACGATACAGAAGATACCGTTGATCACGGACTCTGGAATACAAGTAATCAATGCGGACAGCTTCGGCATTAAGCCAAGCAGAACAAGAATACCGCCACCTGCCATAATCGCCATCCGGCTGCCAACACCCGTAATCGCGATCAGACCGGCATTCGAAGAATAACCCGTCATTGGCGTACCGCCGAACAATGAACCAACAAAGCATCCAAGACCTTCACCGAAGGATGCGCGGTTCAAGCGTTCGTTCGTCAACTCCTCACCTGTTACGGAAGAGATAACGAACCAAGTTCCTGTCGTCTCGATCAAGACGATGAAGTATACGAATACCATCGTAAGAATGGCGCTAATATCGAACACAGGCGCTCCGAATGGGAACAATTTCGGGAAAGAGAACCAAGCAGCATCTTTCACCGGGGAAAAATCAACTGCGCCGAACAACGATGCCGTGATGATGCCTGCGACAATCGCAACGATAACCGAAATCAGGCGGAAGAACGTTCCTAGCCCTTTCGCGTTACGTCCAAGAAGAATACAAATGACAAGCACGATCGCTGAGACAGCACCGATCAGAATGTTCGTGCCGAGCTCACCTTTCGCATGATATACATTTCCTAAGCCAACTGGCATTAGGCCAATACCCACAATCAGAATAACCGTTCCCCCGACAAGCGGCGGAATGAATTTACGAACCGCTTTGGCGAACCATTTCAGTGGCAAGCCGAGCAGCATGACGATCAATGCCCCTGGAATCAAGCTTCCAGCCATTGCCCCCATACCGAGTTTGCTGCCAATTGCACCAATCGCTGCAATCGGTACATAGGATGGGCCTTGAACAACCGGCAGACGCAATCCGATCCCCGTCTGAATCAAAGTCGCGATCCCTGTCGCGAAGAAACACATTTGAATAAAGAAGGATGCATTGCTGTTGCTTAACGATAAAATCCCTGCAATAATGATCGGCGCGATATACAAATCCATCGCTAATACGTGCTGTAATCCTAACAATAGCGCTTTGACAGGGCCAATCTTTTCATTCACCCCGACGATTAGCTGCGGTTTGTTCGGCTGCTGCTGTTCCAACGAAAACCATCCTCTCTTTTTTGGGCCACTCTTTTTATACGATCGACACGATGTGACAAAAATCTCAATTCCGATTATAGGCGACGTTTTTTGATTTGTACAGCCCTAAATACGTACATTTTTTATTTAACCTAAAATTAATGTTCGTGTTTATGTTGAATAACTAGATTTGATTTGATAATATGTACCATATAAGTGTTTTAATCGCGAAATAGTGACATTTAACATCAAATTCTATCAACTTTGAGTGAGCGAAGGAGTATGAAATCATGATCATTGAAGATGCGGTATTACGGCGTGAGTGGCTTGTAGCATGTCGAACGGATGAGTTGCAGGAGAAACCACTTGGCGTGATGCTGATGGGTGAACGTGTCGTGTTGTTCCGAAATGAAGAAGGCATTCATGCGTTCAAAGACTTGTGTATTCACCGCGGAGCGAAACTGTCCCTTGGGTGTGTACGCGATGGAAATCTCGTATGTCCATACCATGCGTGGGAATATGATGGCAGCGGCGCTTGCGTCAAGATCCCGCAGCTTCCCGCTGATCGTGCAATTCCAGGCAAAGCTCGTACTTTCAAATATGCTTGTAAAGAAGAATATGGTCTTGTGTGGGTATGCCTCGATAGTGAGCAACCCGCGCCGATGTTCGCACTGCCTGAATGGACGGACGAATCGTACCGCAATGTAATGTGGGGATCGACAACGGTGGAAGCGAAGCCGCCACGCGTCATTGAAAATTTCCTGGACGTCGGCCACTTGGCAGTCGTGCACGAAGGATACCTCGGCGTCTCGACGCACACGATCATCGGCGACTATCATGTTATTTATGACGAGCATTCCATCCGCTCCGAGGAGATTGAAGTGTTTCAACCGGATCCGGACGGTTCAGGTCAAGCGAAAAATGTCTACTACACCTATGAAATTCTTCGTCCCATGACGGTGAAATTCACGAAGCGCGACAAAGAGACCGACAACAAGATGTCGATCGTTCTAACGGTGGCGCCGAAGGATGCAGAGACGACGATCGCTTACGGCATCCTGTCCTTCAACTATCCGATGGATCTCTCCGATCAAGAGATCGCGGCGTTCCAGGACGTTATTTTCGCACAGGACAAGCCGGTGGTCGAGAACCAGAAGCCGGAAGACCTCCCTCTGGATCTGCAAGCTGAGCTTTCCCTTGCCTGTGACCGGATGAGTATCGCTTACCGTCGCTACCTGAAAGATTCTGGCCTCGTATGGGGCACGGCCTAAATTCAATTATTTTCTCACACCAAAAAAGCTGACACCTGTATCAGGGTCAGCTTTTGCTATTTTCATATGGCGCAGCAACTCTTGTACTTCCGTCCGCTCCCGCACATACAACGTTCATTGCGCGCAGGAAGCTTCCATCCATGTCTACCGATCAACATTTTCGCAAGTCTTCGCATCCGGTCTTCGCCGTAGGCATACAGCATCCGATAGCTCTCACACAGCGCATCTTGTCCCGCGTTCCCTACGCGATGACGTGGACAGCCGCCATGGCAATACTGCACATATTCGCAAGCCCGACATGCGTCAGCGAGCACTTGTTTCTGCGAACGGAAAGCATCCCACGCTGAATCAGCCATCAATGCGCTAAGCGACTGTTCACCGGCATCGCCAAGCCGATACTGCTCATGGATATAGAAATCGCAGGGATATGCCGCACCATTCTGCTCCAATATTAGAATAGATGGGCAAGACTCCCGATGGACACACATCTCCGGCTCCTGTCCGACAAGGCGCTGCAGCCAATTATCGAAAACCCGTACGGATACGCACGGTTCCCCGTCACGATACCACCAATCGAAGATCTGACAGAGAAACTGCCCGTACTGCTTCGCCGTGACAAGGAATTTGCCCTCTGCCCCGGCATCCTGTGAGCGAAAATCCATCCCGGGAATGAACTGTACAAAATCGAACTGATGCTGATCAATCCATGTCGTAATGGCTTCCGCCTCATGGACATTATCTTCATGAATAACCATCAAAATATTAAAATCTACCCGTGCCTCGCGCAGCACCTCAATCCCCTGCATAACGCGATCATACGAACCCTTGCCCGAACCGGTCTTGCGCCGACGATCATGAATCCAAGCCGGACCATCGACACTGACGCCGAGTAAAAAGGAATACTGCCTGAAAAACGCCGCCCATTCCCGAGTCACCAGCGTTCCATTCGTCTGGAGCGCATTGCTGATGATCGTATTACGCGGCGCATAGTGCTGTTGATACTGGACAACCCGACGGAAGAAATCCAACCCGGCGAGCAGTGGCTCCCCTCCCTGCCAGGCAAATGATACGCTACCCCGCGAGCCTTGCATCATCTCTTGGATGACTTTGCGCAACAACTCATCATCGATCCGCTGGATATCCGCAGAAGGCCGTCCATGGCAAGAGCTGTAGTAGCAATAATCGCACGCCAGATTGCATTCTTCCGATACGGTTTTCCACATCAGTGCAGCTGGCGCCTCCATCGTAGCTGTACGGCAAGAATCCATGCTGCTTTCCCTCCCTTTTCCCTAGGTATACCAAATCGGGGTGCGATTCGAAGTAACCTACATCACAAGGGAGAGAGTCTTATTTGACACCCAGTATAAAATAAACCAGGAACAGCGCTGCAATCACATACATCGCGCCGGAGACCTCTTGTCTGCGCCCAGTCACGATCTTCACGATCGGATAAGCGATAAAGCCAAAGGCAATCCCATTCACGATACTGAACGTCAGTGGCATAATCGCGATCATCAGGTAAGCCGGGAAAGCCTCAGTGAAATCATCCAGCTTCACATGCTTCATCCCTTGAATCATTAAGCAGCCGACAACAATGAGTACTGGAGCGATTGCACTGCTCGGAATAATCTTAAGAATCGGAATCAGGAACAGAGCCGGGATGAACAATAATCCCGCGATGAACGGCGTTAATCCCGAACGTCCGCCTGCAGCGATCCCTGCCGCGCCTTCTGCAGCTGTCGTCGTCGGACTGCAGCCGAACATGGAGGCCGCAATGATCGATAAGGAGTTCGCTTGGAATGATCGTCTGAACTTCGACGTATCTGGCAGCATGCCTAGCTGTGCCCCCATATTTGCGAAAATAATAACCATCGACAAGGAGAACACCGCAATCCAGAATTGGAACGAATGCAGTTGGCTGAAATCAAAAGCAAAGAAGACCTGATCGTATCCCGCCATGGAGAACTGGAAGCTGCCCATTTGCGAGAAATCGACGATACCAAGCAGAATGCCGATGATTGTACCGGCAATGATCCCAATTAAGAAATTCCCGCGAACACCGCGCAAAAATAACGGCACAACAATGACTAACGTTAACAGCGTCGTTAGTACGTGCGGATCCCGTAAACTGGCAAGCTGTACGAAAGTCCCTTCACTCGCAACGATGACGCCGCCATTTTTTAGTCCAAGAAACCCAATAAATAGACCGATCCCCGCCGTCATCGCATGAATCATGGAGGTTGGAATCTTCTTGGATAAATAGACCGCCCCTTTCGTCATACTGACAAGGAAGAACACAATCCCTGCGATCAACACTGCGGCAAGCGCCTGCTGCCAAGTCAGGCCGAAAGAGAAGACTAGGGTAAAGACGAAAAACGCATTATCTCCCATCCCTGGCGCAAGAATCAACGGCGACTTCGCCCAGAAAGCCATGAGCATGCAACCGACCAGCGCGGAGAACACCGTTGCAATCGTCGCCGCTTCATATGGCATGCCTGCATTGCTCAGAATGGCCCCATTGACGGCAATAATATAAGCAATCGTAATGAATGACGTCAGACCCGCGAGCATCTCCGTTCGGATACTGGTCTGCTGATTGTCAATTTGAAATATTCGTCCTAATTTTGAGTTCAATGGTGATCCTCCATCCCATGCTGCCAGTAATTTTAATATTGAATCTTGTCGAATCATGTTACAATAATGATGAATGAACACCGTGAAAGGATTGGTACGCATGATCGAAATCAATCAAGTCCCGATCTTCTCTGATCTTCCTAGCGATGCATTGCAACAGATCATCCCTCTGCTCCGAGAGCGTCAATATAAGAAGAATCATGTCTTCATGTTCGAGAATGACCAGAGCGATAGTATCTTTATCTTAAGGTCCGGCAAAGTTAAAGTATACCGGGGACAAGAAGGCAAAGAAGTCATCATGGGCATTCAATTCCCAGGCGACGTCATCGGTGAGGCCGAAGCATTAACAGGCGATAGTCATCGCATTGCGACCATCGAGGCGCTCGAGCCGGTTGCTGCATGGCAAATTACAAAGAAGGATTTTCTTGACTTGGTAGATCGTTATCCTTCTATCCTACGCCGTGCTTATGATATTATGTTCGCTCGCGTCCGTGTCTTAAATCGCACTATCCGCTACTTAACGTTCTGCGATGTCCGCACCAAAATTGCAAATTTGATCATGGATCTTTATTATAATTTCGGTGAGCAAGATGGGATCGCTTACAAAATTGATATGAAAATCAATCATTCCCTGCTCGCGAGCATGGTCGGAATTACACGCGAATCGATCTCGAAAACACTGAACGATCTCCAGCATGAAGGAATTATCGAGATTCGGCAGAAATATATCTATGTGTTAAATCTGAAGCACCTGGAGCGAATTTGTCAGGAGACCGAAGAAGTTCCTGAGCTTCGCAAATGGCAGCATGGCACCACATCGGAACAGCCTGTATAATGACTATAGCAAAAGAAAAGCTGGCGATGCAGTTAGACCGATAACGTTTAAAATGTGATTTGGTTCATAAAAGTTAGGCTAACCTGTTCACAGAATAACCATGCACTCCGACAGACGGTACAATTCATTCGCTGGCACCCACGAGCTTGACGTGCTTACGATTATGGATAAGAAAGGTGATGTAACGTGACTAACGGTTTTGGAAAAATGAAAAACCTCGAAGAAATGGGAATTAAGTTAAATGCTGAAGAAATTCATAGCAAAGAATTCACCCGTTCCCTCCGTGGTTACAATGAAGAAGAAGTTGATGCATACCTCGACGAAATCATTAAAGATTATGAGCTGTTCTCACGATTAATCAAGGAAATGCAAAAACATATCTATGACATGCAAAATGCGGCAAACGTAGAAATCTCCAACACTGACGATCTATTGCAGCGTGTTCGTGAGCTCGAAATGTTCTGCTGGGGCAAAATTAAAGGCTAATTCGATATATAGTAAAGAGCAGGCATCGTTATGATGCCTGCTCTTTTGGGGATTAGGTTGCTGCGTTGCAGGCAAGGGCTAATCCTTGTACGGATCGAATTCATCCGCCCCTGCCATGCAGACGCCAATCGGCTTAAGGATATGCAAGACATCAATCGTCTCCGCATGCGCATCGAGCACATCCTGCAACTTCCTGTAGACGAAAGGACTCTCATCCGTACCGGCACCGCGTAGTTCTACGTTATAACTCTTGACGGCCGAACGCATTTGCTGCGGGCTAATCTGTCCGCCGGAACGCTTCCGTGTCTTCCAATTCATTCGTCCCGCTGCTTGTGTGCGGCTCATGATACGTCCCGCGCCGTGCACGGTGCTATAAAATGCACTCCGATTTTCCTCGGTATCTTTCCCCCGCACAATGACCGAGATGTCCCCCATGCTGCCACCGATAAATCCTAGCTGTCCAGGCGCCGATGGTGTTGCTCCTTTACGAACGACGACCGCGTTACGGCCTTGATGCGTCTCCTGCCAAGCATAATTATGATGATTGTGAACTTCAAAATCGGCCTCAGCACCGAGCAAGGACAGAACCTGCTCGATGACGTAATCCCGTCCGGCATACGCGTACCGCCCAGCGAGCTTCATCGCACGATAATACATATCGCCGAGTTCACTGTCTAGGTCGAGCAAAATCGGTGGTTGATCCATCTTCTCCCCTGGCGCGTTCGCAAGAAATTCCCGACCCGCAGCCAAATTGATGAAGCCGCTTGCCGTCTTATGGCCGAATCCACGGCTGCCAAAATGATTGCCGATCCACAGTCGTCCCGTCGCCTTCTCTTCGAACAAATCAACATAATGATTGCCGCTGCCGACCGTGCCGAGCTGATCTCGCGCAAGCGATTTTAATTTGTCATGTTCCTGACGCCCCACGTTCAGATACACATCCCAATCGGGATCGTCGAACAACGCATGGTCCACCTTATCGTTGTTAACACGACCGATGCCAAAAGAAATATGCCGCGCAATCTGATCCATGATCTTCGAAATTTTTGGCATCACATCGGCTGCCATGAGATTTGTCCGGACGGCTTTGTTCCCGCACGCAATATCGTAACCGACGCCCGAAGGCGAGATTTGTCCGTCATAGGCGACCACACCACCGATCGGTTGACTATAGCCTTTATGATGATCCGCCATAAGCAGCGTCTGTACGACGCGGCCGTGTTCCGCGCAAGTCCTCGCTTGCGCTAATGCGCCGTCATCCGGGTTTCCCCAGACACGCACGCCATCTATCGTCTGATATGCCATATGTTTATTTCCTCTCTTTCCATACTTCCGTTAAGGCTGCTCGAAATAATGCGTCTAGTTGGTCGTCTAACGTACCCTCCGCTGCTTTGAGCGCAGCAGCCTTTTGTTCAAAATGCGAGATATGCTCCTCAATGAATGTATTTAGGAGATGAATCCGCGGCTCGTAGTCCAGCTCCTCACCTGCTTTTTTACGAATTAATAGCTGTTGAATGAACTGGTAGAGCTCCCCATCCCCAGGAAGAAGCCGTTCCACGAGCGTATCGAATGCGATCGGCGGCATGTCGTCATAGCGTTCAATCCATGCACATGCCAGGATCGGTCGAAGCACGTAGAAGTATTTTTTAATTTTCACCTGGTCGCCCTGCAAGTAGTCCCGATAGTTCCCTTTCGCCATGTTCAAGTAATGATACATACAGGATTTCGGTGAAAAGGAAAGCGGTGAGATTCGGCGGATCTGCTCCGTTACCGTATATTGCTCCATATATTGAATCGGCGATTGCAGCCATTCGAGCAGCGGCGGGTTCGATTTGCGGAACAGATTCAACGCTTTCCTGAGATCCCAGCCGTTGATGTCTAATAAATCGTTAATCGGACGCTCGATCACATCGCGCTTGTCAAAAATGGACAGATACCAGTCTACGGGGCGAAGATAGATGAACCGAACATCATAATCGCTGTCTTGTGACGGGAAACCCCAAGCACGGCTCCCGGATTCGCACGCATAGAGAATGCGCACGTTCTCCTCTTGTTCGATATTACGGAGTTCCTGAAGAATTCTGGTATTCATATCGATCATCATGGTAATGCACCTCCTTATCGATAATAGGAAAAATAAAAAGACCATAGACAGTTATCGCCGTCCATGGCCAAATATAGATTCGCTTATGTAGATTCATTTAGATTGGTCGGTGGTCTGACTCGGATCCTTCCAAGACGTTACACCCGAACAGCCCGATCATGAACTCGCGGTTGGACGATGACATACCTATGCAATTGTAAACGTTCTTGAAGCCAGAGAGCGTTCGCCTTCGTAAATTGTCGCAACGTGGGATTTGTCTTTAGCATGTTCATCGAACCTCCTTTCATGATACGGATAGTGAAATAATACGTGGTTACCCAATTTTTGTCAAACTATATTTAGAACATCAAATGTCGCGAAGTGATAGTCGCCGTAATTTCATGACCACATACGATCCCTTCATGCCCGCGCTCCCGTGGCGCAGGACCGACGAACTCGCTCTGGATGCCCTCGATCTGAATCATATTCGGTGCGATCGTAACGGTCATATAGAGCGGATCTGCATACATCGCAACATATTTCATTGCCGGTCTTCGGCTTCGGATCGATGCTTCGTATTGATCGTATTCATAGCCTTCGCCAAGCCATTGATTGGACGTGCTGTTCACCTCAATGTAATGGATCCCATCACGGGTGATGGCTGCATCGATATGGTTATGTCCGTTGAAGCACGCGATGACTTTGGGGAACTCTGCGGCCTGATTGGCTGCGACGAGTGCAGCGTGTACATCGTCTCGATTCCGCACGCCGTCAGTTGGATTGTGGAGACTTTGATGGCTGAAAATAATGGTGTGTCGGTCAGTTCGCGATAAATCGTCGATCAACCATTGCAGTTGCTCATCGGGGATGTAGGGCAATTGCTCTCCGTGCGCATAGTAGTTGCCGTTATTGTAATCGACGTATTGGTCCTCGTGCTTATAATAATTCGCATCGAGTACGACGAAATGGTACGTGCCCGCATCGAAGGAATAGTAATGGTTAGGCATGCCAAGATAGTTCTGAATCTCCAATTTGTCATTCCGATCCATGTCATGATTACCGAGAACGTGGAATTTCGGTCCTTCGAATAGGTTCCAGATGCGGAGGATCACTTCGTTCTCCGGAATCGGAAAGCAAAAGTCCCCTAACTGGATGATGAAATCAACATCTGCCACCTTCATTCGATCAATAAATGCCTGTAATCGCTCGGGTCCATCATGCATGATGTCTTGATGCAAGTCTGCTATCACCCCAAATCGCAGTGGCGGCACGGTCGTATACTCGTTCAACGTCTACACCCCATTTTGGTAAAATTGTTCGCTTCTCATTTGCATTCTAGCACTCGTCGAGGCGGGGTGGCGAGAGTTAAATTGATAGGATGAGGTTGTTGGGAAGCATACGGCTAATCGGGGTAGATTTGTGGGGCGCGGGCACTACTTTGAGCGAAATAACTGCCTTTTGGCAGTTATTTTGGGGCGTGGGCGCTACTTTGAGCGAAATAACTGCCTTTTGGCAGTTATTTGGAGATGCGGGCGCCGCTTTGAGCAAAATAACTGCCTTTTGGCAGTTATTTTGAGACGCACGCGCTTCTTTGAACGAAATAACTGCTTTTGGGCAGTTATTTTGAGGCGTGGGCGCTTCTTTGAGCGAAATAACTGCTTTTTGGCAGTTATTTTAGGGCGCACGCGTTACTGAGAGCGAAATAACTGCCTTTTTGCAGTTATTTGGGGTAGCAGCCGCTGCTGCGAGCGAAATAACTGCTTTTTGGCAGTTATTTTGAGGCGTGGGCGCTTCTTTGAGCGAAATAACTGCTTTTTGGCAGTTATTTTGGGGCGCGGGCGCCGCTTTGAGCAAAATAACTGCCTTTTGGCAGTTATTTTGAGACGCGGGCGCTTCTTTGAGCAAAATAACTGCTTTTTGGCAGTTATTTTGGAGCGTACGCGCTACTTTGTGCGTAATAACTGCTTTTTTTGCAGTTATTTGCTCATCTTGTACTATAATAAAAAAGGGACATCCCACCCGGGATATCCCTAATATTTATAACTTCTCGATTTTAAACATAAACGTCCACGTTGCCGTATTACCAGAGTATCTTCCACGATTCTCAGTCACCATTACATTGATTTTACTGGTCGTCTTCTGCTTCGTTAATGAACTAACCTCAACTTCTTCCGATTCCGTCCCTTCATCTGGCACTTTGTCCTCTTCGATGGCTGTAGCAGTCAGTATTATCATATCTGAATCTTTCAGTTTCAATGTCTTGCTCTTCCCTACGGATATCGCTTGACCATTCACTTCCGCGCCTGTGCTCCATTCGTTCCCCACATGGTTGTTCTCTACCAATTTCGCACTGACGAACGTAATTTTATAGCTTTTTAAGGTTGACTTGGATGACTTCGCGAGCGCTACGTTCGATAAAGAAAGGATTAGCACGATAGTAAGACAGACCATCAATAATGACTTTAGATGTTTCATCGATCGATTCTCCTCCATTTTTGGATATCATTGGATTAATCTCTCAGCATTATAGCTTACCTAGTTCTATATGCCTAGATGAATAATCACAAAAAAGACGCCCCTCCCAGGGGCGTCTCTCCTATCACGCGTGAACCGCGGTCTGATTCAACACCGCGTACACATCGGTAAACGCATAGCCATGCGCATCTGCGACAGCTTTGTACGTTACGTGGCCATCCACGACGTTGATGCCTTTCGCTAGCGCCTTGTTGTCTAGCGCCGCTTGCTTGTAGCCCTTGCTAGCGATCTGCACGCCATACGGCGTCGTCACGTTCGTCAACGCCAACGTTGACGTGCGCGCCACTGCGCCCGGCATATTCGCCACCGCATAGTGGACGACGCCATGCTTCTCGTACGTCGGGTTGTCATGCGTCGTAATGCGATCAATCGTCTCGATGGAGCCGCCTTGGTCAATCGCAACATCGACGATTACGGAGCCCGGGCTCATGCTCTGCACCATTTTCTCCGTGACGAGTCTTGGCGCACGTGCGCCTGGGATGAGCACTGCGCCAACAACAAGGTCCGCGTTCCGAACCGTCTCCGCGATATTAAACGGATTCGACATAATCGTCTTCACGCGGCCTTGGAACATATCGTCCAGCTGACGAAGACGATCTGGACTGATGTCCAGGATGCTCACGTCCGCGCCGAGCCCGATCGCCATTTTCGCCGCGTTCGCCCCCACAATGCCGCCGCCAACAATCGCTACCTTCGCTGGTGCAACTCCTGGTACGCCGCTCAACAATACGCCTTTGCCGCCGTTCGCCTTCTCGAGGAATCTCGCACCGATCTGAATAGACATCCGCCCAGCCACTTCGCTCATCGGCGTCAATAATGGCAAGCTGCCGTTATCCAGTTGGATCGTCTCATAGGCAATTGCCGTCACTTTGCTGTCCACGAGCGCTTTCGTTAGTTCCGGTTCCGGCGCAAGGTGCAAATACGTATAGAGGATTAGTCCTTCATGAAAGTAACCATACTCCGATGGGATCGGCTCCTTCACCTTCACGACCATCTCCGCCGCCCATGCTTCCTTCGCAGTCGATACGATCCGCGCCCCGGCAGCCAGATAATCTTGATCAGTGAACCCGATCCCCGCCCCCGCATTCGTCTCCACGAGCACTTCGTGCCCAGCATTGATATACGTGACGACAGAGCTTGGCGTCATGCCGACGCGATTCTCATTATTTTTGATCTCTTTTGGTACACCGATTAACATAATAGTCCGCTCCTTATTGATTATTCATAACCGCCTTAAATGTGTTCACAATGAAATCTACGTCTTCGTCCGTGCAAGATAACGGCGGTGAGAACATGAGCACGTTGTTATATCCCGCAACTGTATCGCCATTCTTCCCGATAATGAGCCCTTTCGCCTTGCATTCGGCGATGATCTTGCCTATTGCAGCCAGCGGCAACGGCTCCTTCGTATCTTGATTCTGCACGACCTCGATTCCCATCAAGAATCCGAAGCGGCGGGTATCGCCCACAAGTGGATGATCACGAAGCTCTGCCATACCTGCTTCCAGCTTCTCGCCAAGCACGCGGGAACGTTCCACCAGATGCTCACGTTCCATAATCTCGAGGTTCTTCAATGCCAGCGCACAAGCCGCCGGCGTACCGCCGAACGTGTTCACATGGCGCAGATGACTATAATCCGCCTTGCTCTTGAAGGCTTCATAGATTTCTTTGCGCACAGCTGTCGCCGATAATGGCAGATAGCCGCTCGTTAACCCTTTGGCCATCGTGACGATATCCGGCTTCACGTCGTAGTTCATATGACCGAACTTGCGCCCGGAGCGTCCGAAGCCGCAGATCACCTCATCGATAATAAGCAGCACCCCATGGCGGTGGCAGATCTTCTGCACTTCTTCCATATAGACTGGATGCGGGACGATAACGCCGCCACCGGTAATCGCTGGCTCCATAATCACCGCCGCAATCGTCTCTTCGCCTTCCCAGACGATCGTGTCCTCAATCTCACGCGCACATTGCAGGTTGAACGCTTCAACGCTCATCCCCGCTGGACGACGATAGCTATCCGGCGGATGCACATGGACAAATCCTCCGCCGAGCGGCTCGTATTTATATTTGCGCTGCGCTTGTCCCGTCGCCGCGAGCGCGCCCATGGAGTTGCCATGGTAAGCGCGGTAACGCGAAATGAACTTATAGCGATTCGGATATCCGGATTGCTCATGGTATTGACGCACGATTTTGAATGCCGTCTCATTCGCTTCCGAACCGCTGTTCGAGAAGAAGATAACATACTCCCCTTCCAGCCATTCGTTCAGCTTCGCTGCCAGCTCAATCGCCGGGATATGACTTTGCGTTAAAGGGTAATAAGGCATCGCAACAAGCTGATCATAGGCAGCCTTCGCCATCTCCTCCCGGCCGTAGCCGACGTTCACACACCATAAACCCGACATCGCATCCAAGTAACGATTGCCGTTCAAATCCGTAATCCATGACCCTTCCCCAGCTGTCACCACCATGGGCGGAACGTTCTCGTTATAGGGAGACATCGCGTGCCACAGATATTTCCGATCTTTTGCTAGGATATCGACCGGTTCACGTTTGATAGACATCTCTGCAACACCTCCCCCTGATTAGTAACGGGCTGTGAGCATTTTTTTACGTGTATAAAATTCTACGCCGTCACGTCCGTTCGCATGGAGGTCCCCGTAGAACGACTTCTTGTAGCCTGAGAACGGAAAGAACGCCATCGGTGCCGGAACGCCTAGGTTGACGCCGAGCATGCCGGCATCGATGTCTTCGCGGAACTGGCGGATCGCCTTCGCGCTATCCGTATAGAGACATGCCCCGTTCGCGAATTCGGATTGGTTCGCGATCTCAATCGCTTCAGCCAGATTCTTCGCCCTGACAATCGACAGCACGGGAGCGAAAATCTCATCCTTCCAGATCCGCATCCCCGGCTTCACTTCATCGAAGATCGTCGGCCCCACGAAATAGCCGTCGCCGTTCACTGCTTGATCCAATCGACCGTCGCGCACGAGCACCGCCCCCTCGGACTGGCCAATTTCGATATAGTTGATCGTGCGCGCTTTGTTCTCCTCGCGAATGACAGGGCCAAGAAACACGTCAGATTGCATGCCGTTCCCAATCTTGATTCCGTTCGCTGCCTGCAGCAAGCGGTCTACCAACTCATCCGCCACGTCACCGACAGCCACGACAACGGCGCAAGCCATACATCGCTCGCCAGCCGATCCGAATGCCGCGCTAATAATGTTCGTTACCGCGTTGTCGAGGTCCGCATCAGGCATGACGATAGAATGGTTCTTTGCACCCGCCAGCGCTTGAACACGTTTGCCATTCGCGGCAGCCGTCCTATAGATGTACTCCGCGACAGGCTGGGAGCCGACGAAGGACACGGCCTTGATGCGTTCATTCTCCAGAATGCCGTTCACGACGTCATGGGAACCATGTACGATATTCAGCACGCCTTTGGGCAGTCCGGCTTGCTCGAAGAGCTCCGCTAGGCGATTCGCGAGGATCGGTGTACGCTCCGAAGGCTTCAGCACGAACGTATTGCCGCAAGCAATCGCGAGCGGGAACATCCAGCAAGGCACCATCATCGGAAAATTGAACGGCGTAATGCCGCCGACCACCCCGATCGGATAACGGTACATCCCGGATTCTACGCCTGTCGCGATATCCGGCAGCTGATTGCCCATCATTAGCGTCGGCGCACCCGCTGCGAATTCGACGCATTCAATCCCGCGCTGCACTTCGCCATACGCTTCCGTGTAGCTCTTCCCGTTCTCCATCGTGACGATCTTCGCAAGCTCCTCCCAATGCTCGACGAGCAATTGCTGATAGCGAAACAGAATCCGCGCACGCCGCGGTACCGCAACGTTCTTCCACGTCGCGAACGCATTCGCAGCCGCTTCCGCCGCTTGGTCCAACTCCGCCCGGGTCGAATGCGGCACCTGCGCGATCATCTCACCCGTTGCCGGGTTCGGCACCTGATCGTAACGGCCGCTCGCGGATTCGATCCATTCGCCGTTGATATAGTTCTTTATGGTCATGACTTGCGTCTTCACTTCAGACATGTGAGTACCCTCCCAAGATTTAGGATGTAAGATTACGTTCAGATAGAAGCTTCCTTGTGCAAAACATTAGACAGGATGTTAGGAAGAAATATAAATTTTCTACCATTATAGAAAAAACGATGTTGCGATACGCCTATAATCATCCTATGCCGTTGGGCAAGCTAATCTTCCTGTTAACTTCAGAACCAACCGGAAGGCGCCGGCTGTAACGCCACATGAATCTGCTTCGTCTCCAGATACTCCTTAAAGCCGTATGTGCCGAGCTCACAATCAATCCCGTTTTAAAGCGATTACAATCATTCTAATGTGCTACGAAATTAAGTATAAATTTTTTTAGGATCAATGCATTAGACAAATTGTTAAGTAGAATCTTTCATTTTTTTGACATAAATGACGAATTTATCTCATGACGACAAAACGCCTACCCTTCTACATTCAGCTGGGTAAGCGTTCTTGTTTAATCTTGATTCAATAAACGATCGGGATTCAGCATCTGGTAACCGCGAAGCGCAACCTGCAGCGCAATTCGGTTCTCCGGTTCGATAAAGTCGGCACCGAGCAATTCTGCGATCTTCTCCAAGCGATAATAGAGTGATTGCCTGACAATGAATAATTTCTGAGCAGCAATCTGCTTCGATCCGTCATGGTCGAGATAGACTTTGAGCGTACGAATCAATTCGCTTCCTCTGGTCAGATCATGATCAATAAGCGGTCCCAGATAGCTATGAACGAAGGACTCCAGCATCTCGCGATTGTCGATATGGAATAGCAGTTGAAAGACGCCCAAATCCTCGAAGAACATGACAGGTTTCTTGAAACACGGATAGAGCGATATGGCCCGAATGGCCTCTTGATAGCTATGATGAGCATTCATTAATTTCACATAAGAACGTCCGACGCCGATGAGTAAGTCCATATCCTCGATTTTCTCATCCAGCTGGATCTGACGCAGCGAATCGAATACTTGCTGCAATCGTATTTTCGATGGACGCTTCGGATTAAGATCAATCGCTACAATAATAAGACGGTTATTCTTCAGCGTGATCAACGGCATGAAGGCATGCTGCTCGAAGATGGAACGCAGTACCATGGAGAGATGAATCCCGACTGATTCCGTCCCCTCCTCCACCGCGTGGAACGACTGATCTCCTTGCTGATCGAATTCGATGAGGCAGACCCGGTACTGCGCTTCGTTCAGCTTTTTGAAATCCGTCCCCATCAGTGACTTGAGCTGTTCTTCATCCTTGATTCGGACGTGCAGCAGGTCGTCCACCCATAAATTCTCGGTATACAATTTCCGTTCTTCGATGTACCGTTTGCGCAGCAAATCCTGCGAGATCGATAAGGAGGCGGAATCCAGAATCAGATAATCGTATTCTTGCGGCGGATGGTCGAGCACCATCACAATATAGGCCCAAGTCTTCCCGAGCGCCCCTACCGATTGTAGAATCATCGTTTTGTTATCGAACGCCCACTCCATTGGCACGACATGAGGCTTATGGTCCGGGATCTCCGGGATTCGGCTAGATAACGCTTCCAAATAACGCTTTTGTGTCTGGATCGGCAGCGCAGGATTGAAGGTGGGTTGCCCCTGTGTCGGAACGTAGATCACTTGCGCCTTGGTACTCGTATGTAACAACTTTAGGACATTCGTAATCCCTTGCGATGTTAACGTCAATCGATGGAACTCTCTAGACACACTCTCTAATTCTTGCAGAATGCGATGATGACTATTAATAATCATAGAATGCAAATCTTGCGTAATATCCACGAACCGTACCCCGTGCGGGAAAATAACTAGCGGTAGCTGATGTCTGCTCGCCGCCTCAATCATCGCCTCCGGCAGTTTATCAAAAAATTGGCCCAGTTCAATACAGAGACAGGAGGCATTCTGCTTCGCCAGCTCCTCCACGTAGCTCACGGCATAAGAGGGATCGGAATGAAAGCTAATACCTGTCGTTAGGATTAACTCTTCCCCATTGATCAATTGGTCGAAATTCGATACTTCTAGAATATGCACCCAGCGTACGCGGCGGGCTAATCCACCTTCCCCTGCGACGACGACCGCATTCTGAAAAAGAGGACGCAGTAAAATATCATGAACCGTAAGAATGAATTCCATATGCGAGCTTCTCCTCTCCTAGTGCGTCAATCCTCGACTACATCGATCAGATAGACCCGATTCTGAAATCCCCCACGCGCCTCAGTTTTTTTCGCTCGGATCTGTTCGAGCTCGTCCCAAGATGCGCCATGTCCAACCGCCAATGCACGAATGACCTCTAATGCATCAGCCAGCTCTTCCAGCGCCTCCTCATTGTTGTTCGCTTCAAAATACTCCTGCGTCTCTTCACGGTACTTCACTCTCAACGCTTCCATATAGTCGAATTCTTCGAGTACGCTCGTATTCGCTCGTTTCCCTTGTGCTTCAATGATCTGTGGTATCAAATCACGCACGAGCTTGTTATAGGTATAAGTAGGCATGTTCACTTCTCCTCTAATTCTTCTTGCAGCATCTGAACAAATTGCACGTCCGCCGGGGCAAAAGCAATCGTATGAAGCACTTCACGGCGTACCCAACAGTACGCATCATGGTCGATTAGACGGATTTCCCCTTGAAGGTAACTCACTTTATAAGCGATTAATCGGATATTGGCTGTCTCATATTGATGCTCATGCGTGCCGAAATAGGAGCCTATGTCAACATCAATCTGAAGCTCTTCCATCAACTCCCGCCGAATGCAAGCTACGATGGACTCGCCGGATTCAATTTTGCCGCCCGGGAATTCCCATAATCCGGCTTGTGATTTGCCTGGCTTCCGCCTTGCGATCAGAATCTCGCCGGCCTCGTTCTCAATAATGGCGGCTCCAACATCTATCCATTTCATGACTTGTTCCATCCTCATTTGCACGTTATTTCAACTTATTTCTACTATAAGAATATCATTTGGAGCCTATTCTGCCACCCACATTATTTTACGATTTTTTCCTTTTTCACTTTTCCTTTACCTATTGACGTTTTAAAACAAAAGATTTATACTGTCTAAATATTCGATAGTGAATTGTTTTAGTCATAAAAAATATGTATCGCAAATAAACTGAGCATTGGGGTGAGCTCCTGCTAGCTGCTGTTGAACATGCTAAGATCGTGCATACCCTGAAGCTCTCGAGGAGAATTCACATGCCGATCAACACAGAACTGGTTGAAGTCACAACCCTATTCAAGACGCTTATCAAACGGGTCACTCAGAATTGGAACAAACGGATGGTTCATCAATTAACCTACCCTCAATTCAAAATGCTCTTCAAGCTGGAGAAACACGGTCCGCAGAAGGTATCACAGCTTGCGGAAGCCTTGTGCATTACTTCAGGTGCCGTGACTGGCGCAGCCGATCGTCTATTGTCGGAAGGCTACATTGAACGCACACGTGCAGCAGATGACCGACGTGTCGTCTACATTCAGATTACCGAGGAGGGAAGACGGATTACGCACCAAGTGATGGAAGATCAGAAAGAAACCATCGCAATGTTCTTCGGTTCATTACCGGACGAAGATATCAAGCACCTGAAACGCATTATGACGACCGTGCTTGCGAAAATAGATAATTAATATTAAAGGGAGTAGAGAATCATCATGGAGCATTTATCCTTGAAAAGAAAAATTACCATCATGATCGCCATCATGGCTGCCATGTTCTTCGCGGCGATCAACCAGACGATTGGCAGTACGGCGATGCCGAGAATCATTGCCATACTAGATGGTATGAACTTGTACACTTGGACGATTAACATTTATCTGTTAACGTCGACGATCGCGACCGTCTTGGTCGGAAAATTGTCCGATATTTATGGACGTAAACCATTTTTGCTAGCCGGTATATTATTCTTTATGGTCGGGGCCTTCTTAACCGGGACCTCGTCCGATGTCTATCAGTTCATAACGTATCGGGGGATTCAAGGGATCGGCGCAGGGATTATCATGGCGACTTCCTTCACTGCTATAGGTGATTTGTTCCCGCCGCGTGAACGTGGTAAATGGACGGGACTTATGACCGCCGTTTTCGGATTCTCGAGTGTCATCGGGCCTACGCTTGGCGGCTACATGATCGATAACATGGATTGGCACTGGGTGTTCTGGATCTTCTTACCACTAGGTGTTGTTGCATTCTTCATGATCATTTTCTTGTTCCCGAAAGTGGACCGCAAGAAATCAGAATCGATCGACTACCTGGGTTCGATTTTCTTAACAACATCGCTCGTACCTTTACTGCTTGCCTTCTCATGGGCAGGTAGCGAATATAAATGGGTTTCACCGCAAATCCTAGGATTACTCGCAGCTTCGATTATATCTGCAATCATCTTTATCTTTGTCGAGAAGCATGCGAAAAGCCCTGTTCTACCACTGTCCTTATTCAAGAACAGAATCGTTACCGTCTCGAACATCATTGGTTTCTTGATGAACTTCGGGATGATGGGCGCCCTGATCTACTTGTCCTTCTTCGTGCAAGGTGTTCTAGAAATTTCACCGACGTATGCAGGATATGTGACCATGCCGATGTCCATCTTCATGATGATTACGGCTGCCATTACCGGTCAGAAAATCTCGAAGAGCGGGAAATACAAACGCTTCGCGATGCTCGGCGTACCGATTATGATCGCTGGTATGGCGATTATGGTCTTCATGACGAATGTGACGATGGCTGTTATCAGTATGATTATTTTCGGTATCGGTCTTGGACTTGGCATGCCGGTCTTCTCTCTTGCAACACAAAATGCAGTATCCCATAAAGAAATCGGTGTTGCGACCGCATCCTCACAATTGTTCCGTAACTTAGGCGGTACGATCGGGATCGCCGTGATGGGTTCCGTTATGGCCACCAGCTTGAAGAGCAATATTACAGATAAAATGCAATCCGCTGCGGCCCATGGCGTCGATATGACGAAGATGGATCCGAATATCGCGAAGCAATTAGCCGCATTTGCGAATCCGCAGACATTGATGAACAAACCGCTAATTACGGAGACGATGGCGAAATTGCCAGCAGACATTCAACCATTGTTTACGAAAATGCTCGATATGATCCGCGATGCATTAAGCTCGACTTTATCGACGGTATTCTTGACAGGCACGCTCGTACTATTCCTTGCCCTAGCACTGGTCTTCTTCTTAAAAGAAATTCCGCTGCGCACATCCAATTCGGTTCCAGCAGCCGCTGCAGATGGTGAGCAAGCAAAGGCTGAGGGTACAGATGTTGGTACGAAGCAAGTGTTTGCGAGCGATAGCATGAACTAAAAGAAAATGCTATATCGAAAAAGGAGCTCCAACCGAAAGGTTGGTGGCTCCTTTTTTGTGTTATGTCTACCTGTCTATTCTTGCACACTTAGCGCTGCGCGAAGTCCCTCGATATCCAGCCCATCCTCGGCGAACGCTTGCCGCACAAGCTCAGGCAGGACAAATTCATCGTATTTGCCAAGGTAAGGTGACTCGTCCGGCTTCAGCAGGCCGAGTGGATCGATCGCTTCCGAGCATTCCGCTTGGATCTCTGCCAGCAGCGTTTCGGCATCGGCCCGTCCCGAGATAACCATATAATACGGTTCCATCGGTACGATCGATCGCAGCGAGAGTCGATCCGCCAGTCGATACTTCACGAGCCGCTCCAACGTACGGAACGACTTCGTGCCGATCCATGGCAGGATGAACATCGAGTCGCCACCAGCTGGGATGACGGTCTTCTCCAGTAAGCCGCTCTCCCGAGCCAGCCGGCGCGCCCGCTCAAGACGATTCACGGCACGTGGCGCCAGGTACGGATAGATCGTGTTATCCGCGAGAACATCCCTCATCTTGCGCATGACTTCCGTATGGATGTCCCCTCTGCCTCCGACCCATAATGTATCCACCTTGCCGAGCGAAGGCTTCACATAGACGGCTTTATGCTTGCGGTCAATCTCGATGACCTTCCATAGCTTGCCGGCGAGCGAGAAGCAATATTCCGGCGGTGGAACCGTCGTAATGGAACCTATCTCTTCGGAGCCGTTGTAGACGACGTATTCTTCGTCATCCTTGAAGACCGCATAGAATCGGTAATTATTCACGGTCTTCTCCCCCGTTAGCCCGATGATCAAGCCGCCCACTTCGGTCCGCTGCACATGGTCTGTCTGAAGCAAATACTGTAGGAACTGCTGATATTCCTCCGGAGAAATATGCTGGAATGGCGGCAGCGATAGAATCATCCGAGCGAGATCCTTCGGCGCCGCCTCCCCCATACTCTTCAGCACACTCATGGTCTGATGGTAGAGCAGCCCGACGGGCTTCTTCCGAAGGCTAAGCGGCTCTACCCATTTGTGCCGGACATAGAGCTCGATGATGGCGATCGCCCGCATCAGCGTCCACGGCATTCGAGCAGGCAGCTGTGCCTGCTCGTCCTCCTCTTCCGGGATGACGAACATCATCTCGGAAGGCATATCCCCGCGTCGTCCCGATCGGCCCAGCCGCTGAACGAAGCTCGCGCAGCTGCTCGGTGACTCCAGCTGCACGACACGCTCGAGCTCGCCGAGATCGATCCCGAGCTCCAGTGTCACCGTCGCCATCGCGACGGCCGGCCCATGACCTGTTCGCAGCGCGGCCTCCGCTTCTTCACGCAGCATCGCAGAGATACTGCCGTGATGGACATGGAAGACATCCGGCTCCTGACGTCTCCCTGCTGTGCGCCGCAGTTCAAGGGCTGCGAGTTCTGCATCGGAACGGCTATTCGTGAAGACGAGCGCCTTCTTGAGCCGCGTATGGTCATAGATATAATCGTAATAGGCGCGCGTCGCCTGCGCGAGGTGCTCCGTCTGCTCTTCATCCCGAGCGCTGGGAAAGGAGAAATGCTCGATGGAGAGTCTGAGTTTGCGTCCGCCTTGCGGAGCCACGACCTCAACCCCTTCGACTGAGCCGGCGCGCAGCCATTCGGATGCCGTCGCATAGTCGCTCAAGGTGGCTGACAGACCGATTCGCCTTGGTCTGCAACCGGCCATCCGCTCTATTCTCGCGATCTCGCTCAGCACCTGCATCCCACGATCCGCACCCATGAAGGCATGAACCTCATCGATAACAATGTACCTCAGATCGTAGAACAACGCCGGGATCGCATTCGGCCGATTCATGAGCAGCCCTTCGAGCGATTCGGGCGTAATCTGCAGCACGCCGGACGGATCCCGTACGAGCTTCGTCTTCTCCGACTGCGGCACGTCGCCATGCCAATGCCAGACCGGGATATGCGCCTCTTGCAGCAGCTCCTTCAATCGCTCGAATTGATCGTTGATGAGCGCTTTGAGCGGCCCAATATAGAGGATGCCCACCGACTTCGACGGCTCATGATGCAGCTCTGTAAGCGCTGGGAAGAACGCCGCCTCCGTCTTACCGGAGGCCGTGCCCGATGCGATCAGCAAATGATTTCGCGTGTCGAACAACACACGGCATGCTTCAACCTGTGCCTCGCGAAGGGTATCCCATCTTTTGCGATAAATATATTCTTGTATGAACGGCGCCAACCGATAGAATGGGTGATCACTCATAGCTCGAACTCCGCCAGCAAATCGTCCACTTCATCCGGGTTCGCTGCGGCCGGCTGTATCGTACGATCGCCAAGCAGGATATCGAAGGATGTGTCCGGATGCTGATGCAGCGTATGCAGCAAATCCAGGAAATCGCGCACGATCTCGCGCGTTGTTAACAGCTCATCCGCACCGAGCCGTCCGACGGCAAGCTTCATGAACGCAATCATCTGATCATCTGTCACGGTTGGCGTGTAGCCAAAATGCTGTGCATGAATCTGTCTTAACCGCTGCAAGAGGATCAAGATCTCCTCATAAGACAGCATGTCCAGCTTCAGAATCGGACCTGCGTAGGTACGCAAGCTGTCTTTGGCATAGCGGCCTTCGATTAACCGCGAACGCAGCGCTTCATAGCTGAACAAGCCTCGGCGCTGGTCCTCTACGAACTGCGGCGTCCCGCCCAGATAGATACCGAGATGCTGTGCCTTACCCTGCATCGTATCGTTGAACATCGTCAGCAGCTTCTCGTAGTTGCTCGTACGGGAGATACTGTTCGATATTTTGTACAGATTCACGCCTTCGTCAATGAACAACAGCAGCCCGGCATATCCAATCTTGGCCGTGAACTCCGACCACAACTTCATATAATCGTACCAGTTATCGTCATCGATTATGACACCCACACCAAGCGCCTGCTTCGCCTCCGTCTTCGTCGGAAACTCCCCGCGCAGCCAGCGCATCGCCGACTGCTTCCGCTCATCATCGCCCATGCGGTATCCGATCCAATACGCGGACAGTACCCGCGCAAAATCAAAGCCATGCACCATATTCTGCATCTCGTTCGTCACTTGCACGATGCGCTGCTCCACCTCGGCATTGAGCGCCGGGTCATCCATCGCGAAGCCCCGCTCCTCCATCACCTGCTGCTGCAATGCTCCGAACCAACGCTGCAGCACCGTCTCGAGCGCGCCGCCATCCGGTCTTGTGCGCGTAGACAAATTCATCATCAGTTCACGATAGGTTGCGAGGCCTTGTCCTTTTGTCCCGACAAGCCTCCGTTCCGGCGACAAATCGCCGTCCGCCACGACGAAGTTCCTGTCCATCGCATAATTGCGGATCGTCTGCAGCAGGAAGCTCTTGCCGCTGCCATAGCGGCCCGAGATGATCCGGAATGCAGCACCGCCTTCTGCAATATTATCCAAATCCGTGAGCATCGCCTCGATCTCCGGTTTGCGCCCGACGGCTACGTGCTCCAGCCCTATGCGCGGCACAACCCCCGCCGTTAAGGAATTCACCAGCGCGGTCGTTATCCGCTTCGGGATTCTAATCTCTTGCATGTCATCACCTTATCCTACGTAATTGTTAAGCATCTCGATATATTCATCCACGAGGACATCTGCGTCCACGATCAAATCGCCAATCGTCTCCATCGCCAAATCATTCATACCATCGATGATCAGTGCCGGCATCGTGTTATGCTCGCGCGCAATCGCGAACATGTCACTCTCCCAGCTGCCCCGCACAAGCGCTGATAAAGCGGCACGATAGGCCGGCGTCAGCCCCGCGCGGAAAGCTTGCCAACTGTCATCAAGTTGCATACGATCTATTGGTTCAGAATCTGGCGTCTGGGTTGGGAATGATGGGACCGCCGCGATCGACTCATCGCTAAGAGGAGCTTCGATGGACGTCTCATACGCCCCGCTATTCGCAGCCACCACCGCCACATCATCTCCTGTGCCGTTCTCGACGCAGCGCTCCGGTTCCCGCACCGGCTCCTCCTCCACCGTCAACAATTCGCGCACGTGATCCGAATCCCGCTGCAACTGCTGCAATCGATCACGATCAATCTGCACCTCTGATTCTACGCGGTCCATTGCAGCCCGTCGCTCGAATTCCGCTTTTATTGCTCTCGTAATGAGCGGCTCCAGGGCGGCATCGATGTGAATGCCTCTTAACTTGCCTTTGTACCCGCTAAGCTCTCGCAGCTGATTCTCGCAATATCGGATCAACTGGGTAACCCAATCCCGAAGAAGCTTATGTTCGCTAAATTGAACCGTGTGGACCGTCAACGTTCGGCCATATAATGATGTATCATAGACCGCGCTGCCGAACAGGTATCGCTCGCGCTGCACTTCTCGGCCTGGCTTAAACAACTCAATCAATCTACAGCCTTGCGTCTTCCGATAATAGGCGTCGACAAGCGCAACCACACGCGGGATATGCGTCTCCATATGGACCCCACCGTCGCCTGTATAATACTTGCTCTGCTGTACGTTATAGTTGGACAGCTTCTGCAGCATGTCCCATGAGACATCAACCGGTTCCGCATACAGCCCGCGCATGAGTTCCAGATCAAGCAACTCCCCATTCAATCCGTACGTCGAACGGCACATCATCTCTTGGAACGAGATATCAAGCCTGTGCACGAGTATGAAATCGGCGATCCAGTCCACGATATAGAAATTTAACTTCGCATATTGCGATCGATAGGCATCCCATAACGCGAGCAAAGATCGGTACCCTTCCATCGGCTCCTGCCAGCCTACGCCATTGATTAACTCATAAATGTAGAGAAATATATACGATAGATCCGTCTCCGGGTAGCGTCCGCTGCGAACCTCGCTGCGCCAATAGTAATACCACTTCGTCTGTGCGGCATCCATATTGCTATAGGTCGGCCAATAGGTCATGAATGGCACGAACGGCGTCTCCGGTTCGACGTGATCCTCCATCTGCTTCGCTCGATCCAGGAATCGCTGCTCCCCCGTCGGATAATTTCGGACAGGCTGAATCACCGGTGTCGCTGTAACTTCTTCTCTCGTCGCATCTTGCTCAGGCGCCTCCGGTCTTGGTGGGATCGACATGCCTGCGCTCTTCGCTTCCTCTTCCCCCAGCTCGATTTCTGCAAATTTCACTTCATGATTGTGATTCGTCATTAGAATTTGAACACCTCAAAGGTCGTCACGCGACTCGAATGTATGTTCTAATTATAACATTGGTTGAATCGAATGTAATCTTGTAACCGGCATCATAAACAAAAAAAGCAGCGCGAATCCGACCTTGACACTCCTACTAAACTCTGTTAACTTGTGGGGGCTAAGATATGTTCGAATCTTTTTCCCATCAAATCATGTTATGTGAGAGGAGCAGTCACATGAATCAAGTGAAGCAACCGAATGTCGTATTCATCATCGCAGACGATCATCGTGCCGAATCGATACGCGCCTTCGGGAATAAGGATGTCTTTACCCCTACGCTTGATACGCTTGCCAAGGAAGGAACGACATTTTGCAGCACCCACATTATGGGGGGGTTGACCGGAGCCGTATGCGCGCCGAGCCGAGCCTGCGTTAACTCTGGTCTGTCTATCTTCCGTTCCATGATCGGGAACGATGTCACCAACTGGGATCATGCGATCACGCTAAGATCCGATGTCCTGCTCATGCCGCAAGCGCTGAAGAACGCTGGCTATGTCACGCATGCCGTCGGCAAATGGCACAACGACAAGCCCAGCTTTGCCCGCAGCTTCACCGGCGGCGATAAGCTGTTCTTCGGCGGCATGAGCGATCACACGGCCGTGCCTGTCCAGGATTTCGATCCAAGCGGCGAATATCCGTCCACACGGGAAACCATCGCCGATGGTTTCTCTTCGGAGCTGTTCACCGATGCAGCTGTGCAATTTGTAGAGAATTATACGCAAGAGCAGCCTTTCTATCTCTACATCGCCTATACCTCTCCACACGATCCGCGTACAGCGCCCGAGCCGTATGCCAGTATGTATCCGCCTAGTGAGATCCCGCTTCCGCCCAATTACAGCACAGCGTTCCCTTTCGATAACGGGGACATGGACGTACGGGATGAGCATCTGGCAGCAAAACCGCGAGACGAGGATGAAATACGCCGGCATATCGCCGATTATTATGGCATGATTACGCACATGGATGCCCAGATCTCAAGAGTCGTGCAGGCGCTGAAAGCCAAAGGCATCGAAGACAACACCATCATCGTGTATACCGCAGACCATGGCATTGCAATCGGTCAGCACGGCTTGATGGGCAAACAGAACATGTTCGAGCACAGCATTCATATTCCGCTCATCATGAAAGGGCCTGGTATTCCTAGCGACAAGCAGGTGCAAGCGTTGACCAGCAATATCGATATCTTCCCAACGGTTGCCGAGTTATGCGGCATCCCGCAGCCAGTAACAGACGGAACCAGCATGGTTCCGCTGCTTCAAGACGAGCTGCGAGCGAAGAACGTCGTCGGTACGGTCTATGCCGACATTCAACGGACAATTCAGGACGGCCGTTGGAAGCTGATTCGCTATTACGTGTCCGCAAGCTCCGGCCGAGGCACGGATCGCCTTCAACTATTCGATCTGGCGCAGGACCCTTGGGAGACGAAGGATGTATCCGAGCACCCAGCGAATGCGGAACATCTTCACCGTTTGGCTGCAGCACTGCAAGCTTGGATGGTAGATCATGACGATATTCTGCAAGAAGTTCCCGTACTGCTCTCCTCTCCTCATCATTCTTCGTAACATACAAAAAAGCTGCTTCTGGACACAGCCGGAAGCAGCTTTTGATTTACCCGCCCATCAAAAAACCGCCTCGGATCTCTCCCAGACGGTTTATGTGATTAATTAGACAGTCTTCAAAAATTCAACAATGGTGAGCAGACCTTTATCGAAATTCTCCAGGTTAAAATGCTCATTGGGTGCATGCAAGTTCTCATCCGGCAATCCGAAGCCCATCATCACGACCGGCGCCTCGAGCACGCGCGAGAACGTCTCGACAATTGGGATCGATCCCCCATCTTTCGTGAACAATGCGCGTGTACCATAGACCGTACCATAGGCATCCGCTGCCACTTGCAAGACGCGATCCGTCGGATCGATATTGAATGCACGGGCTTTCTCGCCGTCGATGATCGTAAGCGTCGCACCCGGCTGAATGTGGGCGTTCAGATGCTTTCTAATTTTATCGAGCATATCTTGCGGGTCCTGATCACCTACCAAACGGCAAGTAATTTTCGCATGCGCTTCCTTCGGAATGACCGTCTTCGTGCCTTCCCCTTGGAATCCACCGTAGACGCCGTTGAGCTCCAGCGTCGGTCTCGCGCCAATACGTTCAACGAACGAATACCCCTCTTCGCCATAGAGCGATTCAAGCCCAAGCGAATTTCTAAGCGCATCCTCGTTCAAGCCCTGCTTCGCGAACTCTTCGCGCATCATCGTCGATAGCTCCGGCACGCCTTCGTAGAAGCCGTCCACCGCGATGCGGCCTTGCTCGTCATGCAGTGTTGCAAGCAAGGATACGATGGCATGCAGCGCGTTCGGCACACCGCCGCCATACGTCCCGGAATGAAGGTCCGTATTCGCCGTATTCACGATTACTTCGAGGGAGCATAATCCGCGGAGTCCTGTGCTGATCGCTGGCTTGCCCGGTTCGAGCAAGGACGTGTCCGAGATCAGGATCGCATCGCAAGCGAGCTTCTCGCGATTCGCTTCCAAGAATGGCGGGAGGCTGGCGCTAGAAATCTCCTCTTCCCCTTCGATGCACAGCTTGATGTTGACGGGCAATTGCTTCTCCTCCGCCAAAATCGCTTCAATTGCCTTCACATGCAAGAACAATTGTCCCTTATCATCCGTTGCGCCGCGCGCATACAATTTGCCGTCACGAATCGATGGTTCAAACGGCGGCGTCGTCCACAAGTTCAGCGGATCGACCGGTTGAACGTCATAGTGGCCGTACACGAGAATCGTCGGTCTGCCCGGCGCGTGCAGATAATCGGCCGTCACAATCGGATGTCCGTTCGTCTGATGAACTTCGACGTGCTCGAGTCCGATTTCTTTCAGGTGGTTCGCAAGCCATTCCGCTGCGCGATTCACATCCCCTTTGTGCGCGGACAAGGCAGATATACTCGGAATTGCAAGCCACTCTTGCAGCTGGCTTAGATGCTTCTCTCTATTGGTCTGAAAATACGTCTCATAACTCATGTAATGGAAGTCCTCCTCAATCTGAAAATAGATATGTATGTCTCTATTGTACTACGTTTTTGTGAAATTACGAAAAATTTGAGCAACAAGATGATGCATTCGTTATCGAGTTGGTAATCCTGCACCTAGGGTCAGAGCAGCCTCAGCCAGCGATTCGTAATCTATGCTGGAATTTATCCAGTATACAACTGCCTATTCGCATAAAAAACGATCTATACTGGATTTTTGCACTGTAGAACGCTAAATACATCCCTACTACGCTCAAATAGTCTCGGTTTTGATGCAAATATCCATTATAGCCTGTATTCAACATCATATAGAGCCAAAGTTCGTGCAGATTTCCAACATAGGTGCCCACCACACCATGACCGCCATAGATAAGGCATGCGCAACAGTTCTACGTCACCTACCCCTTCGGCACAAGACGAATCAGCTTGTCGTCTCCCTCCTGCGGATTCCCGCGACCATCACGGCTGTTGGTCATGAGGTACAGCACGCCGCCCGGCGCTTCATATACATTCCGAATTCGACCATAGCTGCGGAAAAGAGCCTGCACATCCGTCACTTTCTCTCCGCTCGCATCAAGCGTCATACGAAGCACCTGCTGTCCGCGTAAATTCGCAACAAGCAGGTGTCCTTTCCACGGCCCTTGCGAGACGAATGTGATCCCGGATGGCGCCCACGTCTCCTCGCCGCTATGAATGATTGGCGTCTTGAGAGCCGGCTGCTCGGATGACGTCTCGTCGCCTTCGATCACGGGCCATCCGTAGTTCGCACCCGCTTCGATGATATTGATCTCGTCATGCGCCGATTGACCATGTTCGGATGCATACAGCTTACCTGTCTCAGGATGCCACGCCAAACCTTGCGGATTCCGGTGGCCCATGCTGTAGATCGGCGACCCTGCCGTCGGATTATCAGAAGGAATCGACCCGTCCAGGTTGATGCGCAGAATTTTGCCGGATCTGACATTCGGGTCCTGCGCTAGCAAGGGTTGATATTGCTCCCCCATCGTCACATACAGCTTGCCGTCTGGCCCGATCTTCATTCGTCCACCGTTATGGTTACCAGACGTCCCGCCGCCAAGCCCATCCAGAAGGATGCGATCCACCGCCGCTCGATTGTTCTGCTCTTTCAGGCGAAGCACCCGATTATATAGGGCGCCATCCCGTTCATAGGTATGATAGACATAGAGATAGTGATTCTGCTCAAAACGAGGATCGAGCACCAGCCCAAGCAATCCGCTCTCTGCCTCCTGGTAGATGTCCTCTGCAAGATCAATCAATGGTTCCGACTGCAGCTGATTTTCTATCATCACACGAACTTGTCCTGATCGCTCGGCGATGAAGATTCTTCCATCCTGCGCCACATCCATCTCCCATGGTACGTCGAGTTGATCTGCTGCAACCTCAGCCTGATAAGGCAGGTCCGCTTGTTCTTCTACCAACCCTGGTCGCTGTTCTTCAACGGTTTCTTTCGTGCACGCAGCCGTCATTAATGACATGAATAATATGCCGATTGCAGCGAATTTCAATATCATCTCTCCTTTCGATGGACGGAACGTGGATATCCCGGCCAATCTTTTATGTTATTTATTCGAGAGATCCCTTATTTTTCCTGTGAATGAAAAAAGGTTATCCCTCGAGCAGTAGGCTCAAAGGATAACCTTGATGAATTAGATAAGATTAGATTTCTGCAACAGTCGCTTTATGATCACTGCAACTTCAGCTCTCGTCATTGTCGCTTGCGGCGCAAGCTGTGTCGCACTGCGCCCGGTGATGATGCCGGCCTGCACACTCAATGCAATGCCTTGAGCTGCCCAATCGGAGACTTGCTGTTGATCTTTGAACGCGTGCAGCACTTGTTCTGCGGACGCTGTCGGTAAGTCAACCCCTAATCCCGTTAGCTTCATCGCCTGCGCGATCATGACCATTGCCTGCTCCCGTGTAATGAGCGCTGCAGGACGGAATTGACCATTCGGATCACCGTTAATCAAATGATTCGCGTAAGCTGTCTGAACTGCTTCCTGATACCAATCAGACGCCAACACATCCTTGAACACCGATTCCCCTTGTTCTAGCTTCAATCCCAATCCACGTACAAGCATTGCGGCGAACTCGGCTCGCGTAATTGGCTGATCTGGGTTGAATTTCCCCTTCTCATCGCCGCTCACTACCATGCGTGAACCCATGTCCGTAATTGCATCTTTGGCCCAATGCTGCGCTACATCTTTAAACTCAGTCGGATGCCAGATGACCGCATACGTACTATTCGTGAGGCTGCGGATTACAGCGGCAACTTTGCCGTCTTTGCGCACGATTTTGGTCGGCACATGACGTACACTGCCGTCTTCCTCGATCACAACCGCAGTTGTGATTCGGTTCGGATCCACGCCATCAGGCAGAAGAATGGTTCGCTCGACGTACGAATCGAATGTAGACAACGTTACGCTCTTACTTCCGTAGAATGCTTGGACGCTGAAATGGAGCGGCGTTCCTACAAGCGTAAAGCCCCCTTTGCCAGCTACGGACTGAATCTTGTCCAACACGGCAGCGCTTGGTACGGCGATTTCGATCTGAATTTTAATATCTTGAAGGACGACATCCTTACCAAACCGATCTATAATCCGGCTTACGCCTAACTGCTTAGATGAGATGGTGTAAGATCCATTCTCCGACTGCAATGTTAGGGTCACCCCTGCCTTTTCCAATAACTGAAGCACCTGTCCATTGATCTCGCCGATCGCAACATCGGAATTCGATACCGGGATCACGATCACTGCCCCGCGGCCCTCTGCTGCCAGCATTTCCTCCAGCTTCTTCTGATCCAATGTCACCGTTGTGACGGTCTGTCCATTCACTTGCTTCTTCGTTACTTTACCGATATGGATAACCTTCCCGTTCATGATGACATCCACGAGATTGTCGGTCGGGCTAGGTGTGCTCGGTTGATAGGAAGTGTTATTCCCTCCACCGCTCGTAGGCGCTGACGGCGTAACCGCATTGGATACTGCTGAAGCCTCACTTTTGCCAGCACTATTGATGGCTTGAACCGTAAAAGAATACGTCGTTCCGTTGACAAGACCCGTAACGATGATTGGGCTATTCGCACCTGCGACAACAGTATTCCCCGGTGACACCGTCACCTCATAACCCGTGATCGAGCTTCCGCCATCATGCGTTGGCGCTTTGAATGTAATTGTTGCTTGGCCGTTACCTGCCGTCGCTTGTACATCGGTTGGGGCTCCTGGAACCGTTCGTGGCTTCGCACTTACCTCGTTCGATGCTGCGCTGTCTCCGCCTGGATTTGTCGATTTCACAACGAAATAATAGGATTCCCCGTTAGTCAACCCCGTGACATCGTAGCTGTACACTGCGCCCGCAACGGAAGCAATTTCCGCGCCATATACACCTGACGTTTGACTTTGATACACTTTATAACCTGTCGACCCATCTACAGGACCCCACTCCAGATGAATCTGAGTATCCCCTGCAACAGCTGGCTGCAGGATCGGCGCACCTGGTACCGGCACTTGCGGCGTCGCGCTCACTTCATTAGACGCGATGCTTATGCCCCCTGGATTAATGGCTTTGACCACGAAATGATACGTTGTGCCGTTCGTTAGTCCTACCGCATCATAGTTCGTAACCGAGCTGTCTACGACTGCAAGCTCCTTATCATAGACTTCGGCATCTGTCCGCTGATATACGGCGTAACTTACCGATCCGTACATGGCACTCCATTGCAAAAGAGCATGTCCGTCGCCCGCTGTTACGGACTCAATACTTGGTGCCGTAAGCGATGGCCAAGGGAGATCCACAACTGCACTCAGAACTTCTGCCATCGTACCTGCATGGAATGCTAATTGTGCTCCAATGACTTCAGCTTCATTCGTTGCGCCAAGCCCTGAGAATGTGGCAATACCCGCTTGGGCAGTCGCCGTCACGGTACCTGTCAGCTTCCACGCCCCAGCATCCTTGATCGATGCGGTTACAACCGTGCTGTTATCGCCCGCACTCACATTACCGTACGTATCAAACAGCGTGATGACAGGCTGTGCCGCAAATGCACTGCCATTATTCACAGGCGCTGCAATGTTGGATGTAAGCTTCATGGATACTGCGCTGCCTGCGACTGGACTTATGTTCAACGGATTGGTATCCGGTGCTGCAACATTGCCGATCCGGAAGCCAATCGATTGCGGATCAGATTTGTGTAAGATTAACTTCGCTTCCGCGACGCCCTTCACGAATGGAACACGGATCGTATTCGGCGAAGCCGTTAGATCGGTGCCGTAGAATGTGCCATACGAACCGGCTGGCGCCTGCATATAACCCGTTACTGTCACATCCTGATCGCCTTCAAATGTCGTATCCGTATGTCCTAGCGAATTTTTGACGGTTAACGTCACTTCGGTCTCTTCACCAACGCCAGGGTTCGTCTTCTCGACCACTGCTGAAGCGCTCTGCGCGCCAGCTGGAGCTGGAAGATTTACCGCCGCGCTCGTGATTTCCGTCAAGCCTGCTGCCTGGAATTGCAATTGTGCGCCCGTGACGCCTGCATCATTGGCCGTTCCCAAGTTGGTAAATGTCACGATCCCTGCCTTAGCTGTTACAGCTGTGTCACCGGTTAGTGTCCATAACCCCGTATCTTTCTGCGATGCGGTGACAATGGTGCTGTTATCGCCTTTGTTCACGTTACCGTACTTATCAAGCAGCGTGATAACTGGCTGTGCTGCGAATACGCCACCATTGCTTGCCGGGGCCGCAATTTCCGTCGTAAGCTCCATCGATGCTGTGTTGCCTGCAACCCATGCGAGATCAAGTGAATTCGTATCCTGCTTCGCAACGTTAACAATGCGGAAGACAATTGATTGAAGACCCGATTTATTCAACTTCAAGTTGGCCTTTGCTACCCCATCCACAAACATGACGCTGACCGTATTCGGCGATGCGGTCAAATCGGTTCCCTTGAAGCTTCCATAGGATTGATTCGGCGCTTGCTGATAACCTGTCACAATGACATCCTGCGCACCATTAAATGTCTTGTCCGTATGTCCTAACGAATTTAATACCGTAAGTGTAATTTCCACATCCGTGCCGACGCTTGGATTGATGTTATTCGCTGCTGCAGTTACGCTCTGCGCTCCTGCTGGTGCCGGAAGATTCACCGCGGCGCTCGACACATCGGACAAGCCCGCTGCCTTGAATTGCAGCTGCGCACCGGTGACGCCTTCATCATTGGTCGCACCTAGGTCGTTGAACGTCACGAGTCCATTCTTGGCCTTTACGGTCACAACGCCCGTCAATGTCCACTCGCCCGCATCTTTCTGTGACGCAGTCACATCCGTATTGTTATCATTCACGCTAATATTGCCGAATGCATCCAGCAGTTCGATGATCGGCTGCTGCGCAAACACACTGCCATTATGGCTCGGAGCCGTGATATCTCGGCTTAGCTTCATGGAGGCTGTTGTACCTGCAACCGGCGTAATGCTAATCGCACTTGTATTCGATACCGCAACGTTAGCAATGTTGAATTGAATCGACTGTGCTGCTGCTTTGTTCAATGCCAGCTTCACCGTAGCTATGCCACTTGTGAACGTAACCGGAACCGTATGATCAGGAGCGGTCAGCTTCTCGCCGCCCAAGCTTCCATACGAACCGTCCGGCGCTTGCCCAACGCCTGATACCGTTATGTCATGCGCACCGTTGAAGTTCTTATCCGTCTTTCCTAGCGCATTGCTCACCGTCATTGTCACAACTTGCTCTACACCAACGCCAGGGTTCGCATTCTGAGCAACAGCGGTTGCGCTCTGCGCCCCCACCGGCGCCGGAAGGTTGACCGCGGTACTCACAAGATCCAGGAAAGCTGCGGCCTTGAATTGCAACTGCGCGCCCGAGACGGCTTCATCATTCGCTGTTCCTAATCCAACGAAAGTGATGACGCCAGCCGACGCCTTCCTGCTTAGCGTGCCCGTCAGCGTCCAATCGCCCGCATCCTTCTTCGATGCTGTCACCACCGTACTGTTATCATTTCTGTCTATGTTCCCGTAGACATCCTGCAGCTTAATGATCGGCTGCTTCGCGAACATGCCGCCGTTCACGGCAGGAGCCGTAATATCTAGCAACCAATTCATCGTTACGGCACTGCCTGGCGCAGCCACGATGTTCAATGCATTCGTCTTATTAGCAGCGACGCCTTCCACTTGGAACACCATGGACTGGGCATCCGCCCGGTTAAGCTTCAATTGCGCTTTGGCCACACCATCCGAGAAAGGAACGGATACTATTGTCGACGATAGACTTAGCTCCTTCCCATGGAAGCTGCCGTAAGTGCCGCCCGGTGCAGGCAACACCCCATTGACGGTCACGTTTTTGTTGCCGTCAAAATTTACGTCTGTATTTCCTTCCGAATCGAGTACCGTCAACGTAATTTCATCCTCTTGGCCTGCGATCGGCGTCAACGTCGCAGCGGATGCCTGAACGCTCTGCGCGCCTACTGCAGGCGGAATGATAATCATTTTAGAGAAATTATCACCGACGACTTTGAAGCTGCCCTTCTCAAAGAGAATACTTGTAAGATTGGAGGTTAATTTCGACCCACCCGGAATCCAAATGTCGCCGTCAACGGACGTAAACACGCCTCCGCTGCTGCCCACAGCCACCAAAATGCCGCTTCCAGCTTGTACCGAATTGAATCGAATTGGATTGCTCGTAACATCCTGCCAGTTCGTTAAATCCGTAGATTTTAAAATCCAACCCGGACCTGCACTAAGCGTAGAGGAACCTACCATTACATATGTACTGCCGTTATAGGTTATCCCTGTCATATTCGTGTCTGGCTTGTTCACTTCGGCAGGCGTACCCCAATCGATTCCATTCGAAGACTTGGCAATGACGATGCCACTTGCCTTGCCACTCTCATACTTGGTGCCAAGCGCAATGAATTGATTGTTCACGAATGCAATTGTGTTAAATCGATAATTGGCATTGCTATACCTTGAAGTCCAAGACGAACCATCCGTTGATGTATAGATGTCTCCAGTATAAGTGACTGTCGCATATAAACCTGCACCATATGCAACACCCATTAATCGTGCTTTGATTCCGGTATCTTTCGAGGCCCAAGTCGTACTGTCAGACGATACAAGCGCCTTGGCATTACCGCCTGAGACGGTATTGGTAACGCCAACGTAGCCATTCCCGCCGTATGTTACTGCGTTCAACCCCGGAACTTGAGATGGCGTGACCTCCTTCCAACTAGATGCATCCGTCGATTGATAAATCGAACCATAAGACCCATTGTTCGCTACAGCAACATAGTTGCCATTGGTGTCCGCGGTAATGCTCTTCAGGTTCGCACTTACATTACTCCACTTTACTAGATCGGAGGAGACGAAAATCCCGCTGCTGCTGGAAGCAACGTATTTGGTATTGCCATACGCGATACTATCAAAGCTCACCGCAGGGGTAAGATCAATCGTCGTCCATTGATTGAAATCCAGCGGGGCGGCGTCATTGGAAACATAGAGCTTCCCGGTGCCGAGCAGAATATATTTGTTATTCAAAGCCGCACCGCCTGAGAACGGAGCGTTATTCCAGGATGAGTTCGTGGACCAACTACCGCCGTCGGTCGATGTGAACAGCTTCGGTTTCCCGTCCATCGTGGCTCCGGTATAGGTAAAGAATCGATCCTTCAGGTAGATGACATTATTCATGTTCGGCCACATGGAATCATACTGATTAAGAACGATGTCCGTTAATGTATTCGTCGACCAGTTCTGTAGATCCGATGAGGAATAGAACGTTGCCGTCAACGCAGATACGATGTATTTCGATCCGTTATACGTAATATCTGTAATATCCTGCATTCCAGGGATCGGCGATGATCCTGTATGCTTTATTTTCGTGTCGGACCAAGCGACGCCGTTCTGGGACGCGTACAATTTCACGTCATAGACAGGCGGATTCGATCCTGGTACGTATGAAGATTGCCATATAAAGAAACGATCGTTCGCGACTTTAATCTTAGCAGGAACAATCCCAACCTCCTGCGCACTCCAATCGCTTCCATCCGTCGAGATGTACACCTTGGTCGTCGTGCCATCAATCCCTGCAAATTTACCGTTCGCGAACACGACGGTCTTGAATGTCGGAGCGCTAACATCCCTCGGAACGACTGTCCATTTTACTCCATCGTCTGAGGTCGAGATACTTCGGTTTCTCCCGACGGCAACAAATCTCCCATTCCCGAATGCAACACTGGTTAACACGCCGGTCGCTGCCTCATTCTGCTCTTTAACAACCACAGAAGTCGCAGCCTGCGCAGTCTCGGGCATTACTAGCATACTTACGAGCGGAAATATCAGTCCCAGCACTAGAAACAGACTCAGTCCACGCTTCATTCTCGTGTAACCCGCCACCCCTTTCTGCCCAGACGCTCTGTGCTTCATTGACTTTGAACGCATACAATCGATTCCCCCTATGTATTCTCCCAATCTATTAAAAAATGGAGGCGTATTTCCCTCCGTACTGCTGCACATCGTGATGCATTTCAGCATCATACCATTTTTCTACATTTTTCGACATAGTTTTTATTCGTTTTTGTCAATGATTTTTATCACACTCCAAAAAGGGCATAATCGTCCCTACATTCAAGTGAAAACTTGCTTAGAGAATCAAAAAACACGACGAATGGGTCATCGTGTTCTCTGTCGCATCATGTTTGTATTATCGCGCCCGCATCCGGTTATTTCTTGGATTATGCTCCACTTCAGCAAGTCCTAAGGCTTCCATTAATGGCGGTACGTACATGCCGAAGCGCCCCCGAAACCCTTTCTTGAGTCCATACCAGCCCCCAATCGGATTCTCAGGGGAACGCCCCCAAGCCTCTACCGTACCTTCCTTGGCAGGTTTCTGCTCATCGGCGCTTCCGAGTTCCATCCAGTCGCCATGGGCCTTCAGCATCTCATGCAAATCAGCTATGCACCGCGCATCATAGTGCAATACGGTTTTCCCCACGGTACATACAATAATCTCTTTGCCGTCCTTCTCATCCTTGTACATCTGATACTCCGACGTCTGCGGAGGTGTCTTCAGCTGCCAAGGGTTGTCCTTCGTTCCAAGCTCTGACATTTCATTCACTCCTCCATTATCATTACGTTTCTACTCACACGTCGCTGCGAACTCTTCTTCTGATATCACTTGGAATCCTTCGCGTCTGAGCAGTGCGGTCGTTACTCCTTCACCTACCACCCGTGTGTTCGAGAAATGGCCATCGTAGACCATTTTTCCACCACAGGATGGGCTGTATTCCTTGAGTACAACAATCGTCGCTTGCAAATCCCTCGCCATATCGAGCGTACGCTGGGCCCCGAGGAGATAAAGATCCGTTACATCGTTTCCTGACCGATCGAGAATTCTGGCCTTCCCTAGCAGGACATCTTCTCCCGTACCGTTAACGATTTCTGCAGGCTCACGCGGTGTCTGGAACCCTCCCAGCAATTCTGGGCAGACCATCGTGGCTTGCCCCTGCTCGACAAGATTGTGTATCTTGTCCACCAGACGATGGGTGCCATTGTAGCGGCACGCTACACCTGCGAGACAAGAGCTTACAAGTATCATGCAATTTCGACCTCTTTCTATCACGTTCGATATAATGTGTTTCTATTATAATCAATCCATCGGTTATTTTCTTCAACAACACGTATGAATTTCTTGAAAAAATAGAAGCTATCCCAATATTGGTTCCCACATCAAATAAAGTAAAAATATGGAATTATAAACTTAAGATATATACAAAAAGCGGTTCAATCCCTCAGGAATGCACCGCTTTCTCTTCTAACGTCTTATGCCCCTGCGATTCGCGGCATCCACATTGGATCCTTATCCAGCTCGGACCACATGAACGCCAAGAGCAGCCGCGACTTCACGTCCCGGTGCTCCGGGCTATCCCAGAGGTTGCGAATTTCATTCGGGTCTTCGAAGAGATCGAACATCTCACCATATTCTTGATTGCAATAGACCGTTATTTTATAACGATCATTCACATAGGTTCGCAGATTTACGGTTGTTGGTTCATGATGGAACTCACAGATGATGTGATTCCGCGCCTGCTTCTGCTGACCGAGCCATACTTCTGACTGATCCTTGCCTGTCATCGCCCCAGGAATCGGTACCCCCGCGAACTTCAAGAACGTCGGAGCCAGATCCACGAGCGATTGCATCGCGTTGCTAGTCATGCCTGCCCCAACGTGATTCGGATAGCGAACAATAAATGGCAATTTCAATAAATCTTCATAATGGAAGGCGCCTTCCCATACCCGTGCCCTTCTTTTATCCTACTTCGAGTCTGTTCTACTTCATGAATGTTAAGTAACATAAAAAAACCTGAAGCTATGCTCCAGGTTTTTTAGAATCATAAAATTGACTACTTCTTCGCCAAAAAAGCATCGATTTGCTTTTGCAATTCCTCTTGGATTCGCTTCAGGGAAGGCCCAGCCTCCGCCTCGAACTTCTTAAGCGTCTCCTCCGGATCCAGGACGCCATTGAACATGGCAGGATAATACTTCGCCTCGACCGTATTGTATTGGCTAAGATCATTCTGTATGGCAGACGAATCAAATTCAAACCCGGTCAGAATATCCTTCGTGAAATTATCCGCCTCGCGCAGCACCGCATCAAATTCATCAAATTTCTTGTCGCGATTGGCATCCGAGCGCTCATCAATTGGATTCCATACCCATACATAGCCAAATCCCCAATATCCCTTCGTATCCAGCAATTTATATTCTGTATCGCCAACCGGCTCCCAGTGCTTCCCTTGGATGCCGTAGGATAGCAGATCGTAGTTCTCTTTCTCATTGGCCCAGTCCATGAACATCACGGCCCGTTCCTTATTTTTGCTAACCTTCGGAACTGCAAGGAAATTCCACTGCTTGAAGTTGGAGATGTTCGCCCCTTTCGTTCCGTCAAAGAACGTTACGGTCTCCAGATCACCGCCTGGCACATTGCTCTTGAACTGTTCATCGAAGGAAAGCCCCGTACCGAACGATCCCTTGGTCACGATGGCCACTTTGCCGCTTAAGAACGGCTGGATGAAATCCTTTGCCGTTAGGATATCCTTGTAGACGAGTCCATCCTTATACATCTGTCTAGCATCCTTCAACCACGACATCACGGGCTCTCTATCCTCGAGCAGATTGTATACCTTGCCATCGTTATTTTTGTAGTACAACATCAGACTGCTTCCAAGCACATGCGTAAATCGCACATGGGTATCATAGTCGAATTGGCTGCGCTGACCCACAATGGAATACGTCTGCTGCCCCGAAGTCCCCGCTGCCATGAACGGAGCAATGCCTGGCACCTGTTCTTTCACCTTGTAGGCGAAATCAATTAGTTCCTTGTTGTTCTTGATCGGTGGTACACCTAATTTTTCGCGAAGATCTTTGCGCACAACATAAGAGTTCCCACTCCCATAGGTAAGCCCGAGCGGTACCGCCATAATTTTACCGTTATACTTGTTCGCATCCCACATTTGCTGTGGGCGCTTCTCCAGCACATTTTTGCCGTACTTGGCAAGCAAGTCGTCCAATGGCTCGTAGAAGCCGTCTGCGATCATCTGATTGATGTGAAGCCATGGCGCATCGAAGATCAGATCGATATTCTCCCCAGATGCAAGCGTCACTTGCGTCTTCTGACTCAAGTCAGCCCATGGCACGAACACGATGTCCAACTTGACATTAATCGTGTCCTTCATCCGCCGCTCCGCTTCTGCGATCACTTGATCCATGTCTGGCGGACGATCCCCCGGAATCATAATTTTCAGTGTAACCGGTTCCAACTTGGTGCTTACTGCTTCATTTTCATTTCCTTTGGCGCTATCTGTGCCGGATGGTTCACTCGTTCCTTTGGAGCACCCCACGATCAGGGTTAAGGATAATAACAGCACGAGCGTTAGATTCCACCAACGTTTTACTCTCATTCTTTTGCTCCTCCTCATTTATGGTTCTGGATTAACCCTTAACCGATCCCAGTGTCATACCTTTAATAAAATATTTCTGTACGAACGGGTACACGAATACAATCGGCCCAATCGTAACGCACACAATGGCAAGCTGCATGCCGTATGTCGGAACGATAATATTATAGTCGGTCTGACTGCCTCCCACGTAGGACATGGCATTTAAGTTGGACATGAGCTGCCTAATCATCATTTGCAGCGGATGCAGCTTGTAATTATCGATAAACAGCAGCGATAAGTACCAGTCATTCCAATATTGCAGCGCATAAAACAGTGCAACTGTAGCAATCACCGGCAGCGAGATCGGCCAGATGACACGGAAGAAGATATGAATATCATTCGCTCCGTCCACGGTCGCTGCTTCGTTCAATTCATAGGGCAAGGAGCGATAATAGGATACAAGGATGAACGCGTAGAAAGGATTCAACAGGTATGGGAGGATAAGCGCCCATATGGAGTCCTTGAGTCCGAGCCAGTTCGCAATGAGGATATAGAATCCAACAAGGCCTGCACCGAACAGCATCGTAAAGAAGGTTAAAAAGGAAAGCACATGCCGATACTTCACTTTCGGATGACTGAGAACATAGGCAAAAGAAGCCGTAAGAAGTACGCCAAGCACCGTGCCTGTTGTTGTGACGAACAATGTGACGCCATAACTTCGGAACACTTGATTTCCTGACAAGAGCATGGCATACGCATCCAAGCTGAAGGAAGTCGGAAACAACTGATACCCAGAGGATTGAATCAGCGCTTCATTGGCAAAGGAGTTAATCATTACAATCCAAAACGGGATGAAGCAAATCAGTGCAAATAAGGTCAAAAACACGTATACAAAACCAACAAAAATCCGTTCTCTCATGCCCATCACACCTTAGAACAATCTCGAATCTGAATCTACCTTGCGTGCAAGCCAATTGAAGAAAATAACAGCGATGAGCCCCATAAAGGACTGATAGAGAATGATGGCGGAGGACATGCTGAAGTTGCCCATCTGCCGAAGCGCGCGATACGCATACGTATCGATGACATCCGTCGTCGGGAACAAAACCCCTACATCCCCGATAATCGCGTAAATCATGCCGAAGTCGCCATAGAAGATCCGGCCGATGCCAAGGAGCGTCATGATGATGATAATTGGACGCAACAGCGGGAGCGTAATGTAGATGATCTGCTGAAAGCGACTGGCTCCTTCCATTCTGGCACACTCATAATACTCCGAAGAAATGCCCGTGATCGAGGCAAGAAAGATAATCGAGTTGTAGCCCGCAATTTTCCATACGTATACGAACGTCAGAATATAGGGCCATACGCCCGGCATCAGATACCAATCCATTCCTTCGAATCCAAGAGTAGTTAGCGCCTGATTCATCATGCCTTCCGTTGAGCTGAACATCGTCTGCACCATCATGCTGACGACCAGCCAAGAAATGAAATACGGCAAGAATACAAACGACTGCGCCGTTTTCTTGAACCACTTCCCCGTGACTTCATTGAGCAGCACAGCGAGCGCGATTGCCGTTCCTAGACCGAATACCAGAAACAGCCCGTTCAAGAACACGGTGTTCCACGTCACACGCAGCCAATCCTTGCTACCGAAGAAGAACTCGAAATTTCGAAATCCTACCCATTCGCTGCCGAACAACCCGTCAGCAAGCCGATAGTTCTGAAATGCCAACAAATGCCCCACCATCGGGGTATAGGCAAATATGAGCAGGAATAGGATGCCTGGCAGTGCCAGCAAATACAAATACCGATTCTTCACGATTTCGTAGATAAAGCCGCTTCCACCTTTCATGCTCCTCAAGGACTGCCCTCCTTCCTATCCATGTAATCTGACGAAGTTATCGTAACAGCCGCGAAACCGCCTTGGATAGTTCTCAATGTTCGACTTCGGTTCTTGTGTGGCTGCTGCACAGGTTATTATTCAACCAGTCAGGTTCTGAATTCGTACCCGATCCCTATCTTCGCTTCAACCGCTTGCTTCGTCAGCATCGGGCTGCTGATAGCGATATTGCGCTGGCGTCATGCCTGTTGCTTTTTTGAAGGCCGTAAAGAAGTGACTCTTCGTTAAGAAGCCAGCTTGCTGCGAAATCTCAGCAACACTCATGTCCGAATGCTGAAGCAGTTCCTTCACCTTCTCAATCCGCATATTCAGAATGTAATTGGATAATGACATGCCATACTGGTCAAGGAACAACTGACGCACATACTTGGCAGACAAGGCAATGTGATCGGCGATATCCTCCACAGACAACCGTGGGTCATGAATATGAATCTGGATATATTCAATCACTTCCTCGACGTTCTTCCCTTTGCGATTCAACCTTTTCTGGTCCCCGAGCAAGGAGATCATGCGTACAATCTCTTCTTTCATCCACCTGTGTATGTCTTCGAGCTTCGTGAATTTCTTGAGCGTTTGTTCAATGCCTTCAATACTGTTCAGGGTGGTCCGTTTGCTAAACGCTTTGATGAAGGAGAAGAACAACAATCGAAGTTGAAATTGACATTCGGCGTATTTCATCGTCTGCAGCCGGGCAAACACCTGCTCAAGCAAGCTAAGGGACTGCTCTTCCTTCCCGCTGCGTATGGATTGAATGAGGAGATCCAGCTGGGTATCATCCGGTTGCATCTGCAAATCTGCGTATCGCTCATATTCCTGTTCGGTGAATATCTTGTCGTCACCGCTCACGAATTTGAACAACGTCCATTCGCATAAGTCATCGTAAATCGAACGCAAGTCATCGCGCGCATGTCTTGAACCACTGCAGGCGACGATGATGGTAAGTTGAATATATTGCTCGACCAGTCGGCGCATCTCCTGCAGTTCCTCTGTCACGTCATCCCCCTGATCGGCCACACCAATAAGAATCAGCAGATGGTCGCTTCCAAAATCCACAACCTCAATAGAACGCTCCTTACTGCCAAGCATCTCCTCCGCAATGTTGCCAATGGCGTATTTCAGCAGTCGCCGGGAAGCAAAATCGTATCGTTCCGAAATCTCATAGTAAGCATCGATTTTGACAACGGCCAGCCTGATCCATGAATGATCGAGGATCTTGGATTCACGAGCTAGTGCCTTTCTTGCCTCGTCGCCCAGTCTGCCCTGCAGAACCCATTGCCGCAAATATTCCGTCTTAATCAGCGTGTAGTGATCGCGCAGCATCATGACGCTCTGCTGAATCGCATCATAATCGCTTGTGGCGCGGATACGCAGCTTGCCGTGAATTTGATTGGCCAGTCTCCGGAACGGCTTAAAGGAGCTATGCGAGTTCCAGAACGCAGCCAGCAGCAGCAGGATCAGCAGCAGAATAGATGACAGCATAATCGCTTGTTGGAAAGCCGTCGCCTGCTTACGGAATTGATCCATGCCTGACAGCGAATAAATAGTCCAATCCTGGGAATCTAAATCGGCATAATTGACGTAAGCCTGTTCCCCGTCGACCTTCAACTCGAAGGAGCCTTGACTAGCCGATGTCCTCGATTGCATGATGCGCTGCATCATTTCTTCATTCATTTCCCCTAAAATGACCTGCCCAGACCGATCCATCAGTGTCACTTGATTATCCGTACCGCTTCCTGAGATGAGGTACTGCTGTAGTGCATGCTTATTTAATAAGACAACTAAATAGCCATATTGCTCTTTCTTGACATAAGAAGAAGGAAGCAGCAAGGTCAGATACGATTTATTTCCCGCTTCATGGTGGGTATACCGCAATAAGGATGGATCCTGCTGCTTCACCCGTTCCAACATGGTCTTATCCGTAAACTCTTCAAAGGGTAGAAGGCCCACATGGAAATCAATCACTTTCTCCCTGCGCATATTAAATAAGTAAGCGCCTTCAAAAAAGATTCCTTGGATAAATATTTGGACAGCGTCTGAAGTGCTGCCGCATCCTGCAAAGGTTCATCCTGCTCTGAATACATCCAGTTCTGAATAGTCTGGTCCTCGTACATACTCAAGCTGTACCATTTCAGCTTAGCCAGGATGAATTCGGTACGATCCAATGTTTCTTCAATGCGATCACGGTTGATCGAACTAATCTGAGAGGTGGCAAAGCCTTCGAATCGCTGGATCAGAAAAAATGAAAACGGAATGATCACAAGGATGATAAAGATGCCGCTCCACACAAAAATACGCAAGTACGTGGATTTGAACATAAGCCAAATGCTCCCCTCAACTTATTCAGGTACTGAGCAGTATTATAGCCTAGCCCGATTGCCCTTGCACAGTACTCGTTCGTCTGTCAAGTTCTCAATTGGCGGTAGCCCCCACAAAGTGGTGCTTTGGCTTCGAAGTTCCATCTAGTACTTGGCGTGGCCTCCCGAGAACATTGTCTTAACAAACAAAAAAAGCAGGCATTTGCCTGCTCTTCTTACTTAAACCAGCCCTTCTCTTTGAACCGCGTGATCGCCTCGATCCGATTCGTCACCTGCAGCTTGTCGAGAATGACGGAGATATAATTGCGTACCGTTCCTTGCGTAATGTACAACTGGTTCGCGATTTCCTTGGTATTCTTGCCGTCCGCGATCAGACCGAGCACTTCCTTCTCCCGCTGTGTCAGCGGGTTCTCTTCACCATACGCATCATCGACGAGCTCAGAAGCATAAATCCGGCGTCCTGCCATAATGCTGCGAATGGAATCCGCCAATTCTTCGCTCGGGCTGTCCTTCAGCAAATAACCGTGCGCTCCCGCCTTAATCGCCCGTTCGAAATATCCTGATCTCGCGAAGGTGGTCAAGATCATAACTTTGCAACCGCTGCCCTTCAGCTCTTCGGCCGCTACGAGTCCATTCTTGCCAGGCATCTCAATATCCATCACGACGATATCCGGACGATGCTGGTGAACGAGCTTTACGGCATCTTCGCCATTGCTCGCCCGGCCCACCACTTCCATATCCTCTTCCAAGTCAAGCAATGATGCCAGTGCGCCAAGCAGCATCCGCTGATCCTCTGCGATCACGATTCGAATCATACGACCACCTCCTTTTCCGGTTGATTCACGATATTCGGTACACGAATGGTTAGGGTCGTCCCGGATTCGGAACGAATCTCCATGCTTCCGTTCACGAATTCAAGCCGTTCCTTCATCCCGCGCAATCCGTTCCCCCGTCTGCACATCGCTTCATTCGTTAACCCCACACCATTGTCCATAACTTGTATCGTGAGTTCTGTCCGCGAAGGCATGATACGAATATCGCAGAGCGACGCGCTGCTATGTTTGACCACATTCGTCACGGCTTCCTTCAGGCACATGCTAATGACGTTCTCGACGAGCAGCGAAGTGTTGGTAAGCTTGAGGTCGCCCTCGACATGGCATTCGATGAAGGCCGCCTTCAGAATCTGCTTCACGCGGAACATCTCGTCTTCCAGACTCGTTCCTCGCATTTGCGTGACCATTTCCCGCACTTCCTTCAGCGCATGTCTTGCCGTCTGACGCACGTCTTGAATCTCAGCGAGCGCGCTTGCCGGGTCCTTCGTGATGAGCTTTCCCGCGAGGTCGCTTTTTAATCCGATTAACGATAGTTTCTGTCCAAGCGTATCGTGCAAATCCCGAGCAATCCGCTGCCGCTCCTCCAGCTTCACCAGCTCAGAGATCCGTTTGTTCGCGTCCTCGAGCTGCACTTCCAGCTTCTCGCGCTTGTTCCGGAAATACGTCGTCACAGGCAGCAGAATAACGGCGATCAAGCTGACCAGAACGAATGGAATCTGCGTAATCATAATCGGATTTTTCGTCACGAACCCGATGTTGATCGTAACGAGTGTCGTAATCAAATGAATCGTATACAAGGTAATAAATCCGACCCGATGATGAATATTCCCAATGAAGAACGCCAGGAACAGACCGAAATAAACATAACCGAACAATATGGTCATCGTGATCGAGATCAGAATTTGAATCGATGTCCAGAAATAGACAAGCCATCCTTTGGAGACAAAGGACAGCACATAGCAGCCGAAAAAGGCCAATATCATAATGATCCCCATCGCCACCTCGTAAGGAGACGACGAGCGGAATATGAAGTAGAACGGGAGAATGTAGAAGACAACCCACACATACGGACTAAGCCCCGTACTGCGGTGGAAAATTTGATACCATTTCTGCAAGGCTGCCCCTCCCTATCCTTGATGCGATACGTTACTAGTATCTTATCATATCCGAGCATACAGCAGTTACTTGCTTTGCACGCTTGGCCGGCGATTTTTCACAGGTTGCACAGAGACCGTATGGGCCGGCTTCTTCAGCAAATGCCTGATTTGCTTGAAGCTCACGAAGGTCTTGCGCTCTTCGTCCCATAGACGGAACCGCAGCGATTCCAAGCTTGTGCGGAGCGTGATCGTCGTCGCATGCTGCAATGGCGGTGTCTCGTCATGCGCTTGCTCCAGCAGGTAGTTCGGCACCTTCGGGCTAAGGTGATGAACGTGGTGGAACCCGATGTTGCCAGTGATCCACTGCAATACCTTCGGCAGCTTATAATATGAGCTTCCTTCCACGGCAGCAAGCACATAACTCCACTCATCCTCATGCTCGAAGTACGAATCCTCGAACTGATGCTGCACGTAGAATAACCAAATGCCGAGCATACCCGATACGAAAATAATCGGAACCTGAACCAAGAGGAATGCCTGCCAACCAATGGCCCAGCATAGCAGTGCGTAGAGCGCTACGATGAGTACATTCATCAGATAGGTGTTCAGGCGTTCTTTCCGCTTCGCGCCTTTGCGATTGAACCGGTAGCTAATAACAAAGATAAAAATCGGTCCAAGAACCAGCATAACGAACGGATTGCGATAGAATCGGTAAGCCAGACGCTGCAGCGTTGGTGCTGCGATATATTCATCCACCGTCATCACCCACATATCGCCAACGCCCCGTTTGTCGAGGTTGCTGCTCGTTGCATGGTGAATCGAATGGCTGTTCTTCCATTGCTGATACGGAACAAGTGTCAACACACCGGTGATCGTACCGAGAATATCATTGGCCCGGCGGCTCTTGAAGAAGGATTGATGACAGCAGTCATGAAAAATAATAAACGTGCGAATCACAAACCCCGATGCGACGATCGCGATTGGCAGCGTAAGCCAGTACGATACGGACAGACTAGCGTAGGCCGCAATCCATAACAAAATTAAAGGTACAATTGTATTCAACATCTGACGAATACTCGTCTTTAAGCTGCTCTTCTCATAGGGAACCATTTCTTTCTTCAAATGAGCGACGCTCGCTTGTGTCATCGTGTCATGTCCTCCTTGGGCTCATGCATGGTATAGCCAATCCACGCAACGGGTCTATTCTACCTTCAGTATAGAAAAATCCCCTATCCGCCGAGTAGTCATGAACGTCAGGTGACAAGTATGACGAATATCATATAAATGGACATGTTTTTCCCAATCCTACCCAGAAATGATGGAATACCCCCACCCGATGACAAAAGACCTCCTACCGCGAAGAGAAGGATTCCTCTCGCAGCAGAAGGTCTGCCGATCATCGTCTTATTTGCTTGCGCGCCAAGCGTCAAGCTGCCTCTGTGCTTCTGCAATAATCTTATCGATGCCTTGCGCCTTCAGCTTCTCAATCGCTTTTGGCAGCATTTTCTCTGGATCTACCGAACCTGTGTTGAAGGAAGGACCGAATTCATCGACCGCATTCTTCACGTTCGCGATTTCTGTCATGACATTCGTTGGGTCGAATTGGAACCCAAGCAGCGGTGCATTTTTCGCAGAATCATTGAATTTCTTATATTGCTCCCACTTATCCGCTGGATCAGCTTTGAGTTTATCAAGCAAGAACATGTTGCCAAGCGTGAAGGACGGCATGCTGTAGCCGGAATCCGGTATCGGCTCGTACGTATCTTCCGTCAGACGTTTGTAGTGCACGCCTTCAATCCCGTTATTAATCAAGTTGCGCAGATATTTATCCGTATTCAGCAAATTCAAGAACTCCATCGCTTGCTGCGGATATTTGGTTTTGGATGAAATCGCCTGCATCGAGCCCGTTACAGACCAGTTGAATACGAGCGGCTCATGCATTGGGGTCGAGACGATTGGATACTTCATGCTGTCTGACCATTGAATGTCGGCGAATGGTACGGTGTGCTGCTTATCCACGAGCCATTTGCCCGTCTTCTCGAAATCATTACCTTGCTTCGTCGCTACATCCGGCGGCAAGTATCCCGCTTGGTAGTACTCGCGCATCGTTTTGAACACTTGCTTCGCTTCTGCTGACTCCCAAATATTCACCATCTTGAAATCCGTTGTGTTCATAGACACTCCAACCGGAATGCCTTCTAATGCAAAATCAAACGGAAGGTACATCCCAATGTTCGAAGGAATCGGATACACATCCGGTTCGCCTTCCTTGACAGCCTTCAGCATCGGTGCGAGGCTCTCCAGTGTTGTTGCTTTTGTAATGTCTAATTTGTATTTGTCGACCAGGTTCTTGTTGAACCGCCACACGGCTTGTGCCGGAAGCTCTTTATTCGTTGGAATCGCATAGTTATGGCCGTTGACCTTAGAACCTTCGAGGAACGCCGGGTTCAGCACTTCCTTGATGCCTTGGCCATGTTGGTTGATCAAGTCATCCAACTCTAGGAAATAGCCTTTTCGTGCCCCCTCCACATAGTTGAAGGCCCATGAACTCGTGAACGCGATATCGAACGGCTCACCCGAAGCGGCGATAACTTGCATTTTCTGCGAATAGTCGCCCCAATCGATAACTTTCATATCCAGCTTCACGTTGATTTTCTCTTGCAAATATTTATTAACCTCAGTAAGTACTTTATCTTGGTCTTTCTGCGGACCGCCAATGGTATACCATAACAGCGTCACTGGATCAGCTTTCTTCTCTTGCGTCGTTTGCTGCGTATCGGTCGTTCCTGTGTCTTTCGTTCCCTCGCTGGGTTTGGCATCCTTGCTGCTGCCGCAGCCTGCAAGCGCAACTGAAGCAAGCATGATGAAGGTCAATACGAGTAGTACACTTTTTCTCATCTCTGTCTTCCTCCCTTTTATTTTGAGTTATACCTGTATATAGATTGAACGAACAGATGGCTTGGTACCTGCTAGCAGTCACTACGAGAAAGCTTGGCCTTCCGGTCGCTGTTGTTGTCGGATTTCTTGAATGATTAAGTTATAGAGGAAATCCGACAACAAAGGCGAACGTTATCACTCCTCCAAGCTCAAGCTTCCTCTTCGTTCCTTAGCCGCTATAATGATATTCGTTCAACGTATATCCCTTCGGCGCTATTCCTTCACCGCGCCAATCGTCAAACCTTGCACGAAATAACGCTGGAAGAAAGGATATGCGAATATGATCGGCACGGTAGCCAGCACAACCATCGCCATCCGTGTCGTCTCGGCCGGCAACGTTCGAACCATATCGGTTCGGTCCCCTGCACCTGCCAATCCCGCATTTTGGAGAATAAATTGGATATTCGTCTCTACCTTCATCAGTAAGGATTGCAACGGCAGCAATCTTGCATCGTCAATATAGAGCAGCGCGTTGAACCAGTCGTTCCAATATCCAAGGGCTGCGAACAATCCAATCGTTGCTAGGCCCGGCAGAGAAATCGGTAACACCAGGTACAGGAAGACGCGGAATTCGCCTGCACCGTCAATTTTGCCCGATTCGATAATGGCATCAGGCACCATCGTCTTGAAGAAGGTTCGCATAATCAAGATCGAGAATGCACTGACGCACATCGGGAGAATTAACGCCCACATCGTATCCTTCAAATGCAGCACCTGCGTCACGACGATATAAGATGGGACTAACCCGCCCCCGAACAGCATCGTGAAGAAGGCAACGAAGGAGAAAAAACCTCGAAAATGAAAGTAACTGCGGGAAATCGCATACGCATATAAGGACACGATGATCAGAGTGAGCAGCGTTCCTACGACGGTGATGAACAGCGTGACCCCGTAGGATCGAAGCAGCTGATCGCCTGTTTTGAACAGGTAAGTGTAAGCATCGACGGACCACTTCTCCGGAATAATGGAATACCCATTCTTTGCTAACGCCGTCTCATCCGTGAAGGATAGCACGACTACGAACAAAAACGGATAGACGCAAGCGAGTGAAAATAATCCGATCCCAAGATGTGCTATAGCATTCCAGAACGGTGACAAATGGTGAATGTTCCGAAGCTTCTTCGCTGCGTGCTTATTTGCTTGCGGGTGTGGATCAACGGCGGTTCGATGTTCCAAAGTAGAGTTCCCCCTCTCGCTAAAGATGTCGGTCACGGAACACGGGATGTCCGTGGACGTTAGAATAACGCTTGTTCTTTGTTAATTTTGCGTACGATAAAGTTCGTGGTTAAGACAAGAATGAAGCCGACCACCGCTTGATAGAGTCCCGCTGCGGTACTCATGCCAATATTGCCCGTGACCTTCAGTCCGCGATAGACGAACGTGTCAATGACATTCGTAACCGGATAGAGTGCGCCGGTATCGCGCGGCACTTGATAGAACAGTCCGAAGTCCGCCCGGAAAATACCCCCTACAGCGAGGATGAACATGATAACGATAATCGGTGTAATCATCGGAATCGTAATGTTGCGAATTTGCTGCCATTTGCTGGCCCCGTCGATCATCGCCGCTTCGAAATACGACTTGTCGATACCGACAATCGCCGCCAAATAGATGACGCTGCCGTATCCGACACCCTTCCACAGGTTTACGATAATGAGAATGTACGGCCAGAACTTCGTCTCCGAATACCAGAATTCCGGATCTAGGCCGATCCAGGTCAAGAACTGGTTCAGTACCCCTTTATCCACGCTTAGGAAGCTGAATACGAAGTAACTCACGATAACCCACGATAGAAAATGCGGCAGGAACATGCCGGTTTGATAAATTTTGGCCAGCTTCTTGTTCGCAATCTCACTAATGACAATCGCGACAAGCACGGCGAAAAATGTCCCGAGAATGATAAAGGCAGTGTTGTAGAGCAGTGTGTTCCGCACGATCAGATAAGCGTCCTCCGTCTTGAACAGGTACTCGAAGTTTTTGAACCCGACCCAATCACTCTCGATCATGCTCGCTAAGAATCCGTCTCGGCTGAACTGATAATCCTTGAATGCAATTAATGCTCCCGGCATCGGCAAGTAACAGAAGAGCAGAAACCATACGAATCCCGGCAGTACCATCAGGAGCAGAGCTTTATTACGGCCAACCAGCTTCAGCCAGCGCATTAAACCTTTCATGTTGTCCCCCCTCAGCTCGTCATTTGTTTATATGCCTAACTCTACAGCAATGTAAGCGTTCTCTAAAGTGGACAAATCAAAAGTCGAAGTGGATAAAACAAAGAACGTATTCCTTTCTATTTGCCAAGACAGTACAATAAATGTTGGGATTCCCCTTAATTAAAAAGGTAGGAATTCTCACTCGTGTAAGCGTATACATACAAAGGAGTAGACACCTATGCGTCCGATGATTGACTTCTACCAGAAACACTTCAAACAAAAATTGTTCAATAAAATCTTGATGATCTACTCCCTGATCACGATCGTGTCGCTGGCGACGCTATCCGTCTTCGTCTTTACGTATTACAGCAACAATCAGATCAAAAAAGAGCTGGATGCGAACAACCATGTGCTGTCGAGCATCGGCAGCTATCTAGATGCGCGCCATGCGGCTTCCCAGCAGATTATTCAGCAGATTTATCAAGATGGCTCTTCTACCCTGCTGGATGACGCGCTGTCATTTCTGAGAAATAGCTTCTCGGATTATTTGGATGAACGACTGTCGCAATTCAGCGATACCGGCATTCGAAGGCGAGATGTGTTCAATTTCCTGCGCATACAGTTGAATACGTTCTCAGACATTCGGACAATCGGACTCTACAGCTCCAAGAAAAATTTTATTCTGCTCCTTACGAAAGACACGCAGACCTACTATCCGGTGAACCATGACCTCCAGAACGTCCTAAACCAATATGTCATTACGCCCAAGAGCATCACGACCGTCAGCAACATTACGAATCTGACGACGCTAGAGACGGACGGCAATCTTATCATCGACTATAATTCCGACGGGATCTATCGCGCGTTCCAGAATAATTGGAGCGAAATGAAGGGCTATGTGCTCGTCCTAACACCGAACGGCAACGTCGTCTTCGATTCTTCGAATCGATATTACGGCGCCAAATATCCATATATGTCACAGCTCAACTCGTCCTCCTCCACCCAACAATTCGAGGAACCTTCCTATGTGAATGTGCAGACGACGAATCGTTTCGGATATTGGATCGTCGGCGTCATTCCGAAGCGCGAGATGTCGGATAGTATGGTTGGCCTAAGGAATACGTTAATGCTCGTCACGAGCCTCGTCATCGTTGCCGCGATGGGCCTGACGTATTTTACGATCGTGAATTTCTCCAGGCGGACGAGAACGATAGTACGGGCGATGGAGAAGCTGCGCAGCGGAGATTTATCCGTACGGATTACGATGGAGAAGGAAGATGAGCTCTTCCAGATCGCGGATCGCTTCAACCATATGACCGAAGATTTGACGCGATATATCGACCGTGTCTATGTCTCGGAGATCAGGCAGAAGCAAGCGGAGCTGGTGGCGTTCCAAGCGCAGATCAAACCGCATTTTCTGTACAACACGCTCGAAGCGATTCGCATGCGAGCCCTCTCCTATCAAGCGGAGGATGTCGGCGAGATGATCTACATTCTGTCGACGTTATTCCGGTACTCTGTACGGCGCGATACAATCGTCCCGCTCGAAAATGAGATCGAATATTGCAGCCTGTATCTGGACCTGTTCCGCATTCGCTATATGCAAAATTTCTCGTATGAGATCGATATTGAACCGGAGCTGATGAGCCTGCGAGTGCTGAAGCTGTCCATTCAACCGATCATTGAGAATTACATCGTACATGGGCTGGTCATGTCACGTACCGATAATCGCATCTGGATTCAAGCCGCCATGGAAGATGACGTGCTCATGATCACGATCAAGGATAACGGCAGTGGCATCGCGCCCGAGAAGCTCGAGTCCATTAGGCAGAAGCTGAATACCGAGGTGACCGAGGAAGCAGCCAGCCAATCGATCGGTCTGATGAATACGCATGAACGGATTAAAATCTGCTTCGGTCCTACTTATGGCATACGGGTGGAGTCGGTTCCGGGCCAAGGCACTCTGATTACGATGAAAATACCAGCAAGCCAAGGAGGAGAACTATATGCGTAACGTATTTATCGTGGATGATGAGCCTTTCATTCTGCAAGGTCTAACAACGGTGATCGACTGGGAAGAGTTCGGCATCACGCTTGCAGGCAAAGCTTACGACGGTACGGAAGCTTTTGAGATCCTGCAGCAGATCGGCTCTCAGGTGGATATTCTCATCACGGACATTATGATGCGCGATATGAACGGCTTGGCCTTGATCGAACGGTTGAAGCCGCTCTATCCGCATATGAAGTTCATCGTGCTAAGCGGGTACAACGAATTCAGCTACGTGAAGGAAGGCATGCGGCTCGGGATTGAGAACTATCTGCTGAAGCCGGTGAATATGAAGGAATTAACGGAGACGGTCATGAGCACGGTTCAGAAGCTGGAACAAGCAGACCGGCAAGCCTACATTGTCCAGAATCAACTCGATATTCTCCGTGACAATGTGATGGCGCGGTGGGCTGCCGGGAACATCGATCCGGCGGAGCTGCGGAACAGGCTCGAATTTCTAGAAATCCCGATGGACCGCCCCTTCTATGCGGCGGCAACCGTGAAGACGGTGCAGGATGCCCCGATCGTCCTTCGCAGCGGCAGCGACGCCTCCTTATGGGAGCAGCAGCAGAATAGCGAAGCTTATCGGATCAGCCAATCGCTCGTGCGCACGCTGGAAGGCAGTTATTGCTACTGTGATATTGACGGCGATACCGTGATTCTCATCACCGGCGCGAGTGCCGAGGCAGGGCTTGAAGCGACAATGCCCCTGCTCGAGCAGATTCGCCGGGAACTGAAGCAGCGGCTTGGCATGCATGTATTCATCACGCTTGGCAGCATGGAGCTGAGCTATCTGGACATGTCCCAGAGCTATGCGCATGCCAAACGGCTGCAAGAGTATTTCTTGACGCATACGGACAATGCTATCATCTCATATGATCGGATTGTGGCTGTCGATGAGCAGCTCGAGCTGCCTTCCATGGATGCGTTCGAGTATGAACGGCTCCTGCAAGGCAAGGACAAGTCGACGTTGCACGCCTATATCGACCAGCTGTTCCAGGAGCTGCAATCGACCGCAGCGATTACACCGGCTCACATCCATAACCGTGCCGTGGAGCTCATCCTCTGCACGAAGCAGGTCGTGCGGGACAACAAGCTGAACCATGAACTCGCGACAAGCGGTTATAAGCAGCTGTTCACGGCCTTGTTCCGAGCACATACCATTGGCCAGTTGACAGCACACGTGAAGTTCATCGCGGATTCGGCCATCGACTACCTGTCGACCGAAGACGATGAATTCAGTGCGGTCGTGAAGCAGGTACTGCATCAGATCCAGACGAACTACGCGGAGGAGCTATCGCTCAAGACGCTGAGCCATACCCTGCACATTCACCCCTTCTACCTTGGACAGCTGTTCCAGAAGGAGACGGGCGAGAGCTTCTCGGATTACCTGAATGCCTTCCGCATCAAGAAGGCGCAGAAGCTGCTGAAGACAACGACGATGAAGACGAGCGATATTTCGCGGAGCTGCGGATACCTCGAGCCGGGGTACTTCTACAAGATGTTCAAGAAGTACACGGGGATGTCTCCTACACAGTACCGGGGCAAGCGGGATGGGGCTAGCTTGGAGCATGGGAGCGTAACCTAGACGTGCAGCGTCCATGTAGGTAGCTTAGAGTAAGAGCGTAACCTAGACACGGCGTTCATATTGATAGCTTGGAGCAAGGGAGCGTAACCTAGACACGGCATTCAAGTAGATGGAGCAAGGGAGCAAGTAGGGATAGAGTGGCCCCCCGCTCCCTTCCCCCTCACCTATGTTGGATATTTGCAAGATAGACTGCTACGTTTGCTAGTTTCCTCATGCTATCGTGGATTTTTTGCAAGATAGAGCTGCTTTATCGTCCCTTTTGCGCTTCAAACGCTGCTCTATCATGCACAAATACAGGATAAGTACTGTTCAGGGCGCAAACTAGCCCAAGTTCGTGCAAAAATCCATTGTAGGTGCGAGGAGGATACTGGGTCGAAGGAAATCGGGCAATGCGTCTCCTCTCCTCCAATCAAAAAAGGGCTACACAGCATGACACTGTGCAGCCCTTTTACTACTTTTCCCGTTCCCGTGCAATATACCAATACGCAATACCTACGAAGAGCATACCGCCGACGATGTTCCCAAGCGTTACGGGAACGAGGTTCGCCGCAAGTCCTACCCACGATACCGTCTCCGGATGCGGGATGAAGAGCGAGATCGACAATAACGTCATATTCGCCACGCTATGCTCGAAGCCAGACGTGATGAAGGCGAATAGGCACCAGAAAATCATGATGAGCTTCGCCGTCTCCTCCTTCAATTTCATCGAGCACCAGATCGCAAGACACACCAGCGTGTTACACAAGATGCCGCGCATGAACAATTCGAAGAATGGCGCATTCATCTTGGCTCCAGCTACCGTGTTGATGAAATCCGCTACACCGCCAGTCGCTAGCCCCGTTCCGACGAAGATGGCCGCCACGAGCATGGACCCTGCAAAATTGCCAATGTAACTGTAGAACCATATGCGCATCGTCTCAAGCCACGTGGTCTTCTTTTCTAACGTACTCACGGTCAGAATAAAGTTATTGCCCGTGAACAATTCGCCGCCCGCCATGATGACTAGGCTGAGGGCGATCCCGAAGGAGATCCCCATAATGATCTTGGTGCTCGGCACGTGCGCCGGCGATAACAGCCCGCCAATGGTGAAGATGAGAATGATACCCAGACCTACGAACAATCCGGCGAGCATCGAGGAAGTCAGGTACTTCCCTTTGCTGCGATTCAATAAAGCGACTTTCCCTACGCCTGCATTGTTAATGACATTAATGAGCTCCTTCATCCATTACAGCCCCCCGAGATAGACATAACCGTCACGAATTTCCGTCGGATATACTTCAATGCATCCATCATCTGGCTTCTGGACTTCACCTGTGACAAGCGAGATTTTCCAGTCATGCAGAGGACAGAACACGAATTCCCCGGAGACAATCCCTTCAGCAAGCGGACCGTTCTTATGCGGACAACGATTACTCACCGCACGGACATCACCATTCGATAGGCGAAAGATGGCGATCGACTTCTCCTTCACATGCACTTCTTTGCCGATCTGTATCGCAAGATCTTCGAGCTTGATTACTTTGATCATATTCATCGTTGTACTCATCGCGATCATCCCTTCTATCGTTGTTCAATGGTATACATGTTCCGGCGCTTCTCATCTTCGAGGGTCGTGCTCCATGCCTCGCGGTACGTGTCCCGTGCGAGTTCAAATCTACCAGCTAGCTTCTCCACCTGATCCTGATTATCGAGGACCATACGCACCATATCTACGCCGACACGTTCGACCCAAGGAGCTGTACGCTCGCCATAAATGCCCGTCTCCCGGTAGAGCTGCACATAGGCTTTCGCCATTTGCACCACTTCGTCTTCCGTCGCAACCGTCGTCAAGCTGTCGCATTCCCGGACTTCTGTCCCGCCATTACCGCCAAAATACAACTGGAACCCATTCTCTACGCAGACGACGCCGAAATCCTTCGTCAATACTTCCGCACAATTCCGCGGACAACCGGTTACCCCCATCTTCATCTTGTGCGGCGTATCCACCATCTCAATCTCCTGCTCTAAGCGAATGCCGAGCGCGAGCGAATCTTGCGTCCCGAAGCGGCAGAACTGCGACCCAACACAAGTTTTCACGTTGCGCAGCGACTTGGAGTAAGCGTAACCCGAACGCATTTCAAGCTCAGCCCATATTTTCGGCACATCCTCTTTCTTCACGCCAAAGAGTCCGACGCGTGCTGCGCCTGTAATTTTCACCAGCGGCACATTGTATTTCTTCGCTACTTCGCCGATACGAATCAGATCTTCCGGCGTTGTCGTACCACCGTACATCCGCGGAACCACCGAGAACGTCCCGTCCTTCTGAATGTTACCGTCCATCCGTTCGTTGACGAATCGCGATGCTTTGTCATCCTCGTATTCATCTGGACGCAGCATCCGCAGGTAGTAGTTCAAGGCAGGACGACATTTCGAGCAGCCCTCCTCGTGTTTGAAGCCAAGCACGATCCGGACTTCTTTCGGCGTATGCATGCCTTTCTCACGAATCGCTTCGACGACCTCGTCTCGGGATAACATCGTACAACTGCACATGCCAGTGACTTCCGCTGCTGCATCGAACTTATCGCCAAGCGTGTGTGCCAGAATCGCCTCGACTACCCCGCGGCATTTACCACACGATCCGCCTGCTTTGGTGACAGCTTTCACTTCATTGAATGTCGTCAATCCATGCTCGAGAATTGCGCCGACAATTGTGCCTTTCGTCACCCCATTACAGCCACACACGGTCTCATTCGCGCTCATCGAAGCTACGTCGATGCCCGCTTCTTCCCCCGCTTTGTGCAGAACAGAAGCATTCGTATATTCTTGAATATCAGCTTCTTTCTTCAGCATGCTGAACAACCGCGTCCCATCCGATGCATCGCCATAGAGGACGACGCCGACAACTTTGTTGTCGCGGACGAGCACTTTTTTATAGGTACCCTTCACTTGATCCTGTACGACAATGGCTTTCGTATCTTCCCGTTCATGAATTTCTCCGCCCGAGAACAAGTCGCATCCCGCTACCTTCAGCTGCGTCGAGAGCACGCTGCCCTGATACCCTTCGGTTGGCTTTCCTGTCAATACATCTGCCAGCACAACGCCTTGCTCATAGAGCGGCGCAACAAGTCCATAGGCGATTCCCCGGTGCTCCGCACATTCCCCAACCGCATAAATGTTAGGATCCGACGTCTGCATGAAATCATCAACTTGAATGGCGCGACCTACAGCAAGCCCTGCTTCCCGCGCAATCGCAGCGTTTGGTCTGATCCCTACCGCCATCACGACGAGATCACATTCGACACTTGTACCGTCATCGAATTTAAGCCCTTCAACCCGCTTCTCGCCATAAATTTCCGTCGTCTTCTTCTCCATTAGGAACTTCATGCCTTGCTTCTCGAGGTCCTTCTGGAGCAGCTTTGCCGCTTCACCGTCAAGCTGCATCTCCATTAGGTTCGGTAGCAGATGAACGACATGCACCTCCATCCCGCGATCGATCAGCCCCCGGGCCGCTTCCAATCCGAGCAATCCGCCGCCGATAACGACCGCTTTCTTGTATTGCTTCGCCGCTTCCATCATGAACTCGGTGTCCTCAATTGTGCGGAACCCGACAACGCCTTCGAGCTCATGTCCTGGCACCGGAAGAATAAATGCGCTCGATCCCGTCGCAATAATCAGCTCATCATAAGGAATGACCTTCCCTTGATTCGTAACGACTTGCTGCTGCTCCCGCTGAATGTCGATGACGCGTTCATTCGAGATCAGTTGAATGTTATTCTCCTTATACCAATCCCAATCATTTATATTAATCTCACTAAAAGTTGTTTTGCCTTGTAAGACATTCGATAGCATTATCCGGTTATAGTTCGGATAAGACTCATCCCCAATCATGGTGATGTCGAACATGTCAGCATCTCTTTTTAGAATTTCTTCAACACAACGTGCACCCGCCATCCCATTGCCGATCATGACCAACTTTTTTTTCATCGAACCCGCCTCCATCACTACTATGTGAAAAAAGTAACATACTTGTATTATATTGATTTTTAACTAATCACGTGTGATCCTACGCACATTATTAATGGATTTTTTGTGAAATAAATGGAAATGCGTTGCATGTCATTCTTGACTTTATGAAATTGTTCTATAAAATTAGAACATATTATAAGTTCTATAGGAGTGAAACATTCATGAGTTATGTGGTCCAAGTAGATTCCTCACCGGTCTATGAACTGATCGTGAGCCTCTATTGTTACATCGAGCATCCGACATCCAAACATAATGCATTCGGCAAAGCATGGAAAACCGACGTACGTCGTCGTCTCAGCGATTCCTTATCGGAGCGGCTTGAGGATCATCGACTAGAAGTGCTACACCGATTGAATTTATTAGTCTGGCAGTGCCCCGGCGAACGTACGGTGGAGAATTTTCTGCATTGGCTCACGAATATGGCACCAGGCGAAATCTATGAGAAGCTTGTGCCATGGGTCTCTTCGTTCAAAGAAGACATGAACTCGGTTCGGGATCTCATCGTCTCCGCGCTGCATGACTGGCACGAACAATATTTCCGTCATATCGATCCGGCGTTCCTTCGCGTGCTGAAGCACAGTGGGGATCAAGTCGCACAGCTCCTCCCCTCGACTCCCGCGGTCGAGCTGATTGAACAGTGTACGAATGGGATTCGCGTCGAGCCTAGCCCTGGCATTGAGAAGGTGCTGCTTGTCCCGCAGATCCACTGCAATCCGTATACGGTCATCGATCATTACGAGGGGTTGATTGTCTGTCAATATCCGGTGGGAATGCCTGCAACAGATCCTACCGTACCGTCCTTCAAGCTGATGAACACCTTGAAGGCACTGTCCGATGAGAATCGACTGCGCATCCTGCAATACGTCGCCGAAGAACCACGTTCCTTCAAAGAAATCGCCGCCTATATCGGCCTAGTCAAAAGCAATGTGCACTATCATCTGACGGCGCTTCGTCTATCTGGGCTGCTGCGCTCCCACTACGTGAAGGATAAAATCGAATCCTACAGCTCTCGGATGGGACCTCTGAATCATTTGGAATCTGACATTGCAGCGTACATTCACAGAACACATGTTTAACGGAGGTCTGACATGAGACTATTACGCTTACCAACACAGCTCCATCCGGTCATAGTGATTTTGCTGACCGGATCGCTCATCACGAATTTATTCTTATCCATGTGTTCGCCTTTTCTCGTCATCTATCTCTCGAAGCATACGAGTCTCGGTGTTGGAACAATCGGGTTCATGATTGGTGCAGGGGCATTGGCGGGCACCGTGGGCGGATTCATTGGCGGGTATCTATCGGACCGGATCGGTCGGAAAAAGTTGATGCTCCTCTCACTTACGACCTCCAGCGTGATCTATGCCGGGTACGCCATGGTGCCGCATCCGGCGCTCATTTTCGCTCTTGTCGTCATCGGGGGATTTGGCAGCGCCTTTTTCGCCCCGGTTTCGAATGCCTATCTTGCCGATCTCACGCCGGAGCATCAACGATCTACCGTGTATTCCTTGCGGTACATGGCTGTGAATATCGGATTTGCCGTGGGGCCTTTGATCGGCCTTGCGCTGGGTCTGACCGGAAGTCCGACGCCATTCGTGCTGATGGCCATCTGTTATTTCGCCTATGCCATCGTCTTGTTCGTTGCACTGCAGCGATTGAAGGATCGCGGTGCACCGGCATCGGTTGCCTCTCCTTCTCTCACGATAGGCGCGTCCTGGCATGTGTTACGGCGGGATGCCGCACTCCTATTCTTCGTATGCGCATGCATCTTGACTACTGCCGTGGAAGGTCTGTGGTCCGTGGCATTCGCCAATTATTTGCCTACGCAGTTTGCCGATGGCGAGAAGCTGCTCGCCGTCCTGCTTACGGTCAACTCGACCTTGGTTATTCTGCTGCAGCCGATCATCGCCAAATGGACGCAGCGCAAATCCCCGTTGTATGCCATTACGTTCGGGAGCCTGCTGTTCGTTCTAGCGGAGTTGGGATATGCCTTCTCTTTCACATGGTCGATGTTCATCTTGTTCATGGTGATCTTCACCGTCGGGGAAATTCTGATCATGCCCTCGCAATATACGCTGCTGAACCAGATTACGCCGGCGTCGGTGCGCGGAACATACTTCGGCGCGTTCTCGCTGAATAGCCTCGGCAACTTCATCGGTCCTTGGTTATGGAGCGCGCTCCTGGTCCACTACAACGGGCAAGTGATGTTCGGCGCAATTGCGGTGACCGCTCTGCTCAGCGTTTGGTTCTATCGGAAGGCTGGAGGGTACAAGGTACAGGATGTGGGGAATGCGGCAGGGGTGGCGGAGTAGGAGACGATTAGCTACTGCCTCCAGAGAAATCCTGATGACAGTAGCTGTTAATATTTAATTAATCGATCATTAAGATTATGTTCTTTTTACGTTTTTTCATATGCAACAATATCATGATGAGCAGAATTTGGATAATTAACGACATGATTGAAAGTGCGTTATGAACCAAAGATAACATTGGCATTACAACTATTAATAGATTAATCCCCCATCGATATGCGCCTTGCTTAGGTAAAGCTCCCTCCAACTTCAATGAAAATAAGACAAAAACTATAATCGCGCTTAAAGCAGTGGAACCGGTAATAAAAATGACATAAACCTGGTCATACCAAAACTGCTGTTTAAGTAAACGATCGTAAGTAAGTAAAAAGACTAAGATACTTACCCAAATAAACGCAATTGGCTTAAGAGGCGCATATAACTTCAATACAAAATCACTAATGTCTGTTGACTTATCATATTTAGAGTATTTTGTTTTTTCTTGCTCAAGCTTCCCAAGATCTACATCAATAAAAGTGAGCATGGAAGTCAGATATGCAATATCCGCTTGATAATAAAAATCTCGGGCGATTCTACGAACATTCTCGCTCAAGTAAGGACTGGATTCACCAAGTTTCTGCATTAAGCCGAACTTTGCATCTCCACCATGGATTACCGCCGAGATACTAGCTTGCAATTGACTATAAATCTTTATTTTTTCATTTACGGATGCAAGCTGTGTTCTATTATTTTGATTAATCATCTCTTTAAACTCTTTATACAGCCAAATCGTCGTTGTTCCAAAGATGGTTAGTACTAGTGTCATGATTGGATTCGCTCCAATGAGTTTAGATATTTCAGACCACATTTGATGCACTCCTTGCAGCTCATTAATATTCCCGTTTGCAAAACCTTCTTTAGTTACTATTTTTCGACAAGTATTAACATTATTCCTTTCAAAAATATACAAAAAAGTCCCAAGGCAATCATCTTTAACATTAATAACAAAACAGCACCCGTTCCCGGGTGCTGTCCCTTATTAATTCGATAATCCACTAACTCTCAGTGCACGCATGATGATCACGGCCGCTTGCGCTCTCGTTACTTCGTCCATCGGAGCGAGCTGCGTATCGGACACGCCAAGCAAAATCTTATGTTCGACGAGCATCGCCAACGCGTCCTTCGCATAGGACGAAATGCTCGATTGATCCTTGAACGGATCCAATGCCGTTGTGCTTGCGCTGCTCGCGACTCCCGCAGCTTTCAATGCCGACGCCAATATCGCAGCTAGTTGCTCGCGCGTTACGTTCTCGTTCGGCTCGAAGATCGATTCGGACTTGCCTTGAATCAGTCCCGCCGCCTTCGCCGCCGCGATATCATTCGCGTATTTCGAATCAGGCGCTACATCGGTGAAGGTCGACTTACCTCCGTTCGGCAAGACACCGAATGCCCGTGCAATGATCGATGCGATCTCGCCGCGAGTCACTTCCGTCCCCGCTCCGAACTTCGCCTCTCCCTCGCCGAATACAATCAGCTTCGCAGCCGCGCGCAGCACATCCTCCTGCGCCCATGCCGGAATGGCATCCGTGAAGAGCACCTTCGATTCGATGACGCTATAAATGCCATTTCCTTGACTTTTCACCTCTACCGATACTGTACCATCCGCATTGACGGTGACCACTGTCGGCACCGAGCGAATTTCATTGATCTCCGGCAGATAGATCACGCCCGTTAAACGATTCGCGTCCACATCTTTTGCTTGGAACGTGAACTTATGGCTTACCGGCTTTGAAGCTGACGGGGCGAGCTTGAATTCAAAAGCCGATACATGCGCTTTCGCCCCATTCAACAATTTCGCTATGTTATCCTGCGTTTCTTGTTTTGGCGATTGAATCGAGATTTTCACATCTGTGGCCGAACCAAGCGATTGGATCGGAATGAGATGCGCGACGCCGTTCACGTTCACCGTAACCGAAGCTTTATCGCCTTTCTTCGCGATGGCTGCAATGACTTCTTTCGGCAATGTCACTTCAACCTGCCCTGCCTTCTCCGCCACTTGAATGCTGAAGGTTGGCGACGTGGCCTGCTCTATTGCTTTGAGTGCAGCATCTTTTGGCACACTGACCGTTAATTTATCCCCGTCTTTGCTCACTTTCGTCTCCAACTGACCTGTTGGTGCAGCCGGCTGAGCAGGCGTCGTTCCTCCGCTAGATGAACCCGTGGACGGCGATGTTGGTGTCGTAGGCGTCGTTCCGCTTCCATCCGAAGTTTTAACGCTAATGGCTTGGCTGTTAACGGACACCTGCTTCACGTCTGCCCCGTCCTTGACCACAGCGATAACATGAATCGTATAGCTCGTATTCGCGCTGAGCGATGCGACGGTGTAATTCGTATTCGTCGTATTCGCAACCCACTGCTTATTCACGAAAACTTCGTAGCCGGTCGCGCCAGCCGAGGCATCCCATTTTAACGAGATCGTATTCGCGCCAGTCGACGTAACAGCTAAGTTCCGTGGTGCCGCTAGTTCATTCGACGAACGACCATACGTTGGCAAATCTTGCGATAGCTGAGTGGACAAGGTCTTCGTCTTATCCCCATGCGCTTCCCAGCTCATGACGCCAGCAATATCCAATGATTTCAGCATTGCCGCCGTATACGCCATCGTGTTCCGGTCATTATAGGTAACCCAAATCTTCGTGTCCGGATTGTACACGTAAGCGACTTTGGCCGCGTCGTTCCAGTAGCGCGTATAGCCGTTCTTATCGATATAATTCTTCTCTAGGTCCTGATAATCTAAGATGCCGCCTTCCCAGGTACCTGGCGAGACGCCTGCGCATTCCTGATACTGTCCATTCCCCGTCGATGGGCATCCGCTCCATCCTTTTCCATAGAATGGTACACCGACCACGACTTTATAGTTCGGAATGCTCCCTGCAAAACTGGCTGCCGAGCCCGCTACGTTGTTCCGCGGGGCAGAAGTTGCTGCCCTCGGATGGTTCTTGTCAAAATACAACGGTGCGTTATGATGCGCGAGTTTCTCCCAGCCTCCGCTGAAGTCGTACGTCATAATATTCACAAAATCCAAGTAAGCTGACGAATTCGCTAGGTCGGAGTTGACGATGAAGTTATCTCCTTGGGCGGCTGCAATTGTCTGGAGATAATATTTGCCGTCCTCCGCTCCCGCCGCATCCAAAGCTTCACGAACCGTCTGCACGAGCAAGCCGAAGTTCACTTTATCCTCCGGTCCTCTCGTATTCGAATCTTCTCCGCCTTCGACCGGGTATTCCCAATCGATATCAATCCCGTCGAGCTTATACGCCCGAATGAACTTGACGATAGAGTTCGCAAATGCCTTTCTCGTGACGTCATTCGCGGCAATGACCGAGAAATACTTCGACCATGACCAGCCGCCCACCGATACTAACAGCTTGAGGTTCGGGTTCTCTGCTTTTTTAGCGTTAAACGCCGCTAGCTGCTCAACATCCCGTTCCGGATCGCCGATAATCATCTCGCCATCATGAACGTATCGGTTTTGAAGCGGTATGTCTGCATTTTTACATTCTTTTTTGCCATCGCTGCTGAACTTCTTCCAACACAAATCGGAGAAAGCATAGTTAATGTGCGTAAATTGTGTCACATCTACATCGGAAGGGTAGTAATTGCGGCCTGGGTTCGATGAAGACCATGACGTGTAATAGGTTACGATATTATAATTGCGCCCCGGTACGACCTGAACTGAGCTGCTCTCCGGCGAGGCCCAGAGGCTGTTCTTGGCTACAACTTTGACATCATACGTCGATCCCTCCGTTAGTCCGCTTACGGCATAACGATTCTCTTCACTTGAGCCATGAAGCTCTCCGTTCACATAGACATCATAGCTCGTGGCGCCTGGCGTCGCTGCCCAACCTAGTGCTGCGGTCGTCCGGGTAGCCGAGACTACTTGCAAATCGACTGGAGCGGCCAATTCACCCCACTTGATCGTCACTTTATTGCTCTTGTCCGATACTTTCGGCATATTCTGAGCACCGACCATGAACGTATATACAGATCCAGTTACTGTCTCCGGCGCGATCTGGTATGTAACTTGATTGGTTCCATCCCAGATGCCTGTCTTCCAAGCATTATTCACGTACAGATCGTACCCATTTGCCCCATCACTTCCTCCCCAAGCAAGCGAAATGGACTTATAGGTCACATCCGTGACACGCAAGTTGCTCGGCGGACTTAGTGGTGCCTCTTCGTACTGGTCAGTATTCGGCGGAGTTGTGAATTCTACGACATTACTCCAGCGATCCTCAGGAATATCCTTCGTGTTCACCTTTCCAGCGCCGTCTTTCTCCCAGACGATAAATACATGATAGGTCGTCTCGGGTTTCAGCCCTGTTGCATAACGAGTCTCCTTGTTCCCCCACGTAATGTTCTTCCCCGTATCCAGATTATAAATTTGAATGTCATTGGGACCGTCTACGAAATCCCATTCCAGTTTGGCTTTGTTATGATTCACTTCCGTGACACGCAAATTTGTAGGCGGGGGTGGATCTGCCTGAGCTGCCGCTGCTGCCCCCGCCTCACCTTCCTCCGCAAATGCCGCCGAGGTCGTGAATAGGGTTCCGAATACAAGAACGAAGCTTAATACCATAGATAAAAGACGAGTTTTTCGAACGGATTTACGCAATAAAGATCACTCCTACCATGAACTAGATTTCGAATGGAAAACACAGTTGGTGCGGAATAATTATGCATTTTTCTTGAGGAGATGAATTGTGAAGTCGCTTGAAGTAAGCAATCGAGGAACCAAGTCTTGCATGAGGTAAAACATAAAACGATCATTCGCGTTCTGCGTGTTACCACCACCCTGTCTGCATTCGTTAAAATTTTGTAAAGAAAGCCTTCTCATTCCATCATGTCTTGGGTTACATCGATTTGGAAGGGAGATATTTCCATTATTTAGGGGGAAAATAATATCATTTCGAAGGGGATCGTTAATTACTATAAATTTCCGTGGATTTATATAAAATCGAAGATTTCATCCGAAAAAGATTCCGTAGCCCAACGAAAAAAGGATCATTCTAGTGAATGATCCCTATCGGTCACGAACATTATAACGAATAAATATACATAACAATGAATGTATATATTCTTCCCTATTCCTGCAACTCCACCATCGCCTCCGCCACCTCCATGCCGTTAACAACGAGAACGACTCGATGCGCTCCCGGGTAATGTCGGCGCGTCGTCAAGTCTGCCCAGTTATGGCTGCGCCGTCCGCTCAATACAGAACCGCCTGGTACGGTTTTGTCCGATAACAAGAACAGTTTACGAGACGTCTGTCCTTTCGCCTTCACGAAATAAATGCCGTACTCGATGCGTACACGCACCTCTTCCCCTTCGCGCACACGCATCGCATAGTGAAGCTCACATCGCTCGCCAATGCTAAGCGCTGCAGGTTCGACACGTAATTCGGCAGACGTTGTAAGGGATGACGCATCTTCCGCATATCCGAAGATTTGCATGATCTCCGGATCGGCTCTCCGAATTAACGTCCTGCACGCATGACGGATAATCCAATCCGTATCCGGGTGCTTCCCTTGCCAGCGGCGAGCCGTCTCAATTACAACCGACGGATGATCCTTCGCAATATCATTCAAATTGTTCGCGACACTCTTACGTACATAGAGCGACGGGTCGGCTTGCAGCTTCTCCAGAATCGGTAGAGTCGGCGCGGGGTCGCGCTTGAACATCGCTAATGCAACGCCCCAAGGCAACCGAGGACGACAGCCTTCACTCGCAAGTCGCCGCACATGTTCATTCGGATGATCCGCCCAGATTGTCATCTGACGCATCGCCCGTTCAGGGTCACGCAGGATGAACGGGCGAATGGCGAATTCGGCCGACGAACCTCGCGTGAACCGCTCCATCGCCTGCATCGACAGCTCCCAATGCTCCTCGGCTTGTCCATAGACTTCGATGAAGTCAGGCATGAATAAATAAGGGAAACCTGTGCAAGAACCATCATCCACAGCAAATAAGACGTCAAGCTTCGCTTCATAGCTGGGTGGCAAATAGCGCCCGAGCGTCTCCGATATTTTTCTCATCCGTTCCTTCAGTGCTAGCTCGTCCCACGACGAATCGATGACATCCGCAATGAATCGCTCTACATCAAATGCATCATACGCCTCCTTGACTTTCGCTCCGAAATCACGCAAGAAAGCTTCGTTATAGACTAATTTTAATGGCTCAGCCAAATGTGTCCCCTCCTAAATCATACGTTTGCTAATCCTAGTATAACGGATGAAATCGGACAACAGGGTGTCAAGGAATAAAATCGCAAGATCATGAAATCTCCCGTAACACAATAAAAAAACACCCCGAAGGGTGCTCCTCACAAATTTAATTATATCAACTTCCGACTATACCACTTCTCGCCTCGGAACCGCCACCAGAAGATCGCGCCGCGAATCCCCCACTCGCTCACCATGGCTATCCAGACGCCCATAATGCCGAGTCCGAGCGTAATCCCGAGCACGTAACCGAGAATGACGCGGAACACCCACATCGTCAGCAGCGATGAGATCGACGTAAAGTTCGAGTCCCCTGCTGCACGCAGCGCCGACGGCAGAATGAAGCTGATCGACCAGAGCAGCGGCTGCGTCACGGCAATCAGGATCATAAGTCCGTAGAGTGTCGACACAATCTCAGCCGGTGGAGAGAACAGCTTAACGATCCACGGCATGAGCGGCATCAGCACTGCTGCTGCGACAATGAAGATGACGGTGGACAAGCCGATGAACGACTTAATGAATTTCCGCGCGTCTTGGATATTCCGTCGTCCGATACACTGGCCTACCACCGTCACAACGGCAATACTCAGCGCACTGGCCCCAATCTGGAAGACGAGTGAAATCGAGTTCCCGATCGCATTGACCGTAATCGCCATCGTTCCGAGCTTCACGATGAATGTCTGCGTAAGCAGCTTCCCGCCATTGAAGAACATCTGCTCCGCCGCGAACGGAATACCGATGATCATGACTTTTCTCAGAATCGAGAAATCGATCTTGAGCGCATTTTTTATACGGAATCGCAGCGTCTGGTTGTACTTCAGCAGATAGATGAGCGACACCGCCATCCCGAGCACCCGCGCCGTGATCAATGAGATAATTAGCCCAATCACGCCCATGTCGAGCACGGAGATAAACAAAATGTTCAGGATCAGATACGTCAGGTTCATAATAAGCGACAAGCCAAGGCATGCCTTCGTCTCCGCTACCCCGCGCAGCGCACCGGTCACCGCTTGGAAGATCGCAATAAAGGGGTACGAAATGCAACTCCCTATCAAAAATAGCCTCGCATTATGAAAGACATCTGCATCAGCCTGCCCGAACAACAAATCGAGCGTCGGATTATGAAAAATAATAACGATCGCGCTGATCAAGACGGACAGGATCGCTACCGCCGATATTGCTTGGGCCGCCGACTTCGCGACCATCTCTGGATTCCCGCTTCCCCGGTACTGGGCGACAATGACGGTTCCGCCCGTCGCCACCGCGACGAAGACGTTAATCAAAAATATATTCAGCGAATCAACCATGCTCACCGCGCTGACTGCCGCCACCCCGGAGGAGCTGATCATGGCCGTATTCACCAAGCTCATCAAAATAATAAAAGCTTGATCCACAAATATCGGAATAATGATCGCGATAATCTGTTTGTAATCAAGCGTGTCTCCCGTGAAATATTTATTTAACAGGAAGGTCGTTCTTCGTTTTAGACTGGGACTGATTATATTCACTCTATCATCTCTTTTGGGTCGTATTCTGCCTGGGTCAAGGTCCCCCCTTGACATCCTCGCTGTAACATAACGATTATACCATGCTCCCCAAGAGATTGAAGTGATAGGTGTTGCTATATAGCGGAGAAAAAGCAGGATAAGGCGCGCATTCCCACCGCTGAGACTTTTATTTGGATCGACAGCGGGTTATACGCCGGATTATCGTCAAGTTCCGAAATACGGGTTCTGATGCACATAGGGATTGGATGGCAATGCATCCGAATTTTCTTCGATAGATTTGATTACGAGCGTCGGTACCGTTTTCCCCGCATAAGTCCTCAGTGCAATCTCCCCAAGCGCAACGACGTACATGTCATCCTTCCACGCCTTGGCGTTATCGACTTCAGCCAAAAGGGCCAACGGTACGGTGTCCGCAACGCAGCAGCGCATGGAAAATCGGCCAATCGCGAACTGGTTCTCGTTCATTCCCTCCGCACGGTATATATACCCCTTCAGTTCCACCTTTTTGCCGATAAAACGCTGCTTGTACAAGTCAAGCGAGGTCAGCGACTCGATATAGTAGTCTTCGGGAATCGTGATTACCGGCTGACCGACCAATTCTGCCGCTAGCTTGGCATAAGGCCGCGTTGACTCATTCGATGGAAAGGCCAAACTTATCTCGGACGACGATTCCGGGGCTGTGTCATTCGCATTCGACGAGACCAAGATGCTCGAAGGTGTCAGGTTCAAACCCTTCTGGGCCGCCATTTGGCTGCCAAGCGCTTGATTCGGAAAAATAAACGTCAGCGCGAGCGGTATGATTAAGGCGCCGTATGTGATCCAGGTGCTCAACAGATTCTGGTGATGGTGGTGATGGTGGTGGTGATGGTGGTGATGGTGGTGATGATGTGATGAACAAGTGCAATGCGCTTCGACCTTCCCCACCTGATTTCGACGACGCAGCACATCTCGAACGGCCAGATAGAACTGATGCATTGCGAGCACGTACAGCCCGATGGCAAGGCATTTCACCCAGATCATCATTCTCGGCGCGACAAAATAGATCAATGCATCTGTCCGAAGCGCCTGTACGATAAATAGTACGAATGCAGACAAGACGATCGCACGAATCAAGCGGTGTGTGAACATAGACCATGTGCTCATAAGAGGCCCTCCTCCTCTTCATCATTTATTAGTAATACAACTGATCCACTAGGATCGAACCGACGAGAATAACGACTGCAGCCATCGCCATGACCGTGAATACAGTCTTCGCACGGAAGACTTTCAGCAGCATCAGCGTACTCTTTATATCGAACATCGCGCCGAATACGAGAAAGGCAAGCAGCGAGCCAAAGCTGAAATCCGGACTAAACGTTACGGCGACGAACGCATCCGCTGTAGAGCAGATCGATAAAATATAGGACAGTGCCATCATGAACAAATGAGCGGCCCCCTCCCCTTCACCGAGCGAAAGCATCCATTGTCGGCTCACGACGGTCTGCAGCAGCGCAGTAATCGTCGCGCCCAAGACGAGGAATTTGCCCACATCGAATAGTTCGATCGCAGCATGTTCAAGTGTCTCGTGCAGTTGGTGAAGCCAGTGCGTTCTAGGAACGGCTTGATTCATACGGTGTTGCTTGCGCTTCGCGGACTGACTGACCGCGGCTGCAGCCGATTCCGTTATCGCGCTGGATGGCGTTCGCAGGGCTGATTCCCCCATGCTGTGCGCTGCCCACAACCCGATGACTGCCGCGGCAGCAAAGGCCAGCAAGATGCGAAAAAGCGGCACTTCCGGATGCGACTGGAAGGCGACATACGTGGATGCATAGACAACCGGGTTAATGACGGGCCCCGCCATCATGAAGACGATGCCGATATATGGCGGCATCCCTTTGCGGATTAAGCGGTGAACGACCGGAATCAGACCGCATTCGCATAGAGGAAAAACAATGCCGAGCAGGCAGCCGAACAATATGCCTGTCACGGTTCGCTTCGGGATGAAGCGCTGCAGCGTCTGATCGCTGACAAATGTCTGGAGCAGCGCGGATAATATGACGCCTATGAGTACAAACGGAAAGGACTCCAATAATATCCCGATTACCATCGTACGAAAATCGTTAAGAAAACCTATCATCGATCGTCTTCCCCCAAGCAAGAACAATTTAACACTACGAAATAATAGCTTCGTTAAATGTTATGTCGTGTATTTGTCCTTCAATGTAATCCCGAATTGTTAGCGAAAGATGATCGCATTATGAAGTAATTATGAACACCTCCCCCATCTGGATATTTACAAAATCAATAGATTCAGTTAACAACCAACAAACAATCCAAACTTAAAATTCATTAAAACCAACAAAAACAACAACAAAACAACGAAAATTGGCGCTTTGTATTTGTTTTTAATAAGGAGGGACATGCCACTGCGCGAACGAATCATCTGACCTATCCACATAATCAGCGTCCATGGCGTTGAACGATTCTAGTCCACCCGTCTTCTATTAACGCAATCCAAAGGAGGATTCCAACATTGAAGGTCAAGAAATTGTTATCTGCATGCATGGCGGGAACTATCGCTTTCTCCGCTATGTATTCCACGGGCGTCATCTACATCCCCGCTGCCCTTGCCGCTGCAACGGTTGACAAGCCGGTTGCATCTAAGCCTGCAGGTCGCTACGAGCAATCGGTATCCATCACGCTGAGCAGCAGCACCCCAGGCGCCGATGTCTACTATACGCTCGATGGGACGATGCCAGATGAGACAAGCCTAAAGTTCGATGGGGCACCAATCGTCCTCTCCGAATCCACGAACGTATCGGTCCGTGCCTTGAAAGACGGCATCTGGAGCACCGCAGGCACGTATGGTTACATTATCAAATCGGCGGACAAGCCATTACTGGAATTTGTAGCGATGTCAGACGTGCATATCGGCTCCTCCAAAGGTGACCCGAACGGCAACTCGAACGAAGCTTTAGCGAAGGTTCGCGAGCGATATACGAGCAATTTCGATGTCATCTCTTCGATTTTCAAAAAGCCAGATGCGATTGTCATCGCAGGCGACGCGATCAATGACAATGGAGAAGGCATCGGTGCAAATCATGCAATTGTACGGGATATTTTCCAAGAGCAGCTGAACCGCACGAACATGACGGATACACGTGTGCAATTCGCGATGGGGAATCATGACGATAAGGTCTCGACGGCAACGAATAACTACCCGCCAGAATGGTTCACCACCCAGTCGAACGGCTATTATGAGAAGACCATCGGGGGCTACTCCTTCTTCTTCGTCAACGGCAACAACTACAATGGCGACACCGCGCAGCGGAACTGGCTCAAAGGACGTCTCGCAGAGATTACAAGCGACCCGACGAATCTGAACAAGCCGATCTTCATTACGCTGCACCACCCTGTTTCCGGTACGGTCATGGACGGTCAGCAGACATCCAACCCGAACCTGTATGCGGACCTGAAGGATTACCCGCAGGTGTTCGTCTTAACAGGTCATTCCCACCTGAACATTAATGATGACCGCTCCATCCATCAGAAGGATTTCACATCCATCAATCTGGGTTCGATGTCGTATATCGAGGTCGACCATGGCTATTCGGCCGTAACGAACGAGGGTCTGGCCGATGGGCGATTCGAGTTCCCTGTGAACCAGGCGCAATTCATCGAAGTTTATGCGGATCGGGTCGAGATCGAACGCGTCGAATTCAATGGCGATCCGGGCTCGATCTATAAAGGCGGCGTATGGCAAGGACCTTCCGAATTGCCGTTTAATAGTGCGGGCGCACTGGCGGGCAAGAAGTGGGTCGTCAAGTTGCAAGGCAATACGAAAGATGAAATTAAGAACAACTTCACCTACACCACGAACAACCGGAACACAACTGCACCGCAGTTCCCTGCCAATCCCGAGCTTCAAGTGACGGCAGGCGCGAATGACACGCAAGTGCTATCCTTCCGTCAAGCCAAAGATGATCAATCGATGCATCATTACGAGATCAAAGTATTGAATAAACGCACAGGCGCGACGGTTAAATCCTATAACGTGCTATCGGATTACTATTTCTCCCCGATTCCGAACAAGATGAATATCCCGATGAGCGGACTTGCTGCCGCAACCTCTTATTTGGCGACAATTACAGCGGTTGATGCTTATGGCAACAAGAGCACAGCACTACAGGCTTCCTTCGCGACGGGCGGGACACCACCGGAGCTTACGCCAATCGATCCGACGACGATGTGGAATCAGCTCGTATCTGAAATGAAATTCGATGATGATCTGAGCGATAGCGCGGTGGGGGTAACTGGCCTAGCAACCAAGGTTGGCACTGCGTCCTTCGTCGAAGGCAAATCCGGCAAAGCGATCAGCATTCCGGCAGGCAACAGCAACTATGTGGACCTTGGTAACCGCTCGGACTTGAAGTTCGGCAGTGAGAGCTTCACGGTATCGTTCTGGCATACAGGGAATCTGGCCGGCGATCAGACGATCTTCTCCAACAAAGATTGGAACTCGGGCGCCAATGTCGGTTACTATATTGGACCTGCGACAACGAACAACATGACGCTCAATATGGCTGGCGGCGGCAATCGGATCGATTACTCCGCGAATGGCGTAGGATCAGAATGGCACCACTTCACGATTTCCGTCGATCGGGAGAACAAGACGGCAACGACGTATGTTGACGGTGCTGCCAAAGCAACCAAGGATATCTCTATCCTCGGGACAACTAACATGGATACGGCGTTTAATATCATACTTGGCGCCGACGGCAAGAAAAATAACGGCGGGGCGAGTGTAACGCTCGACGATCTAAGAATTTGGAAACGCGCGCTGTCCGCAACGGAAGCCAAAGCGTTATCCGACTCCTATCAATCGCAAACGCTCTATACCTATGAGCAGTTAACGGCGAAAATCACGGAAGCCGAGCAATTCATCGCTTATATCGGAGCAACGAAGGGGTTGTCGCTTCCGGCACAGACCAAAAGCGAGCTAGAGACACAACTGGCAGCAGCACATGCTCTAAAGGCAACGGATGAAGCCATGAAAATTGACCAAGCCTGTGTCGATCTCATGTGGGTACTGCAGACTGCAAAAGGAAATGTCATCTACAGCTTCATCCCAAAAACAGGTTTTACGATCGACACCTTCAGTTCTTATGCTGACAACGAAAATGCCTACGCGGCGAACATTCTGGACGGCGATCAGACAACGATTTGGCATTCCAAGTGGCAAGATCCCGTACCGGATTTCCCGCATTGGGTCATCATCGACATGGAGGATTCCTATCAGTTGAGCGGTATCCAGCGTACGAGCCGTCTGAATCAGTCCGCGATGGAATTCCCGAAGGAGTTCGAATTGTATGCTTCTAACAAGCTAACCGACCTGAGCGATCCTGCATTCTTAGGCGACGCTGCCAATAAGGCAACCGGAACCTTCGGCAAGACATGGGCAGGCACGGTCTACAAAGATTTCGTTGCGCTAGACAAGAAACTGCAAGGACGATACGTGAAATTCTTAGTTACTGGCACCTACAACACGGATAAGACAAAGAAATTCACGAGCATGAGCGAGATCGATTTTACGGGCGAGAAAATAGCAAGCCCGAGCGCACAGCTGCTTGACCTGCGCGTCGACGGCACAACCGTGGCAGGCTTCGCGCCGGATAAGTTCGACTACACGATGAACGTATCCCATGCGACGACGAAGGTTGATGTGACTTATACAGCGGAGCATGCGGGCGCTACAGTCACCGTGAACGGCGGCGACAACCTACAAGTGGGCGACAATAACGTAACGGTTACCGTCACGGCCATTGATGGCCGCACCACATCCTACGTCATTCGTGTCCATCGTGCGGACGCTCCGCTTCCGTCCGACGCTACCCTGCTTCAACTGAACGTCAATGGCACGGCCATCGCAGACTTCGTGCCGAATAAGCTCGACTATGCCGTCACCGTTCCTTATGAGACATCAGTAGCTGCCGTGACGTATATGGCTGCAGATCAACTTGCAACGGTAACCGTGGACGGTGGTGAAGCACTTGTAATCGGTGAGAACCCGATGACTGTTACGGTAACGGCACAAGACGGCATCACAAAGCTTATCTACCACATCACGGTAACAAGACAACCTGAAGCCGTATTGTCTAACGCAAATCTATCGGATCTACGGATTAACGGCACCCAGGTGAACGGATTTGATCCGAACAAGTTGAATTACACGATACAGGTATCGAACGCGACATCCGTCGCGAAAGTGACTTACGGCACACAAGACCCTGCAGCGACGGTTCTCGTGACCGGAGGATCTGACTTGCAGGTAGGCGACAATCGTATCGTCTTATTCGTTACGGCGCCTGATCGCCTAACAACCAAGGAATATGTGGTGAATGTTCGCCGTGCAGAGCCTTCAACGACGACGACGCCGGGAGGATCAACGGGTAAAACAATGACACCAGAGGCCGTAACGCCGATCAAGCCAGTGCTGCCAGCTGATGCTGTCGCCGTGCAAGATAAAGATCTGAACAACAACAAACCATCCGTCGATATTGAACTGACGGAAGGGAAAAACCGCGTCATCTTGCCGGCAGCGCAAGCCGATGAGTTGAATGGCCGTTCGCTGACCGTCCAAGCAGAACATGTGAAGCTCACCGTTCCGAGTGAACTCTTCCAAGCCTTGAATGGCTTGCTGCCTTCACCTGACAAGAATGCGACGATGACGGTCGCAGTCGAGCCGATCGCTGCAGCACAAGCAGATCAGACGCTTCAGCAAGCAAGCCGTCAAGACAGTGGCATCTATACGCTGGGCGGTAAGATGTACGAGCTATCCCTCTACATCACAGATAGCGCCGGCAAGATGTATAAGCTGAATACCTTCGCCAAGCCAGTTACTGTATCGTTCCCAATTCCAACAGGAATGGAAGCGAGCCTTGCAGGCATTTATCGAGTACTCGAGAATGGAAGCTTAACGTACTTGGGTGGAAAGCTAACGCAAGATCGCAAGGCGATCGACATTGAGCTTACGCATTTCAGCCAATACGCGGTGCTGTCACTCGAGAAGTCTTATGACGACGTCCGTGCCGAGCACTGGGCCTACAAGACGATTCGCGAGCTGTCTGCGAAGCACATCGTCACAGGCGTGACGAACACCCGCTTTGCTCCGTCCCAAGCCGTGACCCGTGCGGAATTCACAGCATTGCTCACGCGGTCACTTGGGCTCACCGCTTCGGAAGCTGCTCCATTCAGCGACGTAGCAAGCTCCGCATGGTATGCGGATGAAGTCGCAGCAGCCTATGCGGCTGGCATTGTGACTGGTGCGTCCACGCAAGCCTTCGAGCCGAATCGCAGCATCACGCGAGAAGAGATGGCTGTTATGCTCGTTCACGCTTACGAACGTCAAGCGGTGCAGAAGCCAGACGCTGCTCCTGCAGCCCTCTCCGATGCTTCGGCGATCAGCACATGGGCGCTCCCTTATGTGAATGAGGCGCTGAACGCGAAGCTGCTATCGGGCCGTCAAGCCGGAAGCTTCGTACCGGCTGCCGTCACTTCCCGTGCGGAAGCAACGCAAGCGATTTACAACTTGCTCAAGTCCCTTCAATAAGCGTTAAAACAGAACGCGCCCGGCCTTCCGTACGGAAGAACCGGGCGCGTTTTGTTAGCGCTGTTGCTTTATTCATTTCAGGAACGTGATTACAGCTTGTCGCCCTTCTTCAGATCGAGTGGATCTGGAGCATCGGGCGGCTTCTTCGTTCCCTTACTCTTATACGGTTTAGGCGCATTCTTAGCCCGCTTCGCAGCAGCCTGCCAACGGTTCCAGCCTTTTTTGTCCGTGCCGCGGCCCGTTCCGCCCTTGCCTTTCGCCTTGCTCATGCCATCACTCCAAGCGACCCAGGAAGCCCCGGGTCCATCAATTACTTCTTATGCGTATCCAGCGATTGCCACAGCTTCTCGAGCCATGGATCGAATTCCGCTCCCTTATCCCCTTCGTACGCATCGTAGATGTCGATTCGCATTTTCTTCACTTTCTCTTTGAACTGCTCGTACGTATGGTCCTTCGGCAAGCTCTTCTTGATGCGGAGCATAATTTTGGAGATGCCCTTGAACAGCTCAGGCTTATTCCGCGACGGCGCTTGGACGTTCTCCCCCATCGCACGCAGCTGGAGATAAGCTGCTTCTTGCACAGGGTAGACAAGATCATGCTTCATCATGCGCGACAGAATCGCCGTAATCTGCGGGTGGTCGTATTGTCCTAATGCTTCCGCTGCACGCAGACGTTCTCTCCAATTCGAGGAACGTTTCGCGGAAGCTTTGAGCTCCTCGAAATTTTCAGGTAAGTCTTGATCGATATCTTGATGATTCAATGGATTTGATCCCCTTCACTTAGTAATCATTCCATTAGAATAGCTTGTTTCTGCGATAGAATCAAATTTTTCTATAGAGAAATTCCTGCGTTAATGCGCTAAGATGGACATTGCTCTGCAAGATCCCCTCCACGGTCGCCATCGTATTCGGCGCCATGGGCACGCTGCCGTACCGCTGCAGCAAGACCCAGCGCAGACAAGCTAGCGCTTCGAAACATTCCCACGAAGCCTGAGGGATCGGTTTTTTCCCGTAGTAAGCCGCTCGGAACATCTCGGCGTGACGTTCAGAAATGTAGATTTTCAACAAAATATAAGACCATGCGAAGTCATACCTTGGATCGCCCAGCTGACCATTTGTCCAATCGATTACGGTGTACCGCTCTCCATCCTCCAGAATATTGCCTAGGTGGAAATCAGCATGAATGATGGCATGCTGCGACATGTCTGCCATCTCGGCAATCCGCTCTGCTGCTTTCAGCACATCCGGATGCCCCTCGGCGCCAGGGAAGAAATAGCCGATAAAGTCGTACTTCGGCAGCTGCACCCCCGCCAACTCCTTCACGTCCATCTGATGAATCGCGGACAAAATCTGGGCAAGTATCGTCAGCTTCTTCTTGTTCACGCGCATGGCAGGGACGCCGTCGTAGGTCGTCAACAGGACGGGATCGCCCTCCGGGTTCATGCCCCAGCCGAGCGGCTTCGAGACCGACAGTCCCCGCTCCGACAAGGCATCGAGCAGCCGGTATTGATAGCCGATATCCGGCTTCGAATGCTTGCTCCATGTCTTTAAGACGTAGCTCTGGTCCCCGAAGGTCAGCTTCACCACTTCCGCTTCAAAACCTTGATTCAAATCATGCGCCGTAAGCTTGTCCGCGTAAACGAGCAACGCATCGAGCTGTTCCTTGCGATCCCGCCAATCCACGCGTGTCATCCAATCTATCAAACAAATCTTCCTCTCCAGATTAATAGATAAGTTGAACTACTTCTGATTTAAGATCCCTAAATAGGCAATCCACGGCCCTACATCCGCCCGATAACGTGTCCCCATAACTCGCACGATCTGGGCGATATGCGTCATATCATGCACTGTCCAAGTAGACAGGAGCTCTCGAACGCGAACCTCTCCGAAGACCGGATGCGTGCCCGTGAGCTCCAGCTTTGATGTCAAGTCCGGTATCGCTCTTAGCTTCGCGATGCTCTCTGCTCGAATTGCACGGAAAGCTTGTAATTGTTGTTCCAGTGTGTTCCCCGAGTCGGCCTGCAGATTCGCGTAACGGTCGAACGGCGGAAACGGTTTGCTCGCGCCCGCTTGCAGCATGTGTTCAAGCCGCGGCATCCAGTTCACGCGCTCCCCTTCGATGAGATGGTTCAACACTTCCGTGACATTCCATGTGCCTTCCCCCTCGTTGCATTGCAGCCATGCGTCAGATAAACCTGACAAGAAAGCCTCTAGCATCTTCGGCGTACGTTCCAGCACCTCGATCGCTTCATCCAAGTTAAAGTTCATGCTTCATCCTCCCCACCTTCTACCTTCTAATCCGATGCAGCTTCATGACCTTCTGATACTAGTAGTATGTTGGAAATAAGAGGGAAAGTAAAGTTCGCCGCGGTGCGCGAAAACAAAAAGATAGACCCGCCCCGAGGGGAGTCTATCTCCTTGTTTACCCTTATTTCTTCAACATCATATACAGCATCTTCGAGATTTCCGCTCTCGTCACCGAGCCGCGTGGATCGAACTTGTTATTGTCCTTGCCGTTGATGATACCTGTTGCTTGCAGCTTCGTCACGGCATCCTTCGCCCAGCCAGAAATGCTGTTCGTGTCGGCGAAGGCTGCTCCGGACGACGCCCCAGCGATCGGCTTCTTCATGTAATCCGCCATTTTGGCCAGAATTACTGCCGCTTCTTCACGGGTAATCTGCTCCGTCGGACGGAAGTTGCCGTTGCTACCCTGCACCAGCCCCAGTTCAGCCGCTTTGCTCACATAGCCTGCATAGTAGCGGTCAGCCGCTACATCCGCGAATGCCGTCTGTCCTTCCGCCGCTTGGATACCCAGCGCACGAATGACGAGCGTCGCGAAATCCGCTCTTGATACATTCAAGTTCGGACGGAATTGATTACTCTCCATCCCTGTAATGATATTCTTCGCAGCCAGCTTGAGGATGTACTCGTCAGCCCAACCGCCAGTTAAGTCAGCGAACTGCTTGTGCAGCTCGAGCACCGCGAATTGTGCCAATTGATCCGTCGTGAAGCTGAGCGTATTGCTATCGAATGCGCTAGGAATCAGCTCAGCCTTGCTTCCAGCCAGACGATACAGATTCGCATAGTCTTGCTGCAGCTGCTTCATTTGCTCTGTCGTAAGCGTGCGCTTCACGGTAATCGGACCGCTGAATTGCTGAACCGCCGTCTCCGTCTTCCCTTTGACTGTGACGAGCTTGAGCGTAAATACTACGCCTGTCGATTTCAGTTCACCGTTCGAGCTGATCGCAGCGTTGACAGCCGTCTGGATCGAGGAGCTCATCGTTGGATCGATCTGAAGCACGATACGATCCGCGTCTGTGATGCCATTCGGCAAGGAAGCTGCCGGAATCGTCACGGTAAATCCAGGACCAGCGATTTCGATGCTCAGCTTGCGATCTTTCGCTTTCTGCACACCAGCTGCATCCAATGAGAGCTGAGCCGCTTGTTCCGAAGCTGCTCCCTCGAGCTTGATCGCAACTTTGCCATTCTCTGCCTCGTTCACTGCTTTTTCAAGCGCAGCTCGATCAGCCGCATAAGCGCCATCCGCACCTGGTTTAATGCTCACAACCCCTTTGTCCAAAGCAGGCTCCGGCTTAGGTTGAGGTTTTGGATCAGGCTTTGATTCTGGCTTTGGTTCTGGTTTTGGTTCCGGCTTTGGATCAGGGTTGCCCGGATCAGGATTACTCACTTTACCCGTATAGAAGCCCCAAATATCCGATAACACTTGACCGCTGTTGCCGTCCTCTACCTTCGTATACCATTGATAGTAACTATCACCTTTAAGACCACTCCAAGTAAAAGCTGCCTGCTGGCCGCTCTGTACGTTATTCACTTTGCCAATCGGCAGATCGCTATAGACCTTCACGCCGATGTAGTCGGTAGCGACGCGTTTGGTCTTCGGTTGTAAATCCAGATCCAACGAGAACTCGTCTTTGCCTGGATAGAACTCAGGATCATAATAATTGTAATCGTCCAAATACGGCGAATACGTCTTAATGTTAAGCTTGTTGTTCTTCGTGTCGAACTGCATCAGACGGATATAACCAAGACCGCCTTCCGGCGCGCCTTGATAGTCTGCCAGCATCTGATAGACTTTACGCTTCACACCGTTGTCGTCCAGCTCATCGATCTTCAGCTGCGCATCGTGATAGTGTCCGGACAACGCCGCGATGACGTTCTTGTTCGGCTTGATGACCTTCTCAAAAATTTTATCGGCGATTGGAGCGCGGTTATTCGATACCAGCATGTATTCATGCAAGCACAAGATCGCCTTCCGCTCCGGATATTTCGCTACGACTTCGTTCATCCAGTCGATTTCCTTGTCACCAAGGCCCCAGCCCATGTAAACGATGATGAAATCATTGCCTCCGGCCGAGACAAGATCGTAGTGACCACGGTTGTTCTGATAGGATTCGCCGTACGTCGGCATATCCTTGAACCGCTTTTCACCGAAATACTCCCAATACTTCGTATAATCGTTGTCTTGATGACCCACGTCATGGTTGCCTGCAAGCACGCCGTAAGGAATGTTGGCCTTTTCCAGCACTTTCATATCCTCATCAGCTTCCTGCCATTGATATTCTTGATAAGATTTATCGACGATGTCACCCGTATGGATAACATACTTGATGTTGTTGCTTTCCTTATTGTCTGCCACCCAATTAACGATCTTCTTGTAAATCTGCGGATAGCTCTGCGAATAGTACTGCGTATCCGACATCCATACAAAGGAGAAATCATACGAATCTTGGGTCTTATCGGACTTTTGTTCTTCTTTCAGCTCCGCGATCTCGTCCTGTACGATGATTTGGATTGTCTGTCCCATCGCATAGTCTTTAACCTGAACCGTCGACTTCAGTTCGAAATCCTCTGTACCTGCAATGCGGGTAACGAGTTGAACCCATTTCTTCGCGATATCGTTCCAAGCATACAAGCTAACTTTACGTCCTTCGATCGAATGACCTTTCCAGACGATATCGACGCGGTCTGTCGCCTTAACGGCAGGGTCCAGCTTAATCTCATAACGCTGATACGGGAATTGCTCCACCGCATCATTCACAAGGTAGTCGCCGTCTTCCGCGCTGATCTTGCCATATTCCTCAGCCGTTAGCGCCTCTTCATCTGCCGGAATCATCGTCTTCGGCGGTTCGGTATCGGATGCGTTCTTAAAGCCTGTGAATCCTCCAGCAGTACGGTTACCGTCATATTGGAAGCCTCTGTAGAATGATACATTCATCGAATCATTCGTCGGATCCTGCACCTTCACCTTCAGCCCCACGCTGCCGCCCAATTCCGATTGGTCTTGGGTTGGCGCGATCAATTCCGGCTTCAGTGGATTCTCCTCCGGCGTCGTGAACGTTACCGTACGCTCCGCTTGATTGCCAACCTTATCGGATGCCGTAATCGTCAGCGTGTGATTACCTGCCTTCATACTGCCAGAAGACAATGCATATGGAAGCGTAATATCTTGGTTATCCAGCTTCACGACCACTTGGTCTACGCCGGCAAGCTGGTCTTTGATCTCCGCATCCAGCTTGAAGCTGCCGCGGTACTGCTTGCCTTCTTCCACATTCGGCTTGATCGAAGGTGGTGTATTGTCAACCGTGACATTCGCCGTCACGTCAACGTTCTTGCTGTCGGTCACTTTCACCTGATGCGCACCATCAACTGCTTTGGTCGTGTCCCAAGCATATGCGTGCGATTGGAAGTACTTCGCATCCAGATTGAAGTTGAAGCCGATGCCTTCCATTTTGCCAGGGCTGTCGCCGATCTTGAATTCTTTATCCTTCACATAGAGCGGATCCCAAATCTCAGTACCGTCCGCCAACATTAAGCGTACGTTGCGCACTTCGAAATCGTCCTTATTCTCTTCCTTGCGATCATCGAATGGGCTTGTCTTCGATCCTGCACGGATATAGATCACGTTATCCGCACCGATGTGAAGACGGCTCGCATCGATCTTAAACGTCAATGTCGTATACGTCGGAATCGGATCCATGAACGTATAGAGGATCGTCTTATCCTTCTCGCTCTCCGGTCCCATCGTGACGGCGTTCTTGAAGTAATAATCGACGTTCTTCGCTTCGAAGACAAAATAAGCGTCATGCTCTAGCGCTTCGAACGTATTTTGTGTGATCGTTTGACCGTCCACACTTAACTTTAACGTATTCGCAGACGCGGTCTCCGACGTCCCTTTCAACGTCTTCGTACCATTCACGATATCTCCGTTCTTCACATTGAGACGAAGTGGATCGTGTCCCGGTTTGCCGGTAATGTCCACCTTCACCTTCGGCGTCTCCACCTCATTCGTGCCATCAGATACCATGAAGTAATATTCAATGGATTTGCTGCCGATCAGCGTCGCTGCCGGCACGAGATAATGATACAGCGAATCGCTGAAATTCTGCGTCAGCGCGTAACCGGTATATTCCGTTTCTTTGTCCGTGCGGATAAAGATTTTCACCGTCGCCACTTGCTTCTCGTCATCCGCAAAAGCTTTCAGGTCAAGGTTCTTCGATTGCTCAATCGACGAAATCCCGGAGCGGTCTTCTGCTTTTGGTAGCGTCGTGTCTAGATCGACATGCACAGGCACGGCCGGTACGAGCGCCGGATCAGTCACGCCAGGTGCAGGCGCCGCGAGGCCGGAGCTTGCCTTGATCATCGTAATGCTGCCATCCATTGGGTATTTATATACAATCGCTTTGTCTTCCTTGGTCTCGTCGCTCACACCGCCTTCATACACAGTGGTCGCGTCATAATTGGCATAGGAAATTTCCTTGCCCGTGTTCGTCTTGATCACAATCCCGCGACGTCCGGAATTCGCCATACCGTCGCTCTTAATCACGAACAAGTTCGTATTTTCAATCAAATTCGACTTATAGAAGTTGTTGAAATCCGCCGCCGTATAACTATCGTTCGCACCGTTCTTAATCCAGAATACAACGGACTGCTGGGACGGAATGATGAAATCTTCTTTGATCGTCGACCATTTCAAGTCGGCTTCCGGACCATCGTCCGGATAACGATAGTTGACCTTGTAGTTCTTGAAATTGATCGGTGCATCCGTGTTGTTGTACACTTCGATCATTTCGAATGCGTCCGATGACGTGTTCGGCACGTTCGTCGTATTCGGCACGATCTTCGTCACGAGCAAGGATGGTACCTTCGCCGCGTTGAATGGCGGAATATTCACGTCAACATTGTAACTCTTCTCCACGTCTTTCACACGAATGATGTAATTGAGCGTGGATTCAACGAACGCACTCGCTGGAATCGTAACGCTATAATCGTTGCCATCAGGTTGAACTTGCTTCATCGCCAGCAGGGTGTACTTCACCTGCGAAGGAGACTTGTACAATAGTTCTACCTTGTCAATCTTGACTTTATCCGGATTGTTCAGCTTCGCGGTAATGAGCAGATCCTTCGGATCGACTTGCTTCGCCGGCGTGTGCTCGATTTGAAGCTTGTTCTCTGCAGGCGGCAAAGGTTCGATCTCGACCGCATATGTACCTGTACGTTCCGGCTGCAGCTCGCCGTCTGCCGCTTCAATATAATATTGAAGCAGTTGCCCGTCGACGACCGCTTGTCCCGGAATCGTCGCCGTATGCTTCACGCCGTCCGCCGATGCCATTGCTAACGGTGTGTAAGACGTCTGAACATCTGTCTTATAGTAGACGGAAGCGGTAACCGTATTCAGGTTGCCCGTGATGGACGCTTCTATCGGTAAATCTTGATTCACAGTGATCTTTGGCGCAGCTGTGTGATCGAAATTCAAAGTTGTAGCGCCCGGCGGCTCACCGATATCCGATGGGAATGCCGGCACTTGGTTTGGCTCGACGGTTCCCGGAGAAGCTGGCTGGGATTCCGGTACGCCGACGACTGACATATTTTTGGTAGCATCCATAGGGTAGCTGTAGTGAATGCCATAATTGACCTTGGACGTGGTAACATTATAAGCCGCTTTGACAATCTCCACATCGTTAAGCGTATGAATGGCTACACTGCGATTTCCAGTGTTCGCCATGCCTCCACCGTTAATCTTGAACAAGTTCGTGTTCTGGATTAACGTAGACGTATAGCCATTTGCCGTATAATTGCTATTGAAATTTTCTGCTGACTCTGTACTGTTGCTACCGTTCATTACCCAAAGGACGATCGTCTGGTGCGATTTGATGATAGCAGGCACTTCTTTTTCCGCAAGAAGCCAATCGTTGTTGGTGCCGTTGTTATACACAATCTTATAATTTCTAAAATCAATATCACGACTCGTATTATTATAAATCTCAATGCTCTCATAGCCGTCTGCCGAATTCACGTTCTTCGTATCCGGCACCAGCTCCGTAATTAATAGCTTCGGTACTTTGGTATAATCGAATCCAGCTGCGGCTTGTGCCAATGCGGGCTGCAGCACGCCAAGCAGCATACTCCCAAGCAGTGCTAGAGACAACCATTTTCTGCGTATTCGCATGTGATCTTTTCTCTCTCCTTTTGTTTTCAGTTCCAAATGATGGGTGTATCACAACTGTAGTCTAACCCCCCATTGTAAAATCTAGGTCATCCCCATATGGAGTGTCTGTAAAGGAAAGTGAAAGCAAAAAAAAGGAAGTCGCAAGTCTGGATAGACTTTCAACTTCCTTTTATAGATTCAACTCTATTATCTACCAAACTATCAAGGTAACTCGATCCACTGATAGGGACGCTGCGCGGCCATCCGCCCGTATTCGATCCATGTGATGATGGCAACCGTCTCTTCCGCCCGAACCGTTGCACGCCCCGACTCGAAGAAAGCTATCAGATCGCGAATGAATAATTGGAAGAAATTCGACTGCGGCTGCAGTATGCTGCATTTCCCCGATGCATCATTCACCGATAGGATAAAAGGACATCCCGGCCCCGGATGCTGAATGGTCGCCTGCCTACCGCCCGAGAATTCGAGCAGGATCGCCGGGACGGTTTCCGTTCCGATGAACATGATGCGCTTCGCATCCGTGCCCATCAACGACGCGATCGGCTCCAGTTGGTGGATTGAATAGTTGTCGAAGGCACCTGGACCCCAGCTGGAGACCACTCGAATCCCCTCCCGTTCCGCCTCCACGTATTCCGTCGCGAACCGCAGCGCTGATGACGAGTAGAGCGGCGTCCGATGCTGCGCCGCCCGCTCGAACAATCGCAGTGCAGTCGCCCGATCCGGGGCGAACGTCTTATCCACATACGTCGGCTTCCCCGAGGCGAGCGGCAGCTCAGCCAGCGCCTCGTGCTGCTCCGGATGATCGGGAGACAGCACGATCAGATAATCGCTCTGCTCCACAACGGCCTCGATCGTCGGCAGCAGCGTCACGCCATGGCGCTCACACCATGCCGCGTTGCTAAGCCCGTTCTCGGCATCCTTCATCCCGTACGCGTAAGCAACCTCCATGCTCCCGCCGGAAGCGTCCCGAATCCACGTCGGATAGTTGTTCGCATGCCACTCGTCCAGATAATAATCGATGAATCCGATCTTCTTCATTGGGCTACACCTTGCTTTACGAAGGAGATTTCCTCTTTCTGCTCGGAGGATTGATAAATCGCCTCAATAATTTTGGAGGATCGAATCGCATAATCAATATGTGCCGGCAGCTTCTCCCCTGACTTGATGCAGGCGAGGAATCCGTCGATTTCACTCTGGAACATTTCACCCTTCGTGAACTTCGGCGTGCTCTCGATCAATGCGCCATGCTTCGCGCTGTAGACCGTAAAGTCCGCGCCGTACTGCAGCCGAATGCCTGCCTTGTCGCCGAGGAAATCGATATACATCTCATCGACGCCGATATTCTGCGCCCATGCGCCATTGAGCGTAATCGAAGGCCCTTCCGTCCGAATCATCGCCGTGACGAAATCATCGACATCGTATGTCCCTTCGAAATTCGGCGGACCCGCCCACATATTGAGGTAAGCGTAATTCTCCATGTCCTTGCCCAGCTTGGAGTAGGCCTCTCCCGTTACCGTCCTCGGCTCCGGATCGCCTGCGCAATACATCACGATGTCGAGGAAATGCACGCCCCAATCGATAAGCGCCCCGCCGCCAGCGATCGCCTTGGTTGTGAAGGCCCCGCCAAGCCCCGGAATCGAGCGATGGGACCGGAAGCTGACGTACACATGGTACAGCTCGCCAAGCTCGCCATCGTCGATCATTTTCTTAATTAGATTAACCCCTTTATTGAAGCGATTCACGACGCCGATGTTCAGCGTCTTCCCAGTCTCATGCTGCACCTTCTGCATTTCCAGCGCTTCTGCATACGTTCTCGCCGCCGGCTTTTCGCACAAGACATGTTTCCCCGCACGTAAACAATCGATCGCAATCGAGGCATGGACATTGTTCGGTGTACAGATTGAGACCGCTTCAACGTCCGGATCTGCCAGAATGGCATGATAATCTTCAATAGCCTCGCCGCAGCCGTATTTCTCGACGGCCTTCTCCGCCCTGTCTTTGCGAATATCGCAGAAATATTTGATCTCCGCATCCGGATTCGCGATATATGCTGGAATATGCGCGCTATTCGCGATCGTCCCACACCCGATGATTGCTACAATGGTCTTACTCATGAACAGTCCCTCCAATTATTTGAACCCAGTAAACGCAGAACCGGATTGCATGAAATATTTTTGTCCGAAAAAGTATAAGAGAATCATAGGTATGGCCATAATCGTCGAAGCTGCCATCAGCTGCTCCCACTGTGCGCCATGATCTTGCTGGAAGCCCTGCAAGCCGACCGTGATCGTCCATTTCGCCGCATCGTTCAAATAAATGAGCGGTCCCATAAAATCGGTATAGGATCCGACGAAGGTGAACAGTGCCACCGTCGCGAGCGCCGGCTTCAGCGTTGGCAGAATAATCTGCCGATAGATGCGGAACTCGGATGCCCCATCGATTTTGGCGGCTTCCGACAGCTCCTTCGGTACCCCCATCAAAAACTGACGCAGCAGGAAAATATAGAACGGCGCACCGAAGAACGCCCCGATTGTGAGTGGCAGAATCGTATTGATCCAACCCAGCTTCGCAAAAATAATGTACTGCGGAATCAACTGCACCTGAAATGGCAGGATCATCGTCGCGAGCACGATCGCAAAAATGATCTTGCTCCCCACCCATGGAATGCGTGAGATGGAATACGCCACGAGCGGCGCAGCGAACAATTGCCCCACGATACAGATCACGCAGATCACCAGCGTATTCCACATATACTGAGGGAATGGCACCGTCTCAAGCGCTGCAACGTAGTTCTCCCAGTGGAACGCTTCAGGCAAAATGCGCGGCGGCATCGCAAAAATCTCATTTGACGTCTTGAGCGAGGTGAACACGAGCCAGACGAATGGAAACAGAAAGAAAATCGAGAACAAGATCAGCATCGTATGCGGAAAGACCTTGGTTCGCAGCAGCTTCGCCGTCATCCACTATTCACCTCCATAATAGACCCAGCGTCTGGACGTCTTCAGCAGCACGAGGGTAATAGCCATCACGATGATGAACAAAATCCAAGCCAGTGCCGAAGCGTAGCCCATCTTCAGGTTCATGAACGCTTCTTGGTAGAGGTTGACCGCATAGAACAACAGCGATTGATCCGGCCCGCCGATAGAGCCGCTTACCGACTTGCCTCCAGCCAAGATATAGGACTCCGTGAATATCTGAAAAGCACCGATCAGCCCCATGATGAGCTGGAAGAGTATGATCGGCGATAGCGCCGGGATCGTAATTCGCCAGAAGCGGTGCCACCCGTTCGCCCCATCAACTTGCGCGGCCTCGTAATACTGCTGAGGCACACCCTGCAGCGCTGCGAGGAAGATCAAGGCGCCTGCGCCGGAGCCCCATAACCCCATCAGAATGAGCGATGGCTTCGTATAACGCGGATCCATGAGCCAAGCTGGATCCGGAAGTCCGACCGCACGAAGGAACATATTGATGAGGCCAAAGTCTGGATTCAGCATCCACGTCCACAGTAGTGCGCTCGCCACGACAGGAATGACAGCCGGCAAATAGAAAATCGTGCGATAAAAGTTAATGCCCTTAACCTTGAAATTCAACATGAGCGCGATAACCAAGGAGCTGGCTAGTGAGATTGGTACCGAGATGAAGGCCATGAACAACGTGTTGTTGATCGATTTATAAAATCGTTCGTCGCTCATGATCTGCTTGTAGTTATCCAGCCCCACCCACTGCGGCGGATTGAATAAATCGTAAGCTGTCAAGCTGAAGTACAAAGAGCTGAAGAAGGGATACACCGTAAAGACCAGGAATCCGATAATCCATGGGGATGCAAAGAGGAGTCCCAGCCAGAAATAATGCCATTGCCGTCTCGTGTAGCCCGTACGTTCAGCGAGCGGCTTCATGGATGCGGAGTCACTCATCACCCTATACTCCTTTCATAAGGTCGGATCCAACCCGGCGCTACAAGCCCTTACGGCACGCCCTGCCGAGTCGGATCCGCCTTGACTCATTTGCTCTTATTTGACAAGCGGTTGGATCTTATCCTTCACCTTCTTCAGCCCTTCGTCGATGCCGATCTTGCCCCGTAAGATGGCGTTATATTGATCTGAGAACTCTGTCATATATTCGTTCGCGAAGGATGTCGCCGGGAACGAATGCAGATTCGGGCTCTGCGAATAAGTGAGGAACTCTTGGAATCCAGGCACATCCTTGTAGATCGGGTCGCTAATGAGTGATGTTCTTGTCGGCAGATTCCCAAGTGCGGCGGTGAACTCTCCCATCTGCGCCGGCTCCATCAGCCACTTCAGGAAATTCCACGAAGCATCCGGATTCTTCACGCCCTTCGGAATGTAGAATACGCTCGTCGTGACGTTCCCGGGATTTTTCAGATTCGGGTTAGCATCGTCATACGGAATTGGCGCGATGCCGTAATTCAAATTCGGCGCGAACTGCTTGATGAAGGTCGGCAGCCACTCCCCATCGATCGTCATCGCATAGCGGCCGGTGAAGAACGGATTCTGGGCGGACATATATTGTCCGAGTCCCGATGCGAAGCGATCCAGCTCCTCCGATCCGAATTGATCCCAGATGCCCTTCGCGAGATTAATCGCCGACTTGACACCTGCATTGTCCGGCGTCACCTGCTTCGCATTCGCATCATAGTAAGAACCGCCGAACGCATTCGTGAACGTGAATGCATCCACCCCCGGCCATAGCCCTAGCCGCTGCAGTCGTCCTCCGTTCTCCTTGACGCTGAGCTTCGTGATATATTCCTTCAGCTGACTGATCGTCTGCGGCGGACCGTCCAGTCCCGCTTCCTTCAGCAGGTCCTTGTTGTAGAACAACATCGTCGTATGCATCGCGATCGGCAGCGCGTACGTCTTACCGTTCGCCTGCGACGAGCTCAGCGCAGCCGCAATATAATCGCTGAGATCAACGCCGTCCTTCTTGATGTAATCGTCGAGCGGCATCATCGCCCCGCGTTCACCCCAAGGCACGACATCCTGCCCGAAGTTCGAGGCGATATCCGGCGGATTGCCTCCCGTAATCGCGGTGAGCTGCTTCTGATAATCGCTCTGCGAAAGTCCCTTCACCTTGATGTCCGGATTCGCCGCATTCCATTTCGCGATGATCTTCTCGAGCGCCGCCGCTTCCGGCCCCGTCCAGCCGTACCAGAAGCTGAGCTCTACTGCACCCTTCGCCCCATCGCCTCCCTGCGAACCCTCTGTCTGATCGCTCCCCTTCTGAGTTCCATTCCCCGAACAGCCTGATGCAACCGAAATCATAAGAACAAGAACTAGACCCCACAGCCATGGTTTTTTTTGCATGCCCGTTCCTCCTTTGATTCTTGCTAATTTCGTGCAAAACCGGAAGATACTCCTCTCACCCTTCGTGATAGCAACCATCTGCCCCTTATCCGCTAGCGGCTATCAATGATTCACATGTTATCATGTAAGCGCTTAAGATCATTTCACTATCGTCCTAGAAAATAGGATTATCGTACGATTCGCTATTTTTGGATCGCCTGCTTGCGGAAATGGTTGGGTGAAATCCCCGTATACTTTTTGAAAATTCGACAGAAATAAGAGAGCTCATTAAACCCCGTCGCATAGCAGACATCCGTAACAGATAAGGCTGGACGCTGAAGCAGCGTCATCGCATTCAGGATGCGCAAATCGATCAGATAGCGGTTGAAGGTCTTGCCTGTCCACTCCTTGAACAAGCTGCAAAAGGTCGATTTCGACATATTCGCCAGGGTGCATACCTGCTCCAATTTAATATCTTCATGCACGTTGTGATGCATATAGTCTACGACGCGGGTCATGATGTCACGATATTTCTCGGACTTCTCGAACCCCGCCCGGACGACGTCGCGATTCACCTGCCGAACGATGATCGCCAGCAGGGCCAATAGATTCGATTTCAGCACCATTTGAAAAAATGGCGTTCGTTTCTCGTATTCACTGAGCATTTCTAGCATCAGATTGCGAATCTTCCCTTCCGTTACACCATCCAGCGCAATTTGCGATTGCGCAGTGGGATCGTTATGCCAGAAGTGCTCCAAATAGCTGGCGTCGAAAACCACCTGATTCGCCGTCCGTTGATCCAATTGTTCATTCACGAACCCCGGCATGAATTCGCAGCCGATGATCTCTATCTCTCGATCGCTCTCGACTTGGATGCTATGTAAGGTATAAGGGGCGACGACGAATAAGTCGCCTTTTGTAATCGTATAGGGTCGATTGTCCACGGTATGAATGAATCCGCCTTTGGAGACGTACCAAATCTGAAAATAATCATGGAAATGGGTCCACAGGTTGTGAACTCTGTCCAATTTATACATTTTGCAGTGCAATTCCTCTAGCATTTCTAGCTTCGAAGTAAAATAAATAACCCCTGAACGCGTTAACTCCTCGATATCTAACGGTCTCATACGAACGATGAACCCCCTTAGCGTGAAATTGAAAGTCATTCAATTCGACCTTATCCCATAATTATCCTATACAACGCCCGAAATAGGTACGGTCTATTTCATGTATATGCAGAACCTATCTTTCCTACGAAAGGAGTTCCGCGTGCTATGACGTCCAAAATCACTTATTTAGACGGTTTACGAGGATTGGCGGCTTGTATCGTCGTTGTATCTCACTTTTTTCAAGTATTTGCTCCGTCAGTCTTTGAAGGGAAGGCGGACATTGCGCACTTTGCCTTCGAGAGCTTCGCTGCGAGAACACCGATCAATCTATTGTTCAACGGCAATTTCTCGGTCTGCCTGTTCTTTGTCCTCAGCGGGTACGTGCTCAGTTATCGGTATTTTCGGACGAAAGATCCGCTTCCCGTCTACTCCTCTGCACTGCGAAGATATTTGCGCCTCGCTGTGCCTGCCGTGTTGTCCGTCGTCATCGCTTACCTCGTCATTTGCTTCGGGTTCGGGTACTATGATGATATTCAAGGGATGACGCTGTCTTCCATGCCGGATCCATTTACCGCGAGCGCGAGCTTCAGCGTCATGATCCAAGAAGCTTTCTACCACACCTTCTTCACGTATGGCATGACGTATAATCCCGTGCTGTGGACCATGACCTATGAGCTGTTCGGCTCTTTCCTCATCTTCGGCTTCCTGCTGCTCGTAGGTAAATTCAAGCTTCGTTTTCTAATCTATCTAGCGCTATGTTGGGTGTTCATTGATTCCTATTACTTAGGATTCGTGCTCGGCATGCTGCTCAGCGACCTGAGGTATAGCGACCGCGAACGGAACTGGCTGGATACCATTCGCCGCCCTTGGGTGAACGTCCTCCTCCTCATCGCCGGGCTCTATCTTGGCTCTTTCCCATATCTCGCCGTGGATGGCACGGTCTATGCCCTGCTCGTCTGGCAGACGGGAGCTTCCTTCGCCTACTTCCAGTTCTATCATGTGATAGGTGCTTTCATGGTCTTACTCGCCCTGCTGAATTCATCCCGGATGCAAGCATGGTTCAGCAGCAAGCCATTCGCATATCTTGGCAAAATATCATTCTCGCTCTACCTCGTTCATTTCACCCTGCTCTGCTCCTTCGGCAGCTACCTCTTCCTTCACCTGCATGACATACTTCCTTATGGGGTAAGCGTCGTCCTAACCGTCCTGATCACAACGCCCGTCATCTTCATGTGTGCACATTTCTACTACCGCTGGGTGGATGCGGTCACGCTTGCTGTTCTCGCACGATGGAGCAAGCGATTGCTCCAGCCGATGGCGGACCGCAACAAGCAGCGGCTGCGTAAAGGTGCAGAAGAATAGCTTGACCTTAGCGCATTAAGGCGGCATCCTGCCACAAAAAAAAGCAAGGAACGCTTCGTTCCTTGCTTTCTTATTTCAGCTCTCCGATTAACCCTTCAATTTCGGAACGACAATTGGTAGCGTAACGATAAAATTGCTTCCTTCGCCTAATTTACTGTCGACCTTGATCGTGCCCCGATGCGCTTCAGCGATCCATTTCGCAATAGAAAGCCCGAGTCCTGCATGCCCATGCGTCCGGTTACGCGATTCGTCCAATCGATTGAACCGTTCAAAGACCTCAAGCAGCTTATCTTCCGGAATCCCGATCCCCGTATCCCGAATCTGTACCGTTAACAAGCTCCCTCTTACGTCGACCTGAACCTCCACGTTCCCACCTTCAGCTGTATACTGCATCGCATTATCCAGCAGAATGACCAGCAGTTGCCGAAACCGCTCCTGATCGGCATGTACGATCGCGTGGGTATCGGCATGCACAACCATTTGGATATGCCGCTGAATCGCAATAGGTGCGAAGTTCCGATGTAACCGATCGAACTCCTCATCCAGTGCAAAATCGATGAACGACAGCTTCATGGCGGGCGCATCCGCACGTGCGAGCGTTAACAGGTCTGATACCAACCCGGTCATGCGCTTGACCTCTTCCTTCATGTCCTGCAGCACCTGCTTGGAGAACGGCGGCAGCATCTCTCCCTCACTCTCCAGCACTTCGATGGAGGAATGAAGCACACTGAGTGGCGTGCGCAATTCATGCGATGCGTCTGCGGTGAATTGCTGCTGCTTCGCGAACGATTGCATGATCGGTTTCATCGCCCGGCGCGACATCATGTATCCAAAGCCGATAGATACGAGCAAGAATAGGATCGATATGATAACCTGCGTCCATATCACCTGCTCAAGCAGCCGATGCTGTTCGGACACGTCGATCCCGGCCACAATGCTGCCCGCAGGCTCGTTCCCCTGAAAGACTGCTCTGCCGGATAAAAAGAGATGCATCTTGTGCTCCCCCGTCGTTAGAACCTGATGCACGATTTCTTCATTCAGCGGAACGCTCTGCTCGAATTTATCGCAAATCTCTTGTGCCAGCGCGGGATCGATTTCATTGCTTCGAATTAAGCGTCCATTGCTGTCGAGCACCATATAGAATGGGCGGAGCGGAACTGCCACATCTCGGTACGGATCTGGCTTCATTCTATTATCGCCAGCAATCTCGCCACGTCCCGGCCGGTTACGTCCATCGAGCAGCTCGCGTCCATGCTCCTTAAATTCCACTTCAACGACTGACTTCAGCTTCAACTGCTGGTCCTTATAGATCAAGGAAGACAACAGCAAATAGCTTGCTGCATTGATGCACAAGAGGAACACGATCATCATGACAGCGAAGAACAACGTCAGTCTGCTGCTCGTCCTAGCAAACATCGGCAACCTCCAGCTTATACCCCGTGCCTCGCACGTTGTGGATCTGCATGTCTGCGGTCACGCCTTCCAGCTTCTTCCTCAGCTGCTTGACAAGCGCGTCAAGCGTATTACTGTTCACTTCAGTATCGCAGCCCCATATCCGGTCGATCAGGAGCTGTCTTGGCAGAACTTTGCCATAATTTCGCATGAACAGTTCGATCAGTTGGAATTCCCGTATGGTTAAGGGAACGATCGCCTCGCCAACGTACAATGACCGCTCCTGCAGTTGCAGCCGGTTCGCTCCGATCTCGATCCAATCGTCTTGAATCCCCTGCGCGATGCGTCTGGACAAGGAGCGTATGCGAGCGAACAATTCGAAGAATTCGAACGGCTTGACGATATAATCGTCGGCGCCTGCATCCAGACCATCGATCCGATCGTTCAGCGTATCCTTGGCCGTCAGCATAATAATGCCGCCCGCATAGTTATTCATGCGCAGGTGCCCGCACAGCGTTATTCCATCCATACGGGGCATCATCCAATCGAGAATGACCATGTCATAGCTCGTGGTTTCTATATAATCCAGCGCTTCTACGCCGTCCTTGACCCAGTCTACAGCGTGTCCTTCCTTCTTCAGCATATGCACGATAAGCGGACCCAGCCGAACATCATCCTCTGCCAGCAGTATATGCATGTGCGTTATGCTCCTTTACCGTATTCTTCTTGCTCCATCCGATTCTTACGACGAAGACGAGAATGAACACGATGCCTGTCGCGGCATACATGATCTTCATCTCCTTATGCGTCGTATCCGATCCGGCTAGGAACCCGTGAAGCAAGGAAAAGACATAGGCGGGAAAAGGAAGATAGTGCACCGCCCTCCACACCTTTCGCCCGAACCATTTCATCCAATCCGACGTGACGAGCACGGCCAAATACATATAGAATGCAACGATTCCGAAGCCGATTGCCATTCTCTGATGATCCGCGTAGAAAGGAATCACCAGCTCCTTCAGTGAGAACGGCGCATATGAATCGATCAGCAGCACGACGCCGTGCAGCAAACCGAATAGAAAACCAAACCATCCACTCCATTGATGGATAGGCAGCATTGCTGCTCGCGTCTTTGCGGGGAGCAGCTTGCCGTAGCTGAAGGCTCCCGCACAGACCGAGACGAACAATAGCAAATACGAGCATATGCCCGCCGCCTTAATGACGCCCCAGGTTGATAGATATGTCTCCATTACCAATTCAGCTCCTCCACGTAATGTTTCACTTCCCGATTCAGCTTGATTTCGTCTTCTCTCGTGAGGAAAAGATATCCGACCCCTGCAAAATGCGAAGCGACCCAAGCGTTCACTTCCGAAGAAGGAAGCATGCAGATCACCTTCGACACCACCTCCGCTAACGCTGTCGTCGGCGCGAGCACCGTGGCTTGCACGATATCCGAGTTCGCCGGCTGCAGCGTACGCCCATCGATAATATGATGGTAGAGTTGCCCATGATGCTGCCAGCGTCGATACAGGACATTGGAAGTAGCGATCGCCCCCTGCTTCATCCATAACTGAACGAGCTCACGGTCTTCATCCGACGGATGCTGAACGCCGATCTGCCAAGGCGTTCCTTCACCCCAAACGCGCATATCCCCGCCTGCGTCGATGACACCGGAATGAACACCGTAATCGTCCCGAAGCATATGATAGACCTGATCCACCGTCCAGCCCTTCCCGATCCCTCCCAGATCGATATCTGCAGAGATATGTTTAGTAATCGTCAGATCATGCTCCGAAAATCCCAATATTTCAGGTTGCAGATGGCGCCTTTCACTACTGCCCATAGCAAGCAGCGTCGCCTGCTGCCCTGCTGACAGCTCCTCATCCGTACGCTGCAGCTTCTCGAAGGATCGGTCGTAGCCGAACTGCGCGAGCGTGGAGCCGACGCAGGGATGAAACCGGAAATCGGTCTTTCTTGCACATTGCCACGCATAGGCTGTGAGTTCATAGAGCCGCTTCGATAATGCATACGGCATTCCGACTGGCGCCGCATTCCAGCGTGACAATTCGCTGTCCGCCACGAAACGCGAGGCCGTCATTTCCATATCCCTGAACGACTGCTGAACTTGCGCCGCCCAATCGTCATGACCGTGCAATTCGTTGATGGTTACGGCAATCTCCGTATTCATGGCACGAAATCGGGTCTCCATCCCTAGGATCTCCTTGTTCGAAATGAACTACGCTCTCTTGGCTGTGAGTCCGTTTTTGGAATGATCGTATATTCCTGCTGATCCTGCTGCTGACCTTGTTGCTGAACCTGATCCGTACATGGGGTCCAGCTTTCACTTTGACTGCTGCCGAAGCCGCTCGAATCGCAGTTGAACTCCATGCCTGCTTCATTATTTTTCTTGTTCATCTCGCCTTCTACATAGAGTAGGCCCGTAAAAAGTGCTACGCTTGAAACGCCGATAATCCATTTGGTGGCATTACGATTCATAGGACATCCCCTTCCTTCCAGCTTGCCTTTCTCCTGCCAAATCAGCGGTTCACCTCACTGGTTAGGCTTCTTAATGAAACCGAGTATAACGCTAGAATCTGAAATTAATATGAGAAGGGGTTGTGCTAGAAAATGGCATCGGAGGTTATGCAGCATATCGCAAAAAACGCACGGTCTCATATTGAGCCGTGCGCTTTGCGATATGATTATAGATTCTCGGCGTAGAAGTCATAACTTCCTTGCCATTGGAATTTCTCGCCCTGCTTCAGTTCCGGTGTCGTCCCTTTGATCTGCAGGAAATAGGTCTTGCCGTATTCCTGCGTGAAAATGACCGGCAGGTGATCTGCTAGATTCGCTAACACGCCGAGTCCATACTGCCGATCAAGCCGTACACGCAGCATATGCTTGAACCCGCCTTGATCGCCGGAGCTGAGCAAGTAGCTATCCACGTTCGGGTTCGCCGCCTTCGTGCCCGAATCGCTATACATGCCCGCCGGGCTGGACGCGACCTCCTGATCGCCCGCGAAATAGCGAACCGTATCATTCCATGCCCCATTCACGGACTGAAGTCCGTAATACGTATCGAACGTGATGTCTTCCAGCGCTTCGATCTCGGTATGCACCTGCACGTGTCCGTTCGAAACCTCATACGTGACGGTTTCCCGCAGCACAGGTCTTCCGGAGCCATCCGCCACCTTCGTGTTATAGGCTTGGATCAAGTTAACTACTTCGATCTTCGTATAGACGCTCGCCGTCACGCTGCCGTCCTGGACTTCCACGCCGTCAGCCCATACGCGGAACGATGCTGTCGTACCCGTATGTGAGCTATTGCTGCCGCCATCGTAGTTGTGATTGCCTCCCGTGAAGTCCCACGGGTTGTCATTGCCGTTCGCGTTCGCCCGCACCACATAAGGCCCGATCCAGTCGGATATATCCGCCTGCAGCATGGTCGATGGACGAGACAGGTCTGGATTTACGTTCGACCCCGTATTTTCGGCTAATCGCCATTCCTTGAGTCCCTCAAGCTTATTCGCGCCGAACCGATCGAATACGATCCATAGATCGCTCCGGTCATTGTACTTGGAGGCAATCGTGATCTCGGTACCGCATTTCACGACGTATTGCGCCGCATTGGGCGCCACAGGACCTTCCGGCTGCTTCGTGCAAGGCCTTGGCTTCGCATACGTCCCAGTCACGAACTGATACATCAGATCGTAATTCTGCCGCGCCATCGGGTCTGAGCTCTTGGCGCTGCCCAGCAACGCACGGTTGCTGCCTTGATCATAGACCTTAAAGGCGGCCTTACTCATATAGCCATAATCGATACCGCCATTCAGCGTCTGAATATACCGCTCCCGCTTATCCGTATCAGTATTGATCTGATCATCGAACTCCAGTTCAATCCCCATACGGTATTGCTTAGCTAACCCCACCGTATCCTCCATACGCTGTGTCACCGATGCTGCGTTGTAAGCACTTGGCTCTAACAACGCAGCGTCGAAGCCCAGCGCCTCCCAATCAAAGTTCCGATGGCCTTGGAAGCTCGAGATCCAATAGAAGTTCAGATCCTTCTTATGTGCTTGCTTACTCGTGTCTTGGATCACATTCGGTTCGTTCGGGTCGGTCATGCTGATGCTTTGCTGCCCCAATAAATGCCGTTCAGCTTCAGCTTCCCATACTTCTCCTCTTTCCACCGCTGCTTGATCTGCTGGATCCACCACGTGACCGCCTTTTGCTTATTCGCGTAAGCCGCATCCGCACCAATGACGGCGGAATTGAAATTCTCCGTCATGCCGTCGCCATCCACATCGCCAAAATCCGTTAACGTATCGCCGGGATTCGGCATCATCAGTACGACCTTCACCTTATGGCCTCGGTCCCCCAGCTTCACCCCGGCTTCGATTACAGCTTCGTTCAACTGCTGCAGATCCCCTTGCTCCGCGAATATCCTGTCCAGATATGCCGTCCAATCACTTAAAGTCGCTGTCCCTTTCGTGAAGTCCTTCCCGCTCGTCGACAATACGCTTTGGAAGAGTACCCCGTCGAACAGCCAATCCTGCGGTTCGCCTTGTTGGTTCACGTAGCTGATATACGGCATGAGGGCATCTTTCGTCCAGCTTCCCGATCCGTTCCCGTTGTTCAGCAAGACGAGGTCGCGCATGCCGCCTGTCGCTCTCCCCGGCTCTTGATACGCAAGACGATCCGCGGTTACTTGTTTGGTTTTGTTCCCTTTGCCATCCGTCCCCCAGATCTCAATCTCATCCACAAACACGAACACATCGGTGGTGAACGTTACTTTGACATATTGGGCATACGCCATCGTGGCATTCGGATGATGCTGGCCTAAGCCGTCCTTGCTGCCGTCCCAGACATAATCCTGGGTGCTCGCCGGGACATCGGCCCATCGCACTTCACGGCTAGGGATGTGCGCAAGATTCCCCCACTGCGCGCCGTCATTCGAGACGTACATGGATACCGTATTTGGATAAGCGATCCCAACCGATGAATCTTGAAGAAAATGTGCCTGAATCCGACCAATTGATTTCTTCTCCCCGAGGTCGAAGATGACGCTGCGGGTAGACTTACGAAGATGACCTGCCCAGGCCGGATCGGAGAAGACCGTTGTTCCGTACTTCCCATCCGTTAATTTATTGCCCGTATCCCCATAGCTTGGCTCTGGCTGCTCCGACCACGTATAGCCGATACCCGCTGCGAGATTTCGCATTTCAGGCTTGTCCTTAGCTGCTTCGGCTGTCGGCAGCCATAGCAGCACCAGCAACAATGCAACAGCGGCGGCAACGCCTTGTCTCCTGTTTCGTTTCATTCATTTCCCTCCCAATTTGGATGAAATACTAGATTGTGAATGCGGTTACAAGATGTGATTGGTTATACTTTGCCATACAAGTCATAATTCTCACCATCGGCTGTAAGAACTAAGTAAATATTCAGGATTGCTGTCGAATACTGTTATTTAATGATGAAACTTAGCGAATAAAAAAGACATCTGCGGTAGATGCCCTGCGTTAGGCCTATCTAAGTGATGATTAATCATTAACCATTGCTTGTTGCCGAACGAAAAAAGGCCAACCAGTATGATCTGGCTGACCTTATCTTAATGACCCTGATGTGTCGAAGTCGCTGTATCCAGCATGGATGTCCAATTCGGGAAATCCGTCTCCCTCGCAACATGCCGATCAAACAGCTCTTCAGGCAGGTTATCGATATCTTCCCGCGTGCTTACTTGGAAGTTACCCTTCGCTAGGAACGCCTCAAAGCTTTCGCAACGTGAATGTTCGTTCATGAATGCATCATTGAACAAGGCTTCGAGCGATGCTTCCTTCAGCGCTTCCTCCTCGGACTTTTGTCCTTGCAACTCTTTCAATAGTTCGTCAAACGACATCGGTTTATGCTTTCTCAGACGATCACTCCTCAGTTAAATTTGATGATGCAGGATACCTTAATTAAAGGTCATCCATGGCGTGCTTCCCAGTGCTTCGAAATTTTGCTTGAACCAAAAATTCCGTGATTTGTCCAGGGAATAGACATACATTCGCTTGTTCGGATACTTGGCTTTGAGCCAATTGACGAGGGCAGCGCCGTAACCATTGCTCTCATATTCTCTAAGCACATCCAAGGCCTCAATAAAGATAAAATCCTTCTTCGACTTGATATCGATATAGAAATCCTTCTCCAAATAACGCTCATCGGGACTAAAATAATCTTGTTCGGCTTTCTGAATCAGCTGATTCCCGTTCTCGTATTCCCATACGACACAGTAGCCAGCCATCGTATTACCCGCTTCAATGATATAGATTTCTTCCGGTAATTCCGACAGCTCTTTCGAGCTCAATTCTCCTGCGTGATACGCAGATGTAATCTCACTGAGGCATCGCTGCATCTCTTGGTCAAATGGCTTTGCAATAATCGTTGGCATAACTGTTCTCCTTATGTGATATCCAGTACTTCATCTTCAAATGATAAAAGAAGTAGGGCTCTCATACGACCCCTACTTCTCCAATTGAATGTGTAAGAGTTATTATCCTTCGTTATTCTACCACAGATTGAGCAGATCATAACCCTATTCCCTTCGAATTGTTTCATCATCATTCGCCCAATCACTCTCCTTCTGACCAACATATTGTGAGATTATCATACGTGAGGAGATGATTTTTTGGTCCGTATTCTCGATAAAGCTGCCGTCCAGCCGCGTCGTAAATTCAACTTAGCAACGTCCTTTACGATCAGACGTTCACCAGCGAAGTCTCGTCTAGCAAGCATTCAATTAAGAATCCCAGCTGTCAATGCCAGGCCGAATCGGGTTGAATTAGTTGCAACGATTGGTGTACGGGGAGTTACCGGTATTGCTCAAATTCTCTTTAGAGTCTTCCGTGACGGCGTAGAGATTTTTAATACACAACAAGGTATTGAATCCGTTGGTTCGGAACAAAACTATGCTGTTACCTTTCAGGCGATTGATCGAAATGTAAGATCGGGTCGTCATGTCTATAGCGTAACCGCAGAAAATCTAACCGCAAATACCAGAGCTGATGTGGTTGGCCCGATTTCTTTCAGTGGGCTAGCCGTTCAAACGAGAACCTAATGGCGTAACAGAAAAAAGCAGCGCAAGACTGTATTGTTCCAGTTGTGGGCTGCTTTTTATTGACACGACATCTACCTAAGCGCCAGTGCAGGGATTTCACTGATATCGCGGTATACCCTCTTCCCTTTGGCCTCAGCCGTACTGACCATCTCGTCCGCACCCTTGGACGGCCCTCCGATTCGAAGCACGGCATCACAGTGGGATAACAGCCGCACGGCAGAAGGGTGGAACATGCGCTCGAATATCTCGTCCCCGATTTGGCGGGAACCGGCAGTCTCCATGAGCGGGAGCGCGTACCATTCGCCGAGTACCGGCAGATGGCCCATCTCATACACGCGCAAGGCCGCCTCATTCATCAGCCGCATATTGGCCATGATCCGCTCCGGATCGTCCCCCGTATTCGAACGATAAGGCCCCGCGATAAGAATATGCTGCGGCCCGCTCTCAGGCAGCAACAGCCCGTGCAGCTGGACATGCTGAAGCAGCATGATCGTCTTCGCATCCCGTATTTCACCCGTTGCCACCATATTCAGAGCGTGTCCGAAGGGCAGCTCGAGCACTTCGATCTCTTCCTGTTCGACTTCAACGCCTCCGCCCTCACCTATCTGCATATGCGGCGTATATTCCGCCACGAAGAAGTGAAGGATTTCCGTCACCGATCCTGGGGACATATAAGCCTCCCCAATCTTCTGCACGTTCGATACGCGGTAGCCGGTCTCCTCTTCCGTCTCACGGCGAATGCAGTCCTCCGGCGAGTCCTGATCCAGCAATCCCGCACAAGCCTCAATCAGCATCCCCGTCGCATTGCCGTTCATATACGTCGGCATTCGAAATTGCCTGGTCAGAATGACGGTCTGCTTCGCACGGTTATATAGCAGAATCACAGCGCCGTTGCCACGGTCATACGCCTCTCTCGCTTGCGTTTCCCAGCTGCCATCACGCTTCTGATACTTAAAGGTCATTTTTTTCAACACATACCAATTGTCCGATAAAATCTCTTCTTTCACGATTTCAATGTTCGGTATCATCTCGATCTCTCCTTGTACGTATCCCCGTTTTTCTAGCCAAAAAGAATCCCGTATCCTTCGTGATGTAGATGCTGCCTTGTTCCGCAATCTTCTCCTTCAAATACGATGTGAATTGGTCGAGCTTGGCGCCGACGAGTACCTTCCTCGCATTCATCGGCGTCGACGTCATGTATTGGATGAGCGGCTGCACCTCATCAACCCGCATGTCATCCTCGAACCGGATCTGTTCGATCTCGGTGAATGCGGTCTGCAGCGTATCTCGCCCGTTATCGAGCTGGAAGCGCTCCATGACAGGGTCGAGCACCCGAATCTGCGGATCGAAAGCTTGAGTCAACTGCTCGATTTCCTGCAGATGACGCGTGCTCATCGTTGAGGCATATAAGCAGCCGCCAGGCTTCAGCACACGGTGCATCTCGAATACGGCACGATTCATGTCGAGCACATGATACAGCATGTGATTGGCGATCACGATATCGAACTCGTTGTCGTGGAAAGGAATCTCCTGGGCGTCGACAAGCAAAAATTTGAACCGTCCGCTGTGTGCCCCCAAGCTCATCCGCACCTGTTCAAGCATCCCTGCGGATAGATCCGTAAGCGTAATGCTCCACGTATCCGGAATAAGGTCCGCATTCCTTTGCCATAAGGCCGCATCGCCGCAGCCGAGCTCCAGTACCTTCAGATGGGGCTGCGAGCCCAGATGCGCGAAGAACCACCGGTGCCATCCGATCTTGTTCGAACTAAACTGGTCATACAACCGCATTCTCGCCTGAAGTCGAACCGCGTTATGGTATTGCTCGCTCCAGTCCTTCTCCCTATGAATCGTTCGCATCACGTCCGCCACGCCATCCCAGTCGACTTGCTGTCCCTGTCTATCTAACTTCCCCAGTGTTTCATCAATGGCTCTGGACACGTATTGCAAATGTGCGATTTGGGATTGGATGATTTCTTTATGCATCTGCAATGAACTTCTCAGGTTCTGTTCTGGGGTGGCGTCGTCTTGGATGATTTGTCCGATCTCAGTCAAGGTGAGCCCAATGTACTTCAGCATCTGAATCTTGTGCAGCCGGGCCACATCCTCCTTACTATAGAGCCTCACAGCAGCACGATTCGTCTGTGACGGCTTCAGCAATCCAATCTTGTCATAGTAACGAAGCGTTCTTAGCGTCATCCCCGTTCGCCTCGCAAGTTGACCCGTTGTGAAGTCATGGCGCTCCTCCGGCATCACGTTCCCCCTCCTCCTCGTCATTCCTATTGTAATCGGTGACGTAAGGTCACCTGCAAGTATGATTTGACTTCATCGCTGAAGTTTTTTACTTTTCCTGTCACAAATGGCGGAGTTGAGATTGTTATAGCTATGAACAACAACGAAGATAGGAGCAATATATGATGAAGAACACATCGTTAACCTTATTCACAAAAACCATCGCAGCCACGTGTGCAGCAGCTCTTCTCGGGACAGGCGTCATCACGGGAAGCGCATTGACCGCCACCTCGGTCGCAGCAGCACAAGCAGCAAACGACAATGTGTTTAAACAATGGGGAGACGCAGGGCTGAAGGCCGCTGACAAGCAAGGCATGACAACCGTGAAGGATGTGAGTCTAACTCAGAATGGCGTCACGCTCGGCGTGTCCGAGCTGATGTATGACGGAATCCGCTTGGTGATGGTATTGAAGGTAAAGGGCACTACGGCGAAGAATGTAAGTTTTCCGACTTATCTCGTGGATGGGCAGCCGCTCGATCGATCCATCACGTCCTCCATGATGACGGTTCCTAAAAGTGCTGGTGAGTCAGACGATACGCTGCTTATCCAATTTACTGACATGATCGACCAGGGCACCGGGGCGAACCTTCTTCCGGATGAATTCGAATTGACGCTCCAAACCGAGGTCAACGACGTCAAGGATGCCTTCACGCTTCCTATTCCAGTCAAGAATATCGCCAAGAAGCGCATCGCCCTCCAGCCGAAAATAACGAAAACCGAGCAAAAATTCAGCTCGAGCGTCTTGTCGCTTGCGATGACCTCTACGACAACGTTGATGGAAGTCAAGAGTGTTGGGCCTATCCCGAGCAACGCCAAGATTCCGAAAGGGAATACCGCAACGAAAATGTATTACGATATCGCCGATGACCGCGGTGAAATGCTGCAGCCGATCAAGATCGATATTTTTAATGGGAAACCGCTGAACGAGTATCAAGACAAGATCGTATACCCTCCTGTTCTCTCCGGCGCAAAGTTCATTACGGTGAAGCCGTATACCTATAGCATGGATAAGAAAGGGAAAATCATGACCGATGCGAAAGGCAAATGGGTGAAATTCTATCATAAGGCGCTGGAGATGAAAATCCCCGTGAAGGCGTAAGGAATGACAAAAAGCCGCACTATACACCGATTAATGCTGGCGTATAGTGCGGCTTTTACGTATCCGTGAGCTTCTGCTCCTTATTGCTTGTCAATCAGAACGATACGATCAATCGTCTCTTCACTTAGCTTTGTACTCGTCTTACCATCGTCCGCCATATGATACAATCGACTGTTGTCTCCAGCATTGACGTAGAAAAATCCAGATACATTATCTTTGTATTTCACATAATCCCATTCCACGCCGACGACTTTCTGCAAGGATAGATCATTCTTTAATACATATGCGCCACTGTCCGCAAAGATCAAGGTCGCTCTTACTTGGTTATCTGTTACAAGATTACGAACATACCAGGCGTTGGTAACAGACAATGTCTTGGTGCTGACCACTTTATTATTCTTGAGTGTACTCACATAAGCATGACCACTCGCATCAACAAATGCAAGTTTATCGGTTCCTACACTAGCAACCTCAGGCACGCTAGTTTTGTACAGATCAATCGTTTTTCCTTCTGCCGTTAAAAGTGTCCCTTTACCGAGACTATAATCGTAATCCCCATCTGCATCGAGCTTAATTCCTTTATTAAATAAAAAGAGATGGTTCGTCTGCCATCCGGAATAAACCGCATTCACATCGAGTGGAGCTTTGGCATTAATAGCTTTCGCTGCTCCGCCTTTTGCAGGTATGGCGTAAAATACGATACTGTTCGTGGAGTATTGGACTTCTTCCGGTTTAATATTTACTACGATATACAAGGTCGAACCCGTAACGCGTGCACTCGAAGCGTCTTCAAAAGCACCTGCTGCAATCCATTGCACTTGTCCCGAACCATCAGCTGCCTTCGATGCCACCCAAGTCTTGCGTCCGTCTTTCAGTGCATTATAATATATCCGACCTTCAACCACCGCAAAACTAGAGAATTTCGTATCTGCCATATCGGCAATCAATTTGGCTTCGGATTTATCCACCGCATTGGCTGGCGCACGATAAATTTTCCCTTTACTGTCCATATAATACAAGAAGTTATGATCCGTCTCAAAATAGATTGCATCATCGAAGAATCGTTTTGGTAAATTCGTCGATCCGTCTACTGGAACACGTAATAACGTCGTTGATCCTTCGTCATATGCAAAATATAAATAGTCTCCAGCCGGCTTCATCTCGGTGCCTTCAAAATTAAAACTTTTCAATAACCGTTGTGCTCCGGTGCCATCACTTTTCACCCGATACAAATCACTATTAGATACATAATAAACATATGCATCCCCCGTTGCTGCTGCCGCCTTATCTAAGGCAAAGGTTCCGATACCTGTCAACAATAGTGAACAGAGTAGAACCACACTACACGTTTTCTTTATTAGTGTAGAAATGCTTTTCATTACCGATACATCCCTTCTAGGTAGGTTGTACCTCTTCTTTCAGGAGGTACACTTTACGTATATCGGATGAAACACCAAATTTGTTATATTTTTCATGAAATGTCGTTAACTTCTTCACCCTAGATTTGTCAAATTCGTTACTTTTTCTTGGCTGATTTCCGTTCTGCCTTGGCGATATTCTCTGCAACTCTGAACTTCACGATCTTGGTGATCAGCTCCATCGGTATCGGCTGTTCTAGCGGGAACTGAATCGTCCCCTTGCCTGCTTTGTAAGGGGCTAACTCTTGCTCGAATTCCTCGATCCCGCTCGGCGCCGGATAGAAGCCGATATGGTTCTTGAACGCCGCAAAATGCACCACGTTGCCTTGCTGCGCGAATGTCGGCATTTGGTAGCTAATCTTCTCCACCGCGTCAGGCGCAGCTTCGCGGATCACCTTGCGGATCGATTCTAAGATTTCCTGAATCTCCGGCGGAAAAGTCGAAATATAATGGTCGATCGATTCGTACGTTATTTTATTCCCATCCACGGTAACGCCTCCTCTTTTCCTCGTTCTCTCAAGTATTACAACGTCATCGCTTGTCCATACTTCGCGAGGAACGCCTCCTTCTCTTTGTAATCCGGCATGATGCTGCCGACGCGCCGCCAGAAGGAGCGATCATGATTCATATGCAACAGGTGGCAGAGCTCATGAATCACCACGTAATCAATGACGTCAATAGGCGCCATCGCAAGCCGATAATTGAAGGTCAGATGCTTCGCGGAACTGCAGCTCCCCCATTTCGTCAGCGACTCCTCTATTAAGTACGACTTTGGGGTCACCTTGAGCTGCTTCTGATAAATCTTCAGACGCTCCCCAATCACCTTCTTGCAGCTGGCAAAATAAAATTTCTTCAATTCGCGCTGCAGCTCTTCTTCCGTTAAGCCATCCGTTGCAATCAGCTCTTGAAGCGTATAATACCGGCCGAGGTGCAGGAACTTGCCTTCCTCTTCATAAGACCTGACGTTCGGCGCAGGTTGGCGAGCAGCTTCAATCGCCTGCAGCTGCTTCACAATCTTGCTTCCATGCTGCTTCACAGCGCTAATCACGATATCGTCACTGGTACGATTAGGCGCCTTCACCGTAATCAGGCCCGACGGGTCGATATGGATCGAGAGTTTCTTGCGCGGACCGTATTCCACATGCACATCGATCACTTGCTGTTCGAGTTCTATTTTCATCATCAACATCGTTTCTGTCGTTTATTTCGTAAGTACGATTCTCCCTTATTGTAGCAGAACGCGGGGGCTTCGGCTTCATCGATTTCGTACATTTTCCCATGTGTTAAAAAGTTGTGTTCGGGAAACATTAAGGAGGTGTTACACGAAGTTTCAGGAGGTTGACATGCTCTATCTGTACAGCGTTGCCCTGCTCTTCGCGGGACTCACCGTGATTAACCTGGTATTCTCCTACCAGAGCAAGCATATTGATCCCGCCTTCTGGACCACGTTGAAATTCCAGCTGATGCTGCTCCCGGTGTTCTTGGCCGCGAATCTCAGTATTGGGTATGGGGTGAAATTCGGGGTGAAGGCCGCGCATCAGCTCAGCTATGTACTGGTTGCCGCCAAATGCATCGAGGTGCTAATCTCCATCGGGATGGGATATCTGTTCCTCCGCGAGGTTCCCAATTGGAAAACGTGGCTTGGTGTCGGCGTCATCGCCGTCGGCCTATGGCTGGTGAAGCAGAAATAAACTTCAGCTTGGTTCTACAAAAAGAAGAAGCTGTCTCCCGGTGGGGAAACAGCTTCTAAACTGCGCTTAATGATGCTTAATGATCGTGGAGTCTTTATTTTGTAGCGCTAGAGCTATATGCAGAGATAGTCACAATCTCATCAAAATCATTCAGATTTTCACTTGATACATTATGAGTAATACATAGAATTGTTTTATCTTTTAGCAGGAGATCATGTTGCAGTTTTGTGGCGTTCTCATGGTCAATGGCCGAGAATGACTCATCAAACAGCAGTATGTCTTTATCCCATGCTGCAATTCTCAGCAATTGTAACATTTGCTTTTCCCCACCACTTAACTCCCTCGCATTTTCCTTTGTAGAAATACTATACATTTTATCGTTATTGAAATAATGCAGCGTATTTACTACGGATGTTTCGGGATGTGCGCCGAATACAGTCGCGTTTTCCATACATGTCGCATGAAACGAATGTTCAAATTGATTTACACAATCCATTATCTTGCTAGTATCCATCTCTTTTATGGATTTACCATCAAGTAGAATTGCACCGCTATCAGGATAAATGTATTGCATAAGAAGATTTAGAATCGTTGACTTGCCAACGCCACTAGGACCCACTATCGCATATTTTTTACCCTTCTCAAATTCGTATGAAAAATTCCTTAGGGTGAAATCCCCTAACGTAACAGACACATTCACAAATGTAATTGTGGATTGGAAATCCTGTATAACAGGTCTATGATCAATCTGTTCATTGATTATGCTCATGAGTTTATCTTTGGCATCTCTTGAAGCATTTACATTATTCATTTCTGTCAACAAATAAGCCATCGGGTAACAAAAGCTTTGTATATATCCTAAAGCTGCAACAGCAATACCTAGTGTAATATTTTGTTTAAAGAGCATTACTCCGATCGCAGCAAACACGATTAACTCTAAAAAATACATACTGCTGCCACTTAGAACGTTGGCAAAAGTCTTAAATTTCCCAAATTCATAAAGCTTGCCCTCTGTATCTGTCAAAGCCTTATTCTGCCTTTGAGAAATACTGCTTCTTGTCTCGTCATTTACTAATTTAAACCCAGATAACAAATCAAAGAGAGTGTCAACATAGGATGCCATGGCAGACAAATGGTCACCCTTCTTCTGCGCTAAGCGCTTACCAGTCATACGAGGCAAAATCAGACTTAGTGATGAACTCAAAATAATAATGATTGCAAGTCGATAATCAAGGGTAAATAAGAAAAAACCATACACACATAATTGTAAAACGGTCTGAATGATGGCGACGATGCTCTCCACGTATTGTTGACAGGTTCTTATATCATTGTTAAAAATCGAAATATACTCCGATACATCAAATTTTTGAAAATTCACTACGTTTTTACGAAGTGAGGAATCGAATAAATCTTGCTTAACGAATAGGTTAAACCTCTGTTCCAACTTCCAAGCATGCCTTTGACTAATATACTCAAACAACATGCCAACGACGATCGCACAAGCATACGTTAAAATTAGCACAACAATTCCTGTTATACCCTTTGAAAAATCATAATCAAACAATAATTTTAAGATGTATGGCATGCTAGCTATTCCTATGATGGAGATAAGAGCAGCTACAATTTTTATTAAGATAATATACTTAAGCTTGAAAATATAATGTTTCATTTTTCCCCCATCAGAACAGCATCAATAATTACAACCTAACTTAATCCCCTTAACCAACAATCCATTAACAAATCTTATATTGGTAAAATATACTACCTTCCGCTATAAATCATATGATCTAAATTATAATTAATAAAAATGACGACTTTCAATGGTATAGAACACGTGTGTAACTAAGCTCGCCGCCATGCCAAAAAAGCTGCTCCCCCTAGCAGGGAAACAGCTTCTTGAATGTGCGAATTATGCTTATTCTTCGCCTGGTGTGAACGTACGCTTGCCGAGCTCGGAATCGAGCATATAGAATGCATTGCTATCGTTATCGATGCGGCGCAGCTTTTGGATAATGCTATCGAAGGTTGCTTCCTCTTCGACTTGCTCATCGATGAACCATTTGAGGAAGTTGATTGTCGCATGCTCCCGCTCGTCCCATGCGATATCGGACAACTCATAGATGCGCTTCGTTACCGTCTTCTCATGCTCGAAGGAATGCTCAAACGCATCCAGCAAGGAGCTGTACTCATTCTGAGGGTTCTCCATGCCTGTAACAACGGCACGTTTACCAAGTGCATTTATGAAATGGAAAATTTTCATTCCATGATATTTCTCTTCTTCCGATTGCATGATGAAGAAATTCGCAAATCCATCAAAACTCTCCGACGAACAATACGCCGCCATCGCAAGATATACCTGCGCAGAATAAAACTCATAATTCATTTGATCGTTCAACTTCGCGAGCAGCTTCTCACTTAACATTCGGATCACTCTCCCTTATTCGCTTGTCTAGATGAAAGGTAAGCTTGTACCGTATTGGAATAACCTATCGACACCATACCATGGCAATCGATGTTATCCTGCACGATTTGACTTCCTTCTATTCCTAGTATGTTGGAATTTAACGGGAATGTAAACCACTTTGGCGCATTTTATTGAAAATCATTATCAATTAGAATGCTAATGATCGCCAATTCTACCTGACAGATGGAGGAGAATATCCTCTACCCTGTCCAGCATGATCCGCAGATGTGCAGGATGCATCGGATGAAGCAGCGCAGGATCCTTACAGCTTGCCAGGTAACGGATATTCAGGATGAACGTCACCATGTCTAACTGTGAAATGGGCGCATCTGTCGTGAGCTGAAGAACATCGTGGTGGGTTAGCGTAGGCGGAGCCGACTTGCAGCCGTTCTCTAGCACATACACCGCCTTGAGCATATAATCCAGCGCGCGGTCAATGAAGATGAGACATGCATGCATATCGGATAGGTCCGTCAAATAAGCCGTCGAGTCGATATGGAGCCGTGACAGCTGCAGCAGCCGACGGATGGTCAGGGCTTGGATTGAGCGATGATCTCTGCATTCATCGATAAGGGTTGAATGATTCACATGCTTCACTCCTATGAGGATTAGTGCACGACTCGGTGTTGGCGGTTATGATTCGCACGAATCGTGGAAATAATTACCTTTATTCCTCATTATACAACAAAATAATATCAATAAGTATAATTTATGATATCTAATCGCCGGTGTATGATGGGTCCTATTTTATCTACACTTTGAAGTAGAGAGGTGTGGAAGGAATGACGGATAAAGAAATTCTGCTCCGCGTCGGGGCACGGATTCGGGAACTGAGAAGAGAAAAGGGATTGACGCAGGAAGCGCTTGGCGAGAAAGGCGGCTTTCATTTCTCCTATGTCGGACAGATCGAACGCGGTGAGAAGAACGTCGCGCTGCTTAACCTCGCCAAAATTGCCGAAGCGCTGGATGTCGATATCTCGCAGCTGTTCACTCCGCAGACCCCGGATCCGGACGAGAAATCCCAAGCGGACATTCAAGAGATTACGTATATGCTCACTCAACAGAACCCGCAGCAGATCGCCATGGCGAAGAATGTGGTACGAGAAATTTTTAACTATAAATAAGGCATCGGCATAGCAAAGAAGCTTCCATCCTCACGCAATTCGTGGATAGGAAGCTCCTTTTTGTTTATGCTCCAAACCTATGGATTCACTTTAAAATTCACTTCCGGGTATTTGGCGGCTAATCCTCGCAGCGCTGAATCATCCTTTCCTTTTAAATACCGGTCGAAAAAAGCAACACTGAACTCGTTCACAATCCGGTGATCCCGCCGTGGATTAGGTCCGTTCAATCCCAACAAGGGAGAGAATAAGGCTAGATCGGAATAGCTCGCGTGCTTAGAACCTGGAATAAGTAAGGATAGACCACCGCCTGCCAGCGCATTGCCCGATTTCTGAATATATTCTTTCCTAGGCGCTTCGAACGCTTCGCGGCTTACTCCGCCTAACTGGCTGGCAACCTCCTCGTAAGAAGTCATCACCTTATTGTAGGTCTCCTCTGCATACATCATTAAAAACGGTTTGCCTAACCCCTTATCTGAGACCGGTGGACCGTAGAATCCGCCGTCCATACTCAGGGCCGCCTTCACACGCGGATCATTCTTGATCATCTGCAGCGTAACCGCCCCCCCGAAGGAATGCCCTAACATACCGATATGATCCATATCGATCTTGCCGGTGAAGCGCCCTGCTGGATCATTCTGATTCAACTTCTCTACTTGATCGAGTACAAAGGTGGCATCCGCTGTCCATAGCGGGATGTGCTTGGTGTACTCGGCATTTGAAGTCAGGTTGGGATCGGTTTTACTCAGCGCAACGCGTCCGTCAGGATACACGGTGCCAGCCGCTTCATAAGCATAATCGGTGGCCATCACAATATAACCGTGGCTTGCCAGTTCCTCCAGTTGGAACATATTCTGATTGCGATAACCGTTCATCCCGTGGGAGAAAATCAATACAGGATACCGACTTTCCGACTCCGATAGCTTGGCTTCCAACATCGCATGCGTCTTAATCAGATTCAAATGACTTAGCGTAAAAGCTGGAAAGTTCATCATGTTCGTCGATATGGCTTGCGTCATGATCGACGCATTCTGGAGATAAGCGCTCTGCTCTCCCTTGCCGCCTTCGGTGGCCGGATACCATAATTGGACCATCAGTTCTCGTTTGTCAGTCGCGTTCGCCGAGTAAGGCTCATGGCGTTGTTCATCCACCCAATGATACACAGACGTTCCGACCGCGTACTTTCCTGTCGGCCGCTCGAATGCGAATACCGGCATCAGCCAAGGCGGGGCAATCGACACGATCAGATACAGCGTTAGGCATACCATCTGGATCGTGAACGCCACCAGACTTCGTCGTCCTTTGGACCGCCTACCTGCATAGAGATAAGCTGTTAATACAAATGGCGTCAGGTACGCCGGGATCATCTCCCATCGCGCGGCTTCTACCGCGATCTGAGCAATCACCAGACCAAAGGCAACCACCAGCGGTATCGCAGCTGACTTCCCAACCTTCCGGTTCCCAGTCACCATCCAGAACAACAGTCCAAAATTGATCGCAATCAATACGATCTCCAAAAGTCTCATCTGCATCCCTCCAACCGCAAGTAAATGATTAAGTTCCATCTTACGCTTGAAAAATGAAGACGAAGGCAAAGAAATTCTGAATTTTTTCTCAATTTTTTAAGGTTAGCGTCATAGACACAGTAAAAAAGCCGTTTTCCTTTAGGAAACAGCCCCTTTAATGTTCATGCTCCGCTCAATCGATCTGCTGCGTTGTACGTGTTCGCGGCAAGCTAGATTCTCGCACGATAAGCCTTGGTTCGAACTGAATCCGTTCATAGAGCCCTTTCTTCTGTTCATGGATGCGCTGGAGCAGCAGCTCCGTCGCTACCTTGGCCACTTCCGCCCCCATGATGGAGACCGAGCTCAGCTTCGGTGTCGAGATCGTGCATAACAGGTTGTTATCGATGCCGACGATCGCGATGTCTTCCGGCACACGGACGCCTAATTCCTTGAACCGGTTCAGCAGTCCGATCGCGACCATATCGTTCCCAGCATAGATCGCATCCGGCATATGCGTCAGGTTCACGAAATAATCCGCCGCCCGCGCGCCCGTCTGCAAGGAGAAATCGTCGCCGAAATAGACCAGCGACCGGTCAAAATGCTCTAGCGCATCCTCGTAAGCGAAAAACCGTTCTTCAATGATCTCTTTCGGTGCTCCAGCATAGCCGATACGCGTCCTGCCGATGCTGATCAGATGCTCCATCACGAGCTTACCCTCTTGCGTCGCGAGGCTGACGATGTCCGCCTTGATGTCTTGATCCAGTTTTTTGCCATAGTTAATGATCGAGATTGGCAGCTTGGCTTTGTTGATGAGATCTTTCAGCGTATCCGGGTAAGCCAGCGGCAGAATAATCAGCCCGTCCACATGCAGCTTCTTCATGTCTCGCAGCAGCTCCAGCTCGGAATGAATATTCCCTAACGTATTGATCTGCACCACACGATAACCGTAATGCTTCGCGGCCTGCTCGACCGAATAAGCAATCTCAGGCACGAACGCGTTGCGAATGTCCGGTACGGCGAGCGCGAGCAGCTTCGTCTGCCGCAGCTTCAAGTTCTGAGCGTTCGTATTCGGAATGAAGCCGAGCTCCTCGACCGCCTCCATCACCTTCGCTTTCGTCTTCGAGCTGATGCCTCCCATATTGTTAATCGCCCGCGATACGGTTGCAATCCCAACCCCTGCTCGCGCAGCGACATCCTCGATCGTCACTTTGTCTTTCGCCAATGCTAGCACGCCCCTACTTTATTCCGAAATCGTTTCCACGAATGTTTGTGTAATTTATCAATATTTTTATTATAACACAACGGATTGGAATCAGATACATGAGCCACCATTTTGCGTCAATAACATTTTTAACATTGACAGTTTGACAATTTAGTGACATAGTAGGTGTCGGAAACGTTTCCCGAAAATAATTGAATTTCCGAAAATAATATAGATGAATTCGCAATTCAACATTTCTAAGGGGATGAACAAGGTGAAAGCACTCAGATGGCACGGCCTCAAAGATTTGCGTGTAGAACAAATTGAAGAACCAAAGGCATTACCTGGCAAAGTGAAAATCAAAGTCGAATGGTGCGGCATTTGCGGCAGCGACTTACATGAATATACAGCAGGACCGATCTTCATTCCGGAGGGAACTCCGCATCCGATTACGGGAGAGAAAGCGCCGATCGTCATGGGGCATGAATTTTCCGGACAGGTCGTCGAGATTGGTGAAGGCGTATCCAGAGTGAAAGTCGGCGACCGCGTCGTCGTTGAACCGATCTATGCCTGCGGCACATGCGATGCATGTAAGGCAGGTTACTATAACCTCTGCTCCACCATGGGCTTCCTTGGTCTTGCGGGCGGTGGTGGCGGATTCTCCGAATACGTCGCAGCGGAAGAATATATGGTTCACAAAATTCCGGACAGCATCTCCTATGAGCAAGGTGCACTCGTTGAGCCCTCAGCCGTGGCGCTCCATGCAGTACGCCAGAGCAAGCTGAAAGTCGGCGACAAAGCAGTCGTCTTCGGCGCCGGCCCAATCGGCCTGCTCGTGATCGAAGCGTTGAAAGCTTCGGGCGCTGCCGAAATCTATGCGGTGGAGCTGTCTCCTGAGCGGAAGCAAAAAGCAGCCGAGCTCGGCGCGATCGTCATCGATCCGAAAGAATATGACGTCGTGAAGGAAATCCATAAGCGTACTGGCGGCGGCGCGGACGTTGCTTATGAAGTGACCGGGGTCCCTCCTGTCCTCACGCAGGCGCTGAACTCCACGAAAATCGGCGGCGAATTGATGATCGTCAGCATTTTCGAGAAGGAAGCACCGATTATGCCGAACAACATTGTCATGATGGAGCGTACCGTCAAAGGAATTATCGGCTACCGCAACGTCTTCCCTGCCGTGATCAGCTTGATGGCGCAAGGCTACTTCTCGGCTGAGAAGCTCGTGACCAAACGGATTAAGCTCGATGAAGTTGTAGAGGAAGGATTTGAAGCGCTGCTTCGCGAGAAGAATCAAGTGAAGATTCTGGTCAAGGCGGAGTAAGCGTTTGATGCAAAAAAAACGTTAGCAGACCTGTACGGTTTGCTAACGTTTCTTGCGTTTATCGGATGAATTTGTGCATATTGATTCCTGCGACATCAAGTACAAGCTCACAGAACATCATATTGGCCCAAGAGAACCATTCTCTCGTGTATTCGTTGGCATTATTGACATTGAAAGACTCATGCATTAAGCCTGTACCAGCGTCTGTACGCAATAATGTAGCAACGATATCTCTTTTCTCGGATTCAAATTGACTGGTCAACCCTTGAATAGACAGCGCGATCGGCCATACATAATTGTTCGGCGTATGCGGGCTTCCTACACCATTCGCTTCTCTCCCTTTGAAAAAGGTTGAATTCTTCGAGCTGAGAATGAATCTCCGGGTATTCTGGTACCGCGCATCCTGCGGATCGCAATAATTCAAGAATGGCAGCGCCATCAGACTTGGCACGTTCGCATCATCCATCTGAAGCGTATGACCTAAGCCATCCACTTCATAAGCATACATCTCTCCGTAGCAATCATCCGTTACGATCGCGTGCTTCTCAATACCCTCTTCGATCTGAGTGCGCAGCTCGCGCACACGCTCCAGCAATGCAAGCTCTTCCGAATAGAAAGCGGATAGCATTTCTTCCGCATACTTCAACACCACCGCAGCGAACATATTCGAAGGAACAAGATAGCCATACGTGCAAGCATCGTCGCTTGGTCTAAATCCGGACCATGTCATGCCCGTATATCCCGTCAGCGATCCTTTGCCTTTCCGTACTAACGTATCTGTCGGCACGCAATCCTCGCGCTCGAACAGGTATGGCGACTTCTCCTCATGATGCTGTTCGACTTTCCACAACGTCACGATCGTATCGATGCATTGCTTGAACTCCGTCGTAAAATGCTCCGTACGCCCCGTTATTTTCCAGATCAGATACGCAAGCTGAACCGGGTAACAGAGCGAATCGATTTCGTACTTTCTCTCCCATACTGCCGGTGACATCTCCGTCTTATCATTCTGATGCCCCGCACCATTGGCCGATTCATTGAATGCATTCGCATAAGGATCCATCGCAATCAATTTTACTTGCTTCTTAATTAGGCCGAGCAGCATCTCTTGAATTTCTGCATGATCTTTGGCGAATAGCAGGAATGGACGAACTTGGCACACCGAGTCGCGCAACCACATGGCTGGGATGTCGCCCGTGAGAATAAATGTCTCGCCGTCTTGGATTTTAATCGTCGTGTCGAGTGTGTTCTCCATGCATTTCTCAAACATCCCAGCGACTTTCTCATCTTGGAACGTGTCTAACAAAGCTTGTTTCGCAGCTTGAATAAACTTCCGATCTTTTATAATCATATGTACACCACCAATAAATATATTTTATTATTTATAATATATTTATATAGTACGGGGTATGTTTTTTGATGTCAATCTCCCCTCTCATTTACTTGCCGATCGTCTTAAAATATAATTAATGATAAAAAATATATTTAAAACTAGTGGGTGCATTTGTTGAAAAAATTATTATACCAACAAGTATTTGATGCCATCGAAGAGAAAATCATCCATGGAGAATATCAAATTCAAGATAAGCTCCCGTTCGAACACGAATTAGCGGATGAATACAACGTAAGCATCATTACCGTCAAGCGAGCATTAGATGAGCTGAAAAAACAAGGATATATATCGAGGAAGCCTAAGCAAGGCACGATCGTCATCTCGAATACGAAACAGACTACGCCTGCCGCGGTTCAGCATTTCCATCTGCCGCTCATCGGCTGCATCATGACCGATTTCAATGATACGTTCGGCACCAAGATCCTATCCGGCATCTTGGAAGCTAGCGACTCCCGCGCTCATGTCATTGTGAAGAAATCGCTGGGACATATGCAGGTGGAAGAACAGTTGATCCAAGAATTTATCCAAATGAACGTGGCCGGCATTCTGCTGCTCCCCTCCACCTCGAAGTATTTGTCGCCGATCATTCTGGAGCTTGCATCGCGGAAGTTCCCGCTGATCGTGATCGATCGTACACTTGAGAACCTGCCGATATCTTCGATCACAACCAACAATACCGAATCGGCCGAAATACTTACCTCCCATTTGATCGATCTAGGCCACAAGCATATCGGCATCGTAACTTCGAGCAATATCGTCTCTACCGTCGAGGAGCGCATTCAGGGCTATGTACAAGCGCATGCTGCGAATCATGTCTCCATGGATCCTTCCTTGCGATACAGCTTCGTCGAGTCCGTGATTCCGGGCTCCGATGTCCATTTTCAAGAGGATATCGACAAAATCGCCTCCTTCATCGAAGAGCATCCAGCCATGACCGGCATCGTGGCTACGGAGTACAGCATTGCGCTGCTCATCCGACAAGCCTGCGATCAGATCGGCAAGCGCGTGCCTGAGGATTTATCGGTCGTCTGCTTCGACCATCCGGACAACTATTATAACCAGGCGGGATTCCGATTTACGCATATCCAGCAGCCGCAGCATCGGCTCGGCGAGGAATGCATCACGCAGATAATGCAGCTTATTAATAATCCAGCTTCCGTTGCCAAGGTCAACTTGGTTGGGGAGTTGGTGGTTGGCTATTCGACGAGGAAGACTGAGGGTTAGGCGCATTCGTCGAGCCCTCGGCCAGCTCGTGGTCCAGAGCGGAAGCAAAAAAACAGTCGAGCTCAGCAACTGAAAGAGAAGAATCAAGTGAAGATTCTGGTCAAGGCGGAGTAAGGCATATCGATGAGTTTAAGGGTGAGTGTTCCTCTTATTTGGGGGGCGTTCGCCCTTTTTGGGTGAGGCCGATGATCTATTGAAGATGGGAAATATGCCGATTTTTGTTGAACCCTAGCACACTCTATGCTATTTTGTATGGGACTATCATGAGAATATTTCCCATATTTTAACCAGCTAAGGAGTGCTACATGTGTCTAACAGAACACCACGATGTATCAAAATGATCAGTTTTATCGCCGTATGCTTGCTCTATTTCGTATGGAATCCCCCTGCTGCTTTCGCGGAATCCGTGGACAGTCTGCTTCCAGAACGCAGCGAGCAGGAAATCAAAGATAAATGGAGCCAGTGGATGAATCCGTCCAGCAAAGGACAAACCGTCTTTGATGAGACACCGTTGACCTCCTCCCCTTACCGAGCAGGCAAATTAAATGAAGCTTATGTTCAGCAAGGATTGGACGCGACGAATTTCTATCGCTTCATTAGTGGGTTGCCTGGCGATCTGCGTCTTGATCCGAGCCTTAACGAGCAGGCACAGTATGGCGCTGTCCTCGTCTCGACGCTTGGCCGGCTCAGTCATTATCCATCACAGCCGTCCGATATGGACAAAGCTTTCTATGACAAAGGGTATCGATCGACAACCTCTTCGAACTTATACTATACGACGCGTTCGCTCGATTCGAATCTACTTGTGGATAGCGTTCGTGCCTACATGGACGATTCGGACGACAAGAACATCGACAACGTCGGCCATCGCCGATGGATCCTGAATCCGCAATTGCAGCAGATCGGCTTCGGATTAGCAGCGCACCAAGACAAATCTTATAGCAGCATGCAAGTGCAAGATAAAAGCCGAACCAACACGATCGATTACAACTATAGCTTATTTCCGAACCAAGGCGCTTTTCCACTCGAGGCCTTCAAAAGCGATTATGCTTGGTCCGTTCAATTAAATCCGAAGCGTTTTCAAGAGCCTGCATTAGACGATGTTCGCGTCGAGCTCATCCGCCTCGGAGACCAGCGACGTTGGACTTTTGACCAGAGTACCCAAGACAAGGACATTGAACAGCTCCATTTCAATATCAGTACGATCAATTACGGGAACAATTATGCGATTACTTTCCGTCCGGATGATGTGCAATTATTGAAGAATGGCGACGTATTCAAGGTCAACATTACCGGTCTTAAGAAGACGGACGGCACACCGGCCGATATCTCCTACCAGACCCGCTTCTTCAGCATCGATTCGCGCACGGAAGACCGTGTAAGCGGCTTGTCCATCGAACCGCGGGAGATCACTGTGCAAGCAGGCGACGAAATAGCAATGCCTGCGGTACGCGCATATACGGAGAACGGAGAACAATTTTCGATGAAGTCCGGCTTCTCTTACACCTCCTCTTCTCAGCTAATCGACGTTCGCAACGGGAAGATCAAGGGACTGCAACCCGGTATCGCGAAGATCACGATCCGTTACGAGGGCAAGACGGCCGAACTGAAGGTCAATGTCAAACCATCGACCTCATTAACGGATATCGGCAACCATTGGGCCCGCGAGGCGATTCAATGGGGAGTTCAGCGACAGATGGCAAGCGGATATGCGGATGGAACCTTCAGACCGAATAACGAAGTAACGGAAGCTGAATTTCTGGCGATGTTGTTCAAGCTCTACGCGGATACGAAAATACTCCAACAGTTAGATCAAGAACATCCGATCAAAATCGAAGTATGGAGCGACAAATACTATCGATATGCAAGGTCCTACAACGTCGATCTGGAGGCAATTAAGAACAAGAAGCTGCGAGACCGCCCCATCACCCGTCAAGAAGTAGCTTACATCGTAGCCAGCCTTAATGGCAGGAACTACGCCGATCGTCAGGACGCGATACGCTATCTATTGAACATGGGCTTTTCCACTGGAAAAACTGCACCGACCGTCGAAGGTTTTGCTGGGCAAGAGAAGCTAACGCGCGCGGAGGCTGTCGCCTTTTTGAAAAATCTCTATGAGCACGGGTTCGAGCTACATGGACGTCCGGAAGCATTCACGATCTTCACGGATAACGAGAAAAACGGAGGATTCCCCGACTATACGGTCCGCGCCTCCTTCACCTCCGATCACCAGTTGATTCTCAAAGGAACCTTCTCGAAAATCGCGAACCGCACGGTTACCGTCTTCGTCAATGGACCTGCACCGAAGCAGAAACAACTTCTGACGCAGACCGTCACAGGCGATGCCGGGGGCAACTTCACGTTAACGGCCGACAATCTGGATGCCGATAAGCTCATTATTAATATCGAGACCGAACCGAACTATCTATATCAGATTAGCGTCGATCTCGGACGCGTCAAAATGAATGAATATCGCAAGTAAATCCTTGCAATGAAAAAACGTTAGCAGACCACACGGTTTGCTAACGTTTCTTGTTGCTACTCGCTCAGCTCGTTCGAGTATGTCATTAATTCTTCATCAGCCCCATCACATCGCCTAGACGAATCGGGCTGTCCTTCTTATCGCCAACTTCCGCCCGCAGATCCGCGAGCGCTTGCTTCATATCCTCTTCGCTCGCGTAGACATAAGGACTCTTCCAATCGGCCTCCACATGCAACGAGCGAATCGTCTTCGGATAGTAGGTCGGGAAGTTGAATAGCCATTGTTTTAACTCGTTCGCCGGCATGTCGGTCTTCACGTTGTCCCCGATAATATCCAGGACCTTTCCCCACTGCGTCATCCCTTGGAAAGCACTCAATTTATCCGTTAATTGCTTGATGACTTGCTGCTGCCGTTCACCTCGCGCGAAGTCGGAGGACTCTTGCGTCCCCCGATTGGATTTGCGGTATCGAACGAAGTCGAGCGTCTTCTGCCCATCCAGCTTCTGCAATCCTTTTTTAAGATCAATGTGGGTACCATCCGCGGTATCCACGTATTTCATATCCATATCAACGTCGATCTCGAGCCCACCAACCGTGTTCACGGTTTGACGCAGTGCATCGAAATTCACCAGTGCCATATAATCAATCGGCAATCCCAGCATATCGCTATAGAACCGTTTCGTATTCGCAATGGCAGCTGCCTTATCCTTGATCGCATAATAAGCATAGTAGAAATTCGCCTTCCGATTAGGCAAATTTTTCGGCTTCATCAGCAGATCCCGCGGCAGCGACATCATGCTCGCCGAGCGCGTCTCCGGGTTGTAGCTGATAAACATCAGGACATCGGTATTCAGCGTGCCCCCGCTTCCTTCCCGGTTATCGATTCCGGCGAGCAGCATGAGGAACGGACGGATCGCCTTCTCATTCGTAGCAACTTCATGGGATTGTTCTTCCTTCTCTTGCATTGCATCTGACGGTGCCGCCATCCTCTCAATCGCGGAATCCGCCTTATAGTAGAGATGTCCGAGATAACCTGCCACAACGAGCAGCAGCGTGCCGAGCACGAGTGCGGAGATCCAGATCGTCCGCCGCAGTACTGAAGATTTGTGATTCGTGGTCATCGTTTCCTCCGAACGAAATGCCTACCGCTGCACCGCAGCCGCATATTCGACATTTCTTCTAATTTTTCTCAGTTCATTCCATTGTATCTCGCGATCGGAGATAAAAAGTTATGAAAAAGTTAAAATTGAGAAGCCGATCTATTTTGGCTCTGATTCTGTAAACTCTTAATCGTATGTGCAAAGACGCCCATCTCTAATTGCAAATGGAGCAGCTCCCGATCGAGATCCTAACCCATGGTATGGATGGCCGTCACCAAGTCCTCTTTAGTAGGCATGTGGATCGTATCTGCCATAAAGCGCCACCTCTGCAACATTATCGGGATGTAAAGGCAGAATGTTCGAAGTAAACGCACGAATTTCTTCCTCGGAATACCCAGCTGCTTGAGAAAATTCCAACGCCCCGATCCCGCTGTTGGCACCTGTCACCAAAGCTATTTTGCCGGCCAGACTCTCCTTCGTATTCCATGATAGCGCCAAATCATCAAGCTCCATTACGTAGCCTCCTTATATGCTGAGAGCAGTACCAGACTGCTCCAGATTCCAACATAGATTCCAACATTATTTTGTTAAAGGTACGCGATGCACGCCTTGGCTACCGCCCGGCGCCGTTCCAATATATAAATATTCATGATGGCTTACAGCCGTGGTTATGCCATACAATGAACCGTTGGGATCATGCCAGCTGTCCATCAGTTCCCCCTGCGGGCTGTATTCCGCCACAAGCCCGTGCTTCACCGGCGCGCTCGCCCCGTTTAGCAGCGCCTGCGGTATTTTGGCCATGTTGCCGGCTAGCCAAGGATTGCTATGCATCTGATCCACAAAGGCAAGACGAGTCGTGAAGATACCGACCCAGAACTGGCCTTGCTCATCGCGTGTAATATTGTCTGGAAAGCCTGCAATATTGTCTGCAAAAATATCAGATGTCCCCTTCTTTGGACCCTTGAGCCAGTATCTGGTCAACTGATAATGATACGATTCCGCCACAAGCACAAAATCTTCATCCGCAGACAAGGCTACCCCGTTAGCAAAATAAAGATTATCTAACAGTACTGTCGTCTGATTGGTCTTTGGATCATACTTCAACAGTCGTCCATGCGGTTTGTTCTCCGCCATTTCTTTGAACATCACCCGACCATAGGTTGAGGTATCGGAAAAATAAATCGAGCCGTCCTGAGCAATATCAAGCTCGTTGGCCAAGTAAATCGGTCCGCCGTTAACGTGATCGGCCAGGACCTCTATGTTACCGGATGAATCTATAGACAGCAGCCCTCTCTGGATATCCGTAACGATCAAATTTCCACTCGTGTCAAATTTAAGCCCATTAGGCGTTCCTTTGGTATCTGCAAATACTTGAGCCTGTTGCGGATTGCCTACTGCATCAAAAGGAACCTTGTAGATCTTCCCATCGGAATCTCCTGCATATAGCTGGCCTTCCTTATCAAAGGTAATAAATTCTGGGAAATGAGGGGCATCCGTAACAAGCTCAGCCGAGCTGAGTTTGTTGTTCTGTTTCCACGGACCTGCTTCTTGGAACGAGGGTGCTGCAGGTGCTATCCATTTAGCCGGTACGACGGGTGAAGGTACAAGTAAGAACACAAGCACGCCAAGAAGGAGTACTGCAAGCAATGATAAGCCCCATCTGCGTATTTTTTTACTCACTGAGCGTTTCGGATGATTCAGACCTTTAGAAGCTTTATCGGGATTTACTGTTGTATTGGGCATTAGAGCGCCTCCTTTGTAATGTAAGCGAGAATTTTAGATTTGTACTACGATTTTACCGAAATATTGCTTCCCTTCAGCCAAGAGCGCGATGATTCTCCAACTCCTGCAATGGCCCGGCGTTGATATGTCGAGTTCAGCCATGGTCAGAAGCCGTTTTGATTACCCGGTTTGTTATTATTACTGGAGCTATTGCGTGGACGAAGCATGCCCCCAACAAGCTTAAGGCCTTGCTTTCGTGTAATAAAACGCGCTAACTGCGCCCCCATATAATTCTGCATACCGGGAACAACATACAGTTTCCCTTGCTCCAAGGCACGCAGTGCAATCTCTACGACTCTTTCCGGCGTGTCTTTCTTTCCGACGGAGGCATCTTCCGTTCCTACGACATCAAAGAAACTGGTATCCGTCGCACCAGGACAAAGTGCGAAGAATTGTACACCGCGGTCGCGGTTTTCCCACCATAACGCTTGAGTAAACGACAAGACGAAAGCTTTTGTCGCCCCATATACGGCCATATAGGGAAGCGGTTGAAATCCGGCGGTTGAAGCAACATTGATTACTGCACCTGAGCTTTTGCGCAACATACCCGGCAAGAATAAGTGGGTCATATCTACAACAGCGGCGACATTGAGCATCACTTCCTCATGTTGACGTTCACCTGACACTTGTTCAAACAATCCATGTGTAGCAAAGCCCGCATTGTTGACCAGCAGTTCGATATCCACTTTCAAAAGTTGACATTGCTGATATAACTCGCTGGGAGCTCCCTCTTTCGAAAGATCCATAGAGATAACCTCGGCTTTGATTCCATACATCTTTCTGAGCTCTGATGCCAGACTCTCAAGCTTGCCCTTCGATCGGGCCACAAGTACCAGATGGCTGCCTTGTTTAGCCAGTTGTCTTGCGAATTGCTCTCCAATACCGGAAGAAGCTCCCGTGATAAGCGCCCATTTTCCTTGAATATTCATAATGTCATTCTCCTTTTAGGTACTACGTTTTAATATAGTAACACTGTTACCGTAAGCTTAGAAGAATCCGAAATCCCCAAAAAATTAAGAATCATCGCATTGTTTGGTAACACTGTTTCCGTTAGATTTCATTGTAACCACGCTTTTTTAGAAAGTCAATATGAACTTTGAACATCCAACGTCACATTTGACAACTGCCGGACAACTGAATAAAATCCCTAATAAGAGAGTCAGAAACTTTGTTTCCTGACGAAAACAACCGAAGGTGATGACTATGAGCGGCCAAGATATTTCCTCCAATGTGAATTCACATAAATTGAAAACCTACCAAGAAGTTCGCTTACAAAATACTGAAAATCTCCGCAAGCTCGTTGTTGATGCTGCGGCATCACTCTTGCAAGAAGAGGGCCCAGAAGCCGTTACGGTGCGTAAAGTAGCGCAGAAAATGGATTGCTCGACAAAAATCATTTATAGCTTGTTTGTCAATAAAGAGGGGTTGGCTCAGCAATTGTATCTGGAGGGTTGTAAGCTTCTCGCTAATGAGTTCGAGGAGACGCCGCAAGCTTCTGATCCGGCACAGTGTTTGCTGAATTTAGGCGAAACTTTTTGGCAATTCGGACAACGTTACTCTAGTTATTTTAAACTGATGTTCGGAGGCGCTTTCGCAGATTTCAAACCAGATGAGGAAAGCCTAAATGGTACCGAAACCGCCATGCTACAATTATTGACGGTGATCAGCAATGCTCAGAAGCAAGGTCTCATTCCCGACCAATATGACACTGTATCCGTTGTTCGCATATTCTGGGCCTCGCTCCATGGCGTCATTCATCTTTACATGGGAGGACATTTAGGTGATGTTCAATCTGCGCATGCAACATACAGGCAAACATTGTCTTTGATTGTCAGCTCGTTGTTGCTGGATCATAGCACCTCATCGCTGCCAGTGATTTTCGAATAACAATATCTACAGAAGTTTGACGCACCTGAAAATTTTAGAATATTGACTAGGTGTAAATCACCCGAAATAGGCATAATAAAAACAAAAAAGAGGGGTTCGCCCCTCTTCTATTTCCCACCAATACATCTTCAGTATCATTTTAACGTTTTCATATACCATACATCACAAGCAAAGTGTTCCGTTGCATTTAGCGGCTTATCTAATTGAATGAATCCATTCTTTTTGTAAAACTTATTGGCTGCGACCATATTGCTAAGCGTTTCAAGATAGCATTTTTTATAGTGCTTTTTCGCAAAATCTAGGGCAATCCGCAGCAACTCGCTTGAAAATCCTGTACCTCGCATTTCTTTTAATGCATACATCTTTTGTAATTCACAAATATCCGGCCAGCTATGAACCGGTCCAACACCACAACCAGCTACTATTTTGTTATTATCCTCAACAACCCAATATTTAGAACCCTCATTACTGTACAGATTATAAAAATCTCCTAATGTCGGATCAGCCCAAGCCGTCCCCGGCTTATTCGCTCCAAATTCCATCAAACAAGATCTAATAAGGTACTCTACTTGTTCGTTATCTTTTTCTGCAATCTCTCTAATTAACATGAGGTAAACCTCCATTGTGATGATGTCATTGTATGGCCGTGATTTTCACCATAAATTAAATTAAATATCTAGTCATTTTACTATTTATATGAAATAACACAAGTCACTTTACTGCGCTAGGGGTTTCACGACCTTCTTCAATCGCCACCGCACCAATCCTCACGAACACACTACGCGTCTGCTTTGTGCTTCCACTATCTTACGGCATATCAGAGACTAAGGATCGTTATTAAGGAGCGATCATTTCTCTGAGTTTAACAGGTGAACGCTCTCCCCATTTTGTTTAGAACCACTCCGTGATAGGAACTCATTGTGATGCGTGACGCGTGATCACATTTTTGATAAAGCAGACGCTCTTGATCGCCTCATTCGGATAGATCTCATTCGGGATGATCACAACTTTTTTAGATCTAGTGGCAACAAAAATTTACCGCATACGTAAATAGGCGATCGCATACGATGTAAACGATTGAATTTTATCCCTTAAAATGGAATTTTATCCCCCGATATTTTGGAAGGCAGGTGATATTACAGAAAATCGTTACATACGCAATAACGATAATTCAGAATGAAATCATGTGGAGGTATTCTTATGCGTAAGTTCAGAATGTTATTGTTATCCGTCGCAATGGTATGTGCCCTATGGATGCAGACCGGCGTTATGAGCAAGCTGACACCCACCGCCTATGCATTAGATGATGGACTTGCGCTTACGCCCCCGATGGGTTGGAACAGCTGGAACAAGTTCGGCGGCAACATCGACCAATGGAAGATCATGGCCATGGCAGATGCGATGGTAGAGAACGGCATGAAGGATGCAGGCTATGAATATATCAATATCGACGATAACTGGATGACCAGTTCCAGGGATGCGAACGGCGATCTCGTGCCCGATCCTACGAGATTCCCCGACGGCATTAAAGGCGTTGCGGATTACGTTCACAGCAAAGGCTTGAAGCTTGGCATTTACTCCTCTAACGGGACGAAGACATGCATGGGCCTTCCAGCGAGCCAAGGCAATGAACAGAGAGACGCGGCCAAATTCGCAGAATGGGAAGTCGACTATCTAAAATATGACTTCTGCTATAATGTGAGATTCTCTACGTATGCGCCAGATCTAGATAAGATTGTGGTATCCAATGGGGGTAACACCAAGACATACGAAGCGGAATCGCCTGACAATACGCTCGTCGGAGGCGCCAAAATAGCCGGCTCAAAGGTCGGATTTATAGGCAATAACTCCGGTGAATTAATTATCAACAAAATCAATGCGTCGGCGGCAGGCACTTATACGTTAACTATCCACTATCTAAATGGGGACCCTAGCAGAAATCTGTACGTCAGCGTGAACGGCGGGACGGGACAGAAATACAGCCTGTCTTCTTCCGGCGGCTGGGATACGGCTGCTGCTTATCCGATTCAGGTTACGCTGCAGCAAGGCGAGAATACGATCAAGTTCTACAACCCGGAAGACGGATCGGCTATATCGGCACAACAGTACGGAGCCATGCGAGATGCGCTGCAAGCGACGGGGCGTAAGATCATGTTCAGCATTTGCGAATGGGGAGCCAATAAACCATGGCTGTGGGGTCCTTCCGTAGGACATCTCTGGCGTACAACCGGCGATATCACCGACACATGGAACAGCATGACCACCTTGTTGGACGAAAATTCCGTGCTGGCCCAATACGCAGGCCCGGGACATTGGAATGATCCGGATATGCTCGAGGTTGGCAACGGCGGGATGACGGATACGGAGTACCGTGCGCATTTCAGCTTGTGGAGCATCATGGCTGCCCCTCTCATCGCAGGCAACGATATTACGGCAATGTCGGATGCGACGAAGAAGATCCTACTGAACAAAGAAGTCATTGCCATCGATCAGGACCCGGCAGGCGTACAGGGAAGTAAAATACGTGACGACGGGGACTATGAGGTATGGGTTAAGCCGTTGTCTAACGGTGACAAGGCCGTATTGTTCTTTAACCGGAGCCAGGCAGCAACATCCATGAGTTTGAACATCGATGAGCTCGGCTTGAAGAAGGCACCTGTATATATCGTGCGCGACCTATGGGAGCACAGTGAGAGTGCAGCAACGAACACCATTAGCGCCGATGTGCCGTCCCATGGAGCTGTCATGTTCAGAGTCCAACCTGGAACGCCGAACATGACCCAGCCGTCAACCAATCTTACAGTCACAGCAGATCCCACGGTTGAAGCAGGTCAATCCGGCCAGGTCACGGCGACATTTACGAATAACGGCAAAATAGCGCTTCAAAGAATCGAAATCCAGTTACAGACGCCTACCGGATGGAATGTGAACGCGACTTCGCCAACCTCCTTTCATAGCCTTCCTCCAGGGAAGTCCATTACCACGACATGGGATATGACCGTGTCCAGCGGTGCGACTACGGGGGTATACGACATCCATGCCAAGACAGATTATAATTATCGAGGTCATGAACAGGGAGATAAGCAGGCAACAAGCCAGATCAAAGTGTATGCAGCTCCACCCGCAACAGATACTTACCTTAGCGATATCAATTGGCTTGAAGCGGAGAACGGCTGGGGCCCTGTTGAGCGAGATCAGAGCAACGGAGAATCCGGTTCCGGAGATGGGCACGCAATCACCATCGATGGCACCACGTATGACAAAGGACTTGGAACGCACGCCGATTCAGCCATCACCTATTACATTGGCGGCAAATTCGCCAAGTTTATTGCCGACGTTGGGATTGATGATGAAGTCGGAGACAACGGTTCTGTCGTATTCCAAGTATGGGCCGATGGGATTAAGGTCTACGACAGTGGCGAATTGACTGGCAGCTCACCGGTACAGCATATCGATGTCGATATCACCGGAGCCAAAATTCTTAAGCTCGTCGTCACGAAAGGCGTCAATAACAATTATGACCATGCAGACTGGGCTGGTGCTAAGATCTTAGTGAACACCACTCCATAGCGTAATCATGAATACAAAACCTTCGATACGCAGGCAAGACCTGCTGTCGGAGGTTTTTTTGCGAGCGAAAGGATATTGACGCAATTATTTCCAATATTGTACAATTACCACATGCCACACGTGTGGCATTCAAGTAAAAGCAATAGCAAAGGAGGGCTTCAATGGTGGAATTACCAAGGAAGATCAGGGTGTTCTACTCGCTTGGGCAGTTAGGCTGGTCGATTCTGGCCGGCATCATGGGTACATGGCTCATCTATTTTTATTTGCCTCCAGAAGAATCCGGCATACATGTGGTGATCCCGCAAGATAGTGTGTTTATGGGCGTTACGATTATTGGCGTCATCATGGGAATCTCTACGTTGATCAATGCAGTGACTGACCTATGGATTGCGAACATGAGCGATAGAACCAGGCACCGCCTTGGGAGACGAACGCCGTTTATGAGACGAAGCGCGCTGCCTTGCGCCATTTTGCTCGTGTGCATATTTTTCGTTCCCTTTCAAAACGGCATTCATACCATCAATTCCATATGGCTCCTCATCCTCCTGCCTCTATACTTTGTTGCTTTTACTTGTTATGTGATACCCTACACTGCCCTGCTAAGCGAATTGGGCCGCAGCACGGAAGACCGAATCGATCTATCGACGTATATCTCGGTTACCTGGTTTCTGGGTCTGATTATCGCAACGTTCGCCCCTAATATTTGGGAGACCGTGATGACGGTCTTCGATATTTCCAAAACCGCTTCGATTCAGTGGACCTTTGCAGGACTAGCAGCCATTGCATTGATCCTTATGCTCATACCGGCCTATACGATTAATGAGAATCTGTATGGTTCCACAAACGCGACAAGCTTGGACATCAAAGCATCCGTTACAGCAATATTTCAAAATCGAGATTTCCGATTCTTCTTAATGAGCGAGCTAGGGTATTGGTTCACGAACAGTTTCTTTCAATCATCCCTTGTATACTACATTACGGTGCTCGCACGGCAGAAGGAAACGGATGTCGGGCTGATTGTGGCTGCCGTCGGCGTCGTTTCGTTCCTGCTGTATCCACTCGTCAATCGATTAAGTAAAAGGTATGGCAAGAAGAAGCTGATGATCGTATCGTTCGTTTCTCTTTTCGTTTCTTTCATCTATATCTCGCTTATGGGGATGTTACCGTTTAACGGATTTTTACAGTTGATTCCCATCGTTCTTCTCTCTGCGGTTACCTCGGCCATATCAGGTATATTGCCGAATGCCATCGTTGCGGATTGCGCCGTCTATGACGCCAGTTCAAGCGGAGAAAACAAAGAAGCGCTGTACTTTGGCGTACGCTCATTTCTAACGAAATTTGGAACCGCTTTATCCGTAATTATCTTACCCACCATACTAGCCATCGGGAATTCGATTCATGATGATTCCGGGATCCGAATATCCGTCATCATCGCTGCCCTTGTTGCCCTCTTATCCTTATTCGCTTTTCTTAAATACGACGAGAAGAAAATCAGTGCAAGTATGTGATCTACCCCATTTAAATATAAGAACAGGAGAGGATTGTATGTTTACAGTAAAGGGAAAACCATTCATGCCAATGGGAGGCCAGTCCAAAAACTCCAGCGCCTATAACGCGGAAGAATTGGCATCTGCTATTGCGGGTGTCAAGGCATTGGGAGGCAATACGCTGGAAGCTCCGGTCTATTGGGAACAAGTAGAGCCTATAGAGGGGCAATTTGATTTTTCTTCGGTAGACATGTTGCTGGAGGAGTGCCGGAAGAATGACTTGCACCTTATCGTATTATGGTTTGCAACCTGGAAGAATGGCGAGATGCGTTATTGTCCCGGCTGGATCAAGACAGACAAACAGCGGTTTTTCAGGGTGCTTCGCAGTGACGGCGTCCCTATGAATATCCTTTCGTCTTTTTGTGAAGAAGCGCTTCAGGCGGATGCAAGAGCGTTCCGAGCCTTGATGGGCTATCTGAAAGAAAAGGATAGCGAGACGGAGACGGTTATTGCGGTGCAAGTAGAGAATGAACCGGGCATTCTTGGCTGTGACAGGGATTATGGACCTGAGGCAAATGCCGCATTATCCGGGGCTGTACCCTCCGAACTTCTCGAACATGTGAGGGGCCTTGAAGAAGGGAATGTCTGGAAGGTGTTTCAGAAGAACGGTTCTAAAGAACAAGGGAATTGGGAGGAAGTTTTCGGTGTCGAGGGCGGGGAATTCTGCACAGCTTGGTCTATTGCCAAATATATCGATCACATCGCCGCAGAAGGCCGCGCGGTATATAACATTCCTATGTATACCAATGCTTGGCTCTCTTTTCCGGGTTGGCCGATTCCGGGATTCTATCCTGCCGGCGGGCCTGCTAGGAGCACGATAGACATTTGGAAATTTGCGGCGCCTCATTTGGATCTGATCGCACCGGATATTTACTCTGTTAATTTTAGTGACTACAAGATTGTGTGCGACGACTATCACCGGCCAGACAATCCTTTATTTGTTCCGGAATCCAGCCCAGACGGGCTTAATGCGAGAAATATGCTCCGGGCTTTGGCTGACTACAACGCGATCGGTTATTTTTGTTTTGGCGTAGACAGCATCCTGGATATGGAAGGCAATCTGCTGGAAGATGCCGTATTATTCGCCGAGAGTTTCCGCAGCGTCATGAGTTTATTGCCGTTGATTCAGAAGTATCGAGGCACAGGCAAAGTTCATGCTGTCGTCGAAGAGGATTATCAAATGAACCAGAGTTTTGAATTCGAACATTACATCGGAGCAGTGCCTTTTATCAATATGGGCGGGGCGAGCGAGAACAAGGACCATCGACATGCCCGTAATCCTCAGTTGATTGAAGGTCGACCTAAACACGGGCTAATCATCGAAGCCGGACCGCAAGAATTTTACTTGGCCGGCAACTTCCATCTCTTTATGGTTCCTAGGTCAGGACCTGGATGGTTGGATGCTCTGAAAATGTCGTTAGTACAGACCCCCGTCGACTATCTTTCCGTGGAGGAAGGTTATCTGACAGAGACAGGCGAGTTCGTACCCACGCGCACCCGAAATGGCGATGAATCCGTATTCGGAAGTTTCTGGGCTACGCCATATTGCGGTGTTGTCAGGGTCGTACTAACGCCTTAGTTATCGAATAACCGCCGATACAACGCACATGACACCGCAGTCCATCAACTCCGGTATTCATGTGCGCTGTATTCCACTTAGTACAATATTCCGAAAAGATTTGCGAAAATCAATATTATCGCAGTATTCATGCTTCAAGTGGTTCTCTCTCAGAATCAGACGTTGGAAAAGAGAGATAAAGCTGTGGCTTATAAAGTGATACAGCTCTTCGACCGTCAGATCGTTACGAATGGAGCCGTCTGTCACCCCTTCGCGAATATAATGAAACAGCGGGTCACGATCGGGATTCATAGCTTCAATAAACGATTGTTCCAGCTCTGGATTCGGATAACTCTCCTGAAAATACCTGTCGAACTCGGCAGTGAATTTGATCTGCTCTTTAACTTTATCTAGATCAACCTGAAAGAAGTACGCTTTTACTTTTTCAAAACCCGTTTTGCCAGTCGTATCCCCAATATCCAGCGTAAGGTAGTCCTGTATTTGTTTCATCACCAGGATTTCAATTTCAAATGCTAATTCATCTTTCGTAGGGAAATAACGATAGAGTGTTCTTCGATTGATGTTTACGGCCGATGCTATATCTTTCATTTGGACATTGGCGATCCCGAGCGTTATAAATTGTTTTTCTGCTTCGATCAGGATACGTTGCCTTGTCGTGTGCATATCCATTCCTTCATCCCCTCGCTTCATCCCTCTATCAAATATTACTATAACATCGGCTAGCTCTATTCATTTTAACATAAGATCAAGAGATTATTTCCAGTATATAGATACTGAAAAATTAAATAACCCGAACGACTTTACAGAAATCGCTCGGGTTAACAGACTCTCGACCATGTGATACCTTATTTCGCTTGAATATATCCTTCAGCCTTCAGAAGCTCCGCGATGAGAACTGCGCCGCCTGCTGCGCCGCGCAATGTGTTGTGGGATAGTCCTACAAATTTATAATCATAGATGGAGTCCTCCCGCAATCGTCCCACGGAAACCCCCATGCCGCGCTCAATCTCACGATCCAGCTTCGTCTGTGGACGGTTGTCTTCTTCAAAATACGTAATGAACTGCTTCGGTGCACTTGGTAGACTGAGCTCCTGCGGACGGCCTTTGAAGTTCGACCAGCGAGCAAGAATTTCTTCCTTCGCAGGCTTGTTCTCGAACGACGCGAATACCGTTGCCAAGTGTCCATCTGTAACGGGAACGCGGATACATTGTGTTGTAATGATCGGTGAACTTGCTTTTACAATTTCACCGTTATTCACACTTCCCCAGATACGCAGCGGCTCTTGCTCACTCTTCTCTTCTTCGCCGCCAATATAAGGGATGACGTTATCCAGCATTTCAGGCCAGTCTGTGAAGTTCTTACCCGCTCCTGAAATCGCTTGATACGTCGATGCCACCACCTGAGTCGGTTTGAAATCAAGCAGTGCATGAAGTGCTGGCACATAACTTTGAATCGAACAGTTCGGTTTCACCGCAATGAAGCCTGTTGAAGTCCCCAGACGCTTTCTTTGCGCAGCGATCACTTCAATATGCTGTGGGTTAATCTCCGGAATAACCATTGGAATATCCGGTGTCCAACGATGCGCTGAGTTGTTAGAGATGACCGGGGTACCTGTTCTCGCATAAGCTTCTTCTAATGCTTGAATCTCAGACTTCGTCATATCGACTGCACAGAAGATGAAATCGACTTGAGACGCAACTTCCTCTACTTTCGATGCATCGAGCACGACAATATTTTTCACCGCATCAGGCATAGGTGTTGCGAGCTTCCATCTGCCTTGGACAGATTCTTCATAGGTTTTACCTGCAGATCTGCCGCTTGCTGCGATCGTCGTTACTTCAAACCAAGGGTGCCCATTCAACAGTTCGATAAACCGCTGTCCAACCATTCCAGTTCCGCCAACAATACCTGCTTTTAATTTCATTGCCATAAGAAATTCAGATCCTTTCCTATTCGAACATTATAGTTGATGTATCGTATGCTGCATGTGTGCTGTGTACGCTTGTTCACAACAAAAAAGATCCCACCTCCAAGACGTATAGTCTTAGAGACGAGATCTGTATGTTCCCGTGGTACCACCCTAAATTCGCTAGTATGTCACCATACTAACCTCTTCAAGTACGGCATTACGATGTAATGCTTATACTCTAGCTCGATAACAGGAGCACCTGGCACATCATCTCCTGGAAAGGTTCCGACGTGCTGCTCTGAGTCTTTTTTCAATAACGAATTCTTTGCCCCTTTCCAGCTGCCGGAGCTCTCTGTGTAAGAATCAAGTTATCTACTCTTCTCTTCATCGCATTTCAATGTTGGATTTATATTATCAGATTAACGCGGTGAGGTAAATAGAATTTATGGTTTGTAAGTTACTTCAAGCCCCCTGATCCCTTCCGTAGACTTTCCTTTCTTCCGCCGAGCGCGCTCCAGAACGCACATTTCTAGCTGCAAATGAAGCAGCTCCGTATCAAGATTCTGCTCCATCGTATGGATCGTCGTGACGATGTCCTCTGCCGTAGGTAAATGAATCACATCTGCCTTACTCGAGATATACTCTAGGATAACGTCGATGATTTCTTTGCAAAGGCTGATTCTTTGCATGAGTGTGTGTTCTTCTTGGATGGCTTCTTCGTATTGGGTAAGGAGATCATGCATCGCTGTCACCTCTATCGGTACGTATATACGTACCAGTTATGAACATATTATATGGTACGTTAATGCGTATAGTCAACATTCATTGTTCGAAGGTGATTCTTTATATGGCTAGAAAAGTCGTTGTTAAAATAAATGAACTAACCAAACAACATAACATTTCCTTACGCGAGTTATCTAGATTGTCTGATGTGAGACATGCGGCGTTAAGTGAATTGTCAAATGGCAAGCGGGAGAATATAAATTTCAGCCATATTGAGCGAATTGCCGAGGCCCTGAAGATTGAGGATATTCGGGAGATTATTGATTTGGTTGAGGAATAGAACTCAAAATAGAAGAAGCTTCATAATCATCGAGATGATTACTGAAGCTTCTTTTCTGTAAAACCTTATATTCAAGACAAATTACTTCTTACTTTTATTTCAGCTTGCTCAGTTCATCCAAAAAGGCTGGCCGATTTCCATGTAGCTCTTTTAGTTTCATCACTAATTCATCATAGCGATCCTTACCTGCTATCGCTTTGTATCGTTTTATGATTTTACATACTTGTTGATAAGCTTTTCGATTGTTCGATTGTCTCGCTGCGTTTTCAATATGATTGCCATAGATTAAGATCACTTCATCTTTGTGCGAATCTATCAGTCTATCGGCATAATGCTCAATACTGCTGGGGTCGTGTCGAACCACATCCATCATTTCCTCAATATCTTCTTCCAGCTCAATAACCTTAAGATAGATCTCCTTGCTTCGCCAACCCGGCGTTTTCTTCAGTTTTTCTTTAATCTCTTGGTAATAATGAGGTTGATCCTTGTCAGCCAATAACTTCAATTCGTGATAATATTCGAAGTCCCCATCCAATAACATTTCTTCAGCTAACGCCCATTGCTCTTTCCTGAATGAAAGCTTATGGTAAGCTAAGTATCTGGATTTCTTCCACCGATGGACTAATCCTGCAAATTGCTTGTCTTGTTCCTCTCCAACCAACGCCAATTCAATTACCTTATCGTAATTGTGTTGCACCAAGTATTGGTCGATGGCCCGCTCCCGGAAAAAGGTAAAATGAATGTGCTCTTGAATGAATTGATCCTTCTCCTCTTCTGTACCATAATCCGTCACGAGCATGAATAGTAACTGGAGCAGCTGCTCTTGGGTATACTCCATATAATCATCGTCGGATTTCTCTGTTATTACATGCCGAAGCTTCACTTGAAGTCGCTCCCTAAGAACAACGTTATCAGTAAACTCGGCGCATATTCCTAGAAGTTCGATACGGAAATCTTCCCAGCCCTTAAATATCTCACTATCAGATTGAACCAAGATCCTATCGAACATTGCAGTATTTACTCTATTATCCTCAGTCTCTCTTTCAAGCACCATCCTCCGTACCTGTTTTAAGACTTCTTGTACTAGAAATCCAATTTCTCCATTGGAATCATCTGCATATTGAAAAGCTTCTACGGCTTCACCCAGCACTAGAAATGCAATATCTAATGCTAGCAATACATCGGACGTAATATGGATTTTCTCGAGTACATCCATCATTTCTTGAACAAATCCATACGTTTCTCGGTAGTGGATAAATCCTTCTCTCCCCTTACACCTCGCTACGATGGATTTGATCAATTTCTTACACAGCATTATTTCTTGCCCAGATTGAACTTCGCCGTACTTGACGATGAGCTTGTTTGCAATAATTTGATCACCCTGAGCGACTTGCTCAATGATATCGATTAATTGTTCTTTCGTGAGGCTGTTCAATACTTTACTTAAATCTGACTGTTTGCTCACGGACTTCACACCTCAACCTTTCTACAGGTCTCTTCATTTCATCATAATAGACTTTTCCTAATTTCGAAACTGTCAAAGATGTGATGAATAAAACACTCACCGTCTGACTATATTTAATAATAACTTTCAGTTCTGTTTCAGTTTACTTGTAGTTTACTTGTAGTTAAGATGTCATTCTGTTATCATATGGGGGTGAGGTGATTTGTTAATGATTACTTATGAGGATCGGAGACTTGTCGAGGAAGAGTTTATTCGGGATATACGGAGTAATCCCCAGTACGGATTGGCCACTTTTAAACTCCTATACAATTTATTAAGTCGGATTAGCCCAGCAGAATTAATAGAGCATCGTTTTGCCCATTCTACTACGAGTGATGTCAATAATCATATTGACCAGAGTAATCTATCTATAGAAATGATCCAACTCCTCGATTTAGCGTTCCAATATGCATCAGAATTAGACAAACCAACATATTATACAACGGGACAAATGAGCACATACTTCGGTGTATCCATCACGACAATTAATAACTGGCTTCGAGAAAAACGTCTTTCTTACCAAGGGATGAATGACAAGCCCTCTTATAAGCAAGCTCGAATCCCGGACACAGCTATCTACAAAGCCCCTAATGGGAAAGAGACAATTCTTCGTGAAATCGTTCAAGAATACGAAAGCCAGAAATCTTTAGCGCCGGATTATGATGAAGTGGAACGAATGAAAGCACTAGTCAAGGTCATTCTAGCCTTTGAAGAGAAATATGGTGGCAAATATGAGGACGTTGTAGCTCGTTTAGGCGATCCTGAATCTTCCCATGACTGGAAATGGATGCGGGATGCTGACGAATGGCGTTATGTCATGAAGGAGATCGCAGGTGATCGGTAAATCCAAAAGTAATTTAGATCGTATTCGTCGCGACCTGGGCCACGGGATTTTAGGCGAAATACGAAATACGGACCGATCAGGAATAACTTCTAGTATATATGCTCAACGAGCAACAATTACCTTCACTGATTATTCCAAGCTTTACATTACGGAATATACGAATAAATCAGGTTATATAGATAAGTACTTTTACGACTGGGAAGATGAGAGCGGTCGATTAAAAGCTCAATACCATAGCGAACCCCATGATCAGGATAAACGTTACCAAACGGAAACGGAGCCCTATCATATTCATCCGCCAAAGGACTCCATTCTGTCCAACATAGATCGTTTTCCAAATCATTCTCATCAGGATCTATACTCCATTGTGGAAGGTATAATCATCTTCTCCGTTATTCCATCTCGTCCCTCTTTATACTAAAGTTGGAATCATTCAATCCTGGGTTCGCCTGCGTGGTATTTCCACAAAGGACTATAGGATCACCTTGGACCGCAAGCGTATGCGGTGATCCGTCATGCCCCGCAATCAGTCCAAGCCTTCGATATGTCCCGCCTCATCCAGCCTTATGCGCCACGCTGCCGGTTCCGCAGGCAACCCTGGCATCGTGACCACCTGCCCCGTCAGCACGACGACGAATCCTGCGCCGGCCGACCAGCGGACATCCTGCACCTCAATCGTAAACTGCTCAGGCGCCCCGAGGACGGTGGGACGGTCTGTAAACGAATACGGCGTCTTCGCCATGCAGACGGGAAGGTCGCGCACGCCAAGCTGCTCCAGTTCCTGCAGTGCTCGCCTCGCAGCCGGGCGATAATTGACTCCGGCTCCGCGATAGATGCGCGTAACGATCGTCTCAATCTTCTCTGTAAGCGACATGTCGTCAGAATAGAGCAGTTGGAACGTATCCACCGTCGATCCATCGGCCAACGCGGCCACTTCCTGCGCCAACTCGCGGCAACCTTCACCGCCATGTTCCCAAGCGTCCGAGACAATCGCCTTCACGCCAAGCTCTGCGCAGAGAGCGGCAACCTGCGCCAGCTCTGCCTCCGTATCCGCAGCAAAGCGGTTAATAGCGACGATTACCGGCACGCCGAAGGCGCGCATGTTCTCAACATGTCGCCGTAAGTTGCCGAATCCGGACCATATTGCCTCGGCACTCTCCGTCAACAGTTCCTGCTTCGATACGCCGCCGTTGTATTTTAACGCACGCACGGTCGCGACGATGACCACAGCCGCCGGATGCAGGCTTCCCAGACGACACTTGATGTTCATGAATTTTTCCGCGCCCAGATCGGCACCGAATCCTGCTTCCGTCACGACGTAATCGGCCAGTTTGAGCGCATGACGAGTTGCCCGTATGCTGTTGCACCCGTGGGCAATGTTGGCGAACGGACCGCCGTGAACGAACACCGGGTCGCCTTCGAGCGTCTGTACCAGATTCGGATGGATTGCATCCTTCAGCAGGGTGCACATCGCGTCCACCGCCCGGAACTCACCCGCCGTCACCGGCCGCCTGTCCATGTCATACGCCACGACGATCCGGCCGAGCCGCGATCTCAAATCAGCCATATTTTCCGCTAAACACAATACCGCCATCACTTCCGAAGCGGTTGAAATAAGGAAGCCGTCTTCACGCACAGTGCCGTTGTTGTCGCCGATGCCGATGATGATCTGGCGCAACGGCCGATCGTTCATATCGAGCGCCCGTTTCCATACGATGCGCGCCGGGTCAAGACGTAGAGCGTTTCCTTGGTGAATATGATTATCAATGAGTGCCGCCAACAGATTGTGCGCTGATGTAATCGCATGGATATCGCCCGTAAAGTGCAGATTAATATCCTCGGCCGGCACAATCTGGGCTTTGCCACTGCCTGTGGCGCCGCCCTTCATGCCCATACACGGTCCGAGCGATGGCTCACGCAGCGCGGCGGCCGCCTTCCGTCCAATCCGATTCAATCCTTGCGTGAGCCCGATCGTTGTCAGCGTCTTGCCTTCTCCCGCCGGCGTCGGATTCATAGCAGTAACAAGGATAAGCTTTCCTTCTGGCCGCTGAGAGACGGATGCCCATACATCCTCGGTTAGCTTCGCTTTCCATTTTCCATATAGCTCAAGCTGATCGGGCTCCAGGCCCAATTGTGCTGCAACTTCTGTGATTGGTTTCATATTTGATGCCTCCATACCTATTCCGCTTCATTGGCTTTTTATTGTTGAGTTGAATCCACAAGCTCTCAAAAATGCTACTCATTATTCATGCGAGTCTTCCCTCTCACCTAATTTTAATCCGCCCAATAGAATATTAAAAGACGGATTGTCACACAAAGCGCGCTAACTCTTCCATAAAGGCTTCGTGAGTAGACTTCCAACCTAGGTTTAGGAATGACATCTGAAAATAAAAAAAAGCGTTAATGTTCATTGCAATGATCATCAACGCTTTTCTTCATGCGCTTATAAGAATTTCTTGTGTTCCATCATTTTCTTCCTTAATATCCCCTTCACCTGCCGCAACGCATCAGGAATTTCCCGCTCCACTTGCTCCAGATCGCTGAACGTGAATCCCTCGAGCAGAATCTTCACGTTCGATCGGATATAATCCTTATCCGTCTTATGCCGCTCAAGCAGCTGCTCAAAAACTTCAAGGAGCCGTGCGTCCGTCACGCCACTCAAGGCCTGCAACGCGATGAGCTGCACATATATTTCCGGATCATCTAAAGCAGCGATGAAATGATGCAATTGCTCTACTCTCTCTGGAACAGGAGCATGCCCCGCCTGATATAGCGCCTGAATCCGAATGTCCTTGTCCCCATGACTGAAGAAAGGTAACATCAGTGGCAACATATTCACTTCGGCTTCATGCAAAATATTGGTTAAGAATCGGAATGCCTCCACACCGTTCTCCAGCGCCACCATGCTGACCAACTCCGCCGTAAATCGCCGATCGCCTTCAGGCAGGTACCATTTGATCAATTGCAATGCAAGCAGTCGATTTGTTCCGTCCTGGCTGCGAAGCATTTCCCTAATGAGGGGCTCGGCTTCGTTAAACCGCATCTTCGCTAGCACTTGAAGCGCCCAGCGGCGCACCTCGCCATCATTCGCATGATACTGCTGTATGAGAAAGTCCACCGTCTCATCGGCAATACGCGGCAGCTTGAGCATCCCTTCCAACGCTTCGATGTGTATCCGCTCATCTTCAGTCGAACGGTACAACTCCATTAACGCTCGATCATCGCCGCCTCGACGCATCCCGAACCACGAGTTCTCATACCCCGCAATCGTCTCGTTCAGCCAACGTTCATACCAATCGAGAAAGTTCGCCTCATATGTAAAAAACGTCTTCTGGCTGTCTAAGTTGATATAGATCACTTTACCGCGATATTCCCCAGTAATGACCAGCATCGTCTCATAACTACAGCCCTGCTCACCGATATTCAGCAGACCCGGATATTCCTCTTCTTCATCATCCATAGCATCGTCAACCAATTTATCTTCAGACCAGCCCGTCCCGCTCCATTCGTTCCTCGGTTTCAAAGGTGACGGCTGTCCAATAAGATCAAGTTCAATAGCCTGCTTGGCGCCCAACGGATGTATGCCATAATAGGGTCCCGCGCCGCCGTTCCCGATCTCCGTCATAAAATCAACATAGTCCTCTGGCAGCGTGATCCCGTGCTCTCGCTCAAACTGTTCTACTTCAGCAAGGCTTAGCGGCTCATTCAGTTGATATCGATGCGCTCTGGATCCGAATACGTTGTACGTTGGGTCCGCTTGAGCCGCTAGTTCCAGCTTCCTGCGAATTCGAATTAATTGCTCTTTTCTTGACATGTGCTCCTCCCGTGGATGCATTTTATAGCATTAAATAGTCTATCGAAGCTTATCCCCCTACTCGTGATCGATACAATCGCAAGGCAATGTCGTTCAGACGTTCGTTGATCAGGATGACATCAGAGTAGGTCGATGGAATTTCGCGGTACCCCCAATGGATTCCCGCAAGACCACCGGCGATGGCCCCGATCGTATCGGAATCGTTCCCCAGATTAGCCGCTTGTTGCACGACTTCGCTGAAGCTCGAAGCATGAAGCAGAATGTGCAGCACCCAGCGGAACGTATGCACGACATACCCGCTCGGTTCGCAATCAGGCGCTTTCTTGATAAACGCCTCATATTCCGTTCCGGACACCTCAGACAGAATCGCATCTTTTAACACTCCCCCATGCAGGAGCCTGCGGGCTATTCGATTATAGATGACGCACACCTCGCTGCACTGCTCGTCATAATGTGTCATTTTCGATTGCATTCGTGATACGCGTTCCAAATCATGCAGATCGGTATAGGCCAGCGCCACCGGAAGACAGCGCATCAAGGACCCATTTCCCCCGCTTTGACCTAGATCCATATCCGAGAGAAACGCCGCCTCGAACCAATCTCCCTCATAAATTTTGAACACATGGCGAATGGTATTGCCAATATCCTTTGGTTTCGTATGATACCAAGCCAAAAATCGGCGCCCAATCGGTTCCATCGGATCTAAGCGGTTCTCCAGAATCCCCTCCGCGACGCATAGCGTCATCATGGTATCATCGGTTACTTCCCCTGGTTCCAGCTACCAGACGCCGCCTCCGATGATTTCTGTTAAATAGCCGTACTGGGCTTTAATCTCACGAGGATGCATGAACTCGGTCGTTCCTCCAAGTGCATCGCCGACAGCCACGCCGTATAGTCCGCCTTTGATTCTATTGAATAATGGATCATCTTTCATCACGACACCATCCAATCCCTATGTGGAACTAAAAATGCTCACTATCCAAATCGTACCATACTTTGATGATTGGATGGAGCCGTAGATTCATATCTTACTTCCGTGCAACCAATTCTTCTTTACGGCGTCACGAATGGGAAACTTCAACTAATCCGAGGGACCAACGACGGACTCGGGCAGAAGTGACCAAGAAATGGGAAAAACTCTATAAAAGAAAATAAGCATAAGCGCCGGACTGGGGAGCCCGGCGCTTGCGTTTTTATATAGGAATAACCTTGGTAATCATACTTCTTTTTCCGTCCGCAGCTGTTGAAGTCGCTCTTTTACAGAATCATCGGGCTCTATACCTGATAAATGTATAACTGCTTTTATAAGCTGATCTCCCCAAGAAGCAACGTTCCACCCCTCTAGCGCCATGATCGCCATATTCCGATTCCGGATCACAGGACTTTTCAGTCCGGTAAGGATCAGCTCCTTGCCCATCCCCTCGAACGAATCCAAGCTTTGCAGAATGGTGTCCAAGCTTCTATGCGCTTCATATTCTTTGCCGAATCCCATTTCATCCCCAGGGCCTGTAGCAATCTGCGGCAGCGGCAAATGTTCCGTAGCAAAATGAACCAACTTCTGAATTCTAGCGGGATCATTCGATTTCATGAGCTGAAGGTAATGTGCGTCTTGAAGCGGATTTACAGCTAATTGGCTATAGAGCGTCTCCCAAATATCCATGCCGAGCTTTTCCGCACAAGCCACGCCATAGTAGCGGTTCTGTGAGTCATTAGAGCTGACCGCATCCATAATTAAGCTGCTCCACTTGGAATCACCAATGATGAATTGACAAGCATCATGAATATCGCCTCTTGCCTGCGCTGTCCATCCCGCTGACATCCGCCCTTCCCACTTCTCCTCATCCTGATCTAAGAAGTCTCGAATGTTCAACATGACAGATAGATGCTTGGTGGTTGAGCACATTTCCCCGGACAGCCTCACGTAATCAGATAGCACCTGTGGCGCATGTTCATAATCATCGATATCCTCGGCAGGACCGCCATACAACAACGCTTCGATGATCGTAGACGCTCCTTCAAATAATTCTCGGTCGACCTGATCCGGTACGAGAGCCTCTCGCAAATCTCCATTTCTCGCACAAATACAGGCTAGATATTCGTTCATGATACTATTTTGGCAGCCATGTCGAAGCAGCCAATCTTTAATTTCTGTTGTATTCGGCTCGAGTCTCTCGACGAGATTTATCTTCCCCCAACCATGGACATGTTGAGCTAGCTCAAAGAGAACCTCGTTACTGTCTTCCATCCCATTCTGAATCGCTACTGCGGAATATAGTGTAAATTCTTCATGTCTACCAAGCGTAAGAAGCAGTTCTTTAACCTGTTCGTTCTGAAAGAGTCCCAAAAGCGCAATTCCGAATTTAACGACATTACGATGTGCCGCATGCTCAACGAACCATCTGGCCTCGTCGAAAACAACACCTGCTTGGATGCCGGGATGTTTGCGCACCTCGTCCAAGATGGCGTCCATCATGCCCCCTACTTGAGCCGTCACAACTCTAGCATAAAGCTCTTTTCTCGTTGAGTTATTCGGTTTCCTGGAGTGCTTCGCCAATAGGTTCGCAAGCTCGTGCGCCTCATTTGGCACGTCACTGCTCCCTGCATGATGCCCTAATGCTCCATCCATTCCGCCGGCTACCCACCTGATTGGACTGTCTGACCAGTATTCCTCGTCATCCGGCAAGGAATCGCCAACATGTTCCCCTTGATCACGAATATATGCGTAAATGGAAGCCTTCCCTTCCCAAGGCGACCGTGTTGCTTTATTGAAGAAAATAACCATTGTTTTTATCACCCTTTTTCCCATATTTCTCTCAGCACGGATCGGAAAATCTCATCCGCATGGTGTTCACTACTTGCTCGTAGCCTTCCTCTCACCAATAAGTGCACTCAGACGTTCCAACAGATCCCCGCCGCCCGATAGTGAGATGGACCCGACTTTCTCGCATATTTTCTCGAGGAATTCCAACTCTTTCAACCGGAACAACGTCTGATTCTCGTCCATCAGCTTCGCGGTGTTAAGCAGGCTTCGGGTCGAGGCCGTCTCTTCGCGACGCGTAATGAGATTCGCCTGTGCCCTCTTCTCCGCGAGCAGGACGGTGTTCAAGATATCTCGCATTTCCCCCGGCAAGACGACATCTTTCACCCCTGCACTCAGAAATTGCACGCCGAACTCTTCCTCCTTCTCCCGCAGTCGAGTAAGTACGAACGTCGCTACGTCCTCTTTGCGTCTCAATAGATCGTCCAACTTTAGAGCCCCGACATATTCCCGAAGCGCAAGCTGAAGCTGGATATGGATTTGGTCGTCGAATGACTTCATTTCTAGCGCGCGCAGTGGATTCACGATCTTGTACTGGCAGACGAAATTCAAACGCAGCGTGACTTTGTCTTCTGTCATGATTTCCTGGCCGATCAGATCCATTTGTTGCTGTCTTAGGTCAATCGTCTTAACCATTGTCGAGACTGGACCTCTCCAGAAGTAGTACTTACCAGGAGACAGCTCTCGTTGTAGAACGTGGTCATAGAACAAAAATCCGGATTCGTAACTCGCGATTTCGTAGGACTGCACATTGGCAGTAAGCTTCGATATAATTGAACGATTAACCTCGACAGGCAATTCAGGTTGTCGGATATCCGCATGCACAAAGGTATGTTTTTTAAGCATATTCCAATAGGCGTAGGTACCAGGCTTAAGCAATTGTACGTATTGTCCGTCCTCGTAGTGCAGAACGTATTCATGATCTTGCACCCGCACAATATCGAGCTCACGCACGAGATTCTCGTCATGAAGGAACAACTTCAGATCTTTTCCGTCCACATGGAACGGTTTAGCGATATTCATCACCACAACGGTGGATTTAGACCACATGGAAAAGCGATACGTCCCCGGCATCAGCTTTTTCACATAACTTCCTTTATCAAATAGCAAACCGCGTTCGTCTGCTTGAATCGTTACTTTTGTAATCATCATTGTTAACCCCCTAAATAGTTCGACCAATGGACTTAGAATCCCACTGCGTTCTGGCGGAATCTCGCTTTAGCGGAGCAATCCATCCTTCGTTTGCAAGGATTTTGGAATAAGAGCGTGACCCTGCTTCAGCCGCACTACTTATTCTTCCATCCAAGAGAACTTCCAGAAATTTCGCTCCATCGGTATCCACGGACTGCAAAGCCTTCCTGCAGTGCGCTTAAAATAGCCGCTAGGGATTCTATCCTTTTGGTCTTTTGAATAATTTTCGCTCGATTGGAAGTCGAGTATGCTACCAAAATCGCTCCACAGGCGATTGGGGAATCGAACCCCAAATGTTGGTTCCTTACCGATCCGACCGTACAGGATACAGTCACATACCATGCGCGGCACTGCGGGATACCTCGATATCCTCGCCTCGTTACGACCGTCCGAATAAGAAACAATGTATGATGAAACGCCATCTGGCGTTTACCACCTTGCTCCGTGCGTCTTACAGGTTCTATCATCGCTCATTTCAACCCGAACGAACATGGCGAAAGTATTACGACTGCCCATAAAGTTTTCCATTTCACCCAAGTATCTCCCCTGATACAATAGTATAAGATGTTTCATTTGAACGGGGGATCCCATTGGCTAAGGAAAGTTTTGATAAAGAAATCCAATTCCTACGTATGCTTGTGTTGACCAGCGGTGCCTTCAGTAGACAGCAATTCGCAGAACGGCTTGGCATTTCCGTCCACACATTCGATAAAACAATACGACGGCTCAAAGAAGTCGTCAGCTCGCTGCATCAGGTTTTGCCTCAAGAACAGAGTAAGGAATTATCCGAGACGATTCGGTACAGCTACTATGACACCACCGATCCACTGCTCTTGTTCCTGTTCCGCGCCAAATCCGTCAAGGAATCCGAAAGTCAACGAATCTCGCTGCTGCTAGGTGCGATGAATGAGCAGGCTCTGACGGCAATGGAGCTCTTGGATGTATGCTGCAACAGCCTATCTTCGGATCTTCCACTCCCTGATGAGAAGACAATTCGGTCCGATCTCAAATACTTGGAGGAGGTCGGAGTCATCAAGAAAGAGCCTGGACCTCGCCCCTACCGTTATCGCATTCAGGATGACTTGGTTCGCAGCTTATCGGATGAAGAGCTTATCGATTTGTATGATTTTGTCGACGTCATGGCGAATACGCAGGTGCCTTCTGTTCAAGGTTATCTGCTGCGTGACGGACTGAAGAAGCTTCTCTTGCGCAATCAAGTCGAGCAGCATGCCGTCGAGCCATTTTTATATAAATATCACTATCACTCACGCATATTGGATGAGGCGCATCTGTTCACGCTGCTGCATGCGATCCGTCACCGTAGGAAGGTCCGTTTTCTCTACTTCTCGCCGAAGTCCGAGAAAAGCTATGCCTCCAAGAATACCAACCCCTTATTTGAACGGGATACGGAAGGCAAAACCGAGAAGACGCTCCCGCTTAAGATTGTGTACGATCATCAGTATGGTAGATGGTATTTGCTTGCCTATGGCAGAGAGGGAATCCGCAAATACCGTATCGAAGGGATCACGCAAATCGAAGAGGATGAATCTGTGGACGAGGCATGGTGTGAAGAAAAGAAGACCGAACTTGCCGCCAAAATGCAGTATAGTTGGCTCATCGATACGGGACGACCGGTGACGGTACGCGCTAAATTCTATAATCCGGGTGGGTCCGAACCAAACTTCGTCAAGGACCGAGTCATGCTGCAGGGACAGTGGGGACAGATCGTCTCCGAAGATGAACATGCGTTTATCTACGAAATTACCGTGAACGGGACGACCGAAATCAAGCCATGGCTGCGCAGTTTCGGTTCCAGCTGCGAGATTCTAGAGCCTATGCAGCTCCGGCGGGAAATGATTGCCGAGTGGAAGGAGATTCAAGCCTACTATGAACCTGTTCGAGAAAATATTTAACCACCAGATCATCTCACGTTTGGAGGATTCCGGTACCTTCATGGTCACCTCGCATGAACGGGCATGGCTGAAGACGATGCTTGAACATCCTGCGGCTGCCGAGGCTTTCACTGCAGACACGTTGAACAAGTTACGTTCCATCCTTGCGTCGGATCAAGTGATGGATACCTCCTCTCATTTGATTGAAAAAGCCCGCAGTCTGGAGAAACAGGTGTATCACCCGCTCCTGCCCACACTACGTCGGCACATTATGAATAAGACGGGAATTCGCATCACTTACGAGATTAAGAGCGGACGATTGAAAACAGACCATTCAGGTTTTCCGTATAAGCTGGAATATTCCATGGTCAAGAGAGAATGGTATTTGCTATGGTACCACACCAGATATAACGCCTTTATGAGCACCCGGCTGAAGCATATTCATGAGGTTACAGAAGAATCGATCCGACAATCAGTTGCAGAGAGCATCCTTCAGGAAATCGGTAACACATTGGATTCGCGCAAAAGTGAAGTGGTCATCGAGATTATTCCAATGTATAACGAAGAGTTGTCCCGCATCCTCTACGCCTTCTCCAGCTTCGAAAAAAGTGTCGAGTATGATCTGGATCATGATACCTATCGAATCAGAGTCTCTCTGCTAGGAGATGAAATGAAGTATTTGCTTTCCAAGATTCGTTTTCTCGGGAAACGTGTTCGGGTGATCGAGGGAGATTATTTAAAAAGAAGGATGCTAAAGGCGTCAACGAAAGCGTTGGAGCGATATGGCGTCGCTACCGCTACAGTCAATGAGGAACGATCTTCGTAAGGATCATGAAATTCGAATATTCGTACATAGAAAAAAAGCTCAACTGTCGGCTTGTGAAACCGATGCTTGAGCTTCTTGTTTTCATTGAGATGTATCAAATTCGGAAAAACTCTACGGCCGTCTCCGTCGTAGCCTTCGCCACCTCTTCTACCGTCTTACCCGTACATCGTGCTACAGCTTCCAAAATATGCGGCAAGAATGCAGGCTCATTGCGTCCGTCTGCCGGCTTCTCCTTCAGATCGCGCGGGGTTAAGAACGGCGCATCCGTCTCGATCATCAATCGGTCGAGTGGGATGATGCGGACCAGGTCCCTCAGATGCTTCCCTCTCCGCTCATCGCAAATCCATCCTGTAATGCCTATGTAGAGTCCCATATTCAGGTATGTCTTCAGTTCATTCAGATTCCCGGTAAAGCAATGTACCACTGCCTTCTGTACAGCATGTTCCTTCAGCATCGCCGTAAAATCCGTGAATGCGTCCCGCTCATGTAGAAACAACGGCATATTCAGCTCAAGCGCCAATTGAATTTGCTCAGCGAACCATTTCCGTTGTACATCCCGCGGCGAGAAGTCCCGGTTATAGTCTAGACCACACTCGCCAATTGCGACAACCTGTGGCATCGCCGCCAATTCTCTGAGCTTCGCGATCGTCCGATCGTCGCAGCTCTTCGCATCATGCGGATGAACTCCTGCTGTAGAATACAATTTTCCTTTGTAACGGCCTGCATATCGAGCCGCATCGACGCTGTTCCTTAGACTCGTTCCTGTAAGGATAAGAGGTGAAACGTTATTCGCTGCCGCTCTTTCAACCACTTGCTCTCGATCTTGGTGAAACGAACGATGCATCAAATTGACACCGATATCAATGATTGGATGATTCATGATTATAATTGCTCCTTTTCCTAGGGCTCCATGACCGAGCAGCTTGTAGGCGGCACCCGGTCAGCTAGCCATACTTCGTTCCCTGCGTAGTAGAATGTAATTCCTAACTGCTTGGCATGAGCGGTGTCTACCTTGAGAATGACAAGCTCTCCCCTGCGGCTCCCTGCCAGCGTTGCAAAATGGGTGCCTTCCGACAAATGCACATACTGCCGGCTCATCGGTCGCAGCCCTTCCTTCAAGATCGACGAAAGAGCCTTCTTATTCGTTCCATGATATAGAATGGCCGGAGGCTCACCCGGGGCATATTGGACTTTGGCATGACTATGACCGTACCTTGCTCGGATGCGGCTGCCTTCGATTTCAAAACGCTGCTTTTCTGAATTACGGACCACCTGCTCTATATCTTCCATTTTAACCAACGACCACTTAGGCTGTGCTTGAATGGGCTTCCAATAACGAATCTAGCGGACATGAACTGTCCTCAGGATCCAAGAGAACTCCAAAATCCTCCGGTGTGTGCCGCAGAATCTTCGTCATTAATTTGCTTAAGCTTTGTTCCATAACTTGATTTAACATAACTACTCCTTCGCTTCCCAATGCTATCATAACAATTCCATTAATTGTATTATACTTGTTTCGAAAAATAAGAGATAGGAGAATTATAGATTTACGCATCTTTTGTACAAAGGAAAAGTGCCCGACTCTAAGTCAGACACCTCATCCCTGTTATAGACGCGGATCGATCTCCCGCTCCTGCGCTACCTCGAACAGTAGATTAGCAGCGATCACTTTATAAGCCTCATGCTCAGGCGTAATTGCATCAAATGGTACTGCTAGCATTTGCATCCCCAACTGGTACTCCTTGAATGAAGTACGAAGCTTTGAATTAACATTCTTTTGTTTGAGCAGCTTGCGGTATTTATGCGGGAACTTGTAGTCGTATCCATAGATGATGGACAAATAATCGGGATTCCGCACTTTCATATACGGTACCGTTTTTCCATTCCATATCTCCGGTTTGATCACGATCCCTTCCATATAGTCTCCAGCGTACGCATCGAGGCATCTAGAGGTATTCTTTCTGTAACCTTAAGCTTTTAATCTCCCTCTCGAGGACTCCCATTTCTAACTGCAGATGAAGCAGCTCTGTATCGAGATCCTGCCCCATCGTATGGATGGCAGTCACAATGTCCTCCGCAGTAGGCAAATGAATATTATCTGCCTTGTTGGAGATATACTCTAGTATAACGTTGATGAGTTCTTTGCACAGGCAGATTCTTTGCATTAGTGTGTGTTCTTCTTGGATGGCTTCTTCGTATTTTTTAAATGTATCATTCATATCTGCCACCTCATTTTGTCTGCTATTCAATGACATCTCATGTAAATAGTTGAATAAATTTCCTTTAGGACCACAAAACTATTTTATTCATACATCGATACCATATCCTCACCTCTTTCCAAGTTAACAGTTCACTTAATTAGTAATTATAATTCTCGTATTAAAATTTGCCAATAATAATTTGTTATTTAAATTTCACACTTTTGTTACGATGGTAAAAACCAGCTAGGAGTTGTTTACTTTTGAATCTAAGTGAAGCCAGAAAACATAAAGGTATTAGTCAAGAAAAGCTAAGTCGAGCTATTAACGTTTCATTGAAACATTACCAAAACATCGAACATGGTATAACAACGCCCACAGTGACCATAGCTTTGCATATCTGCGAGCTTCTAGATATTGATCCTAGAGAAGTAAATGAATGGAAGGACAGACGAGAACCTTCCTAGGCTGTCCGATGTAAGACATGCCGCATTAAGCGAGTTGGCTAATGGCAAGCGGGTGAATATTAATTTCAGCCATATTGAGCGAGTTGCGGAGGCACTGAATAGCGAGGATATTCGGGAGATTGTGTATTTGGTTGAGGAATAGGAACATAACAAAGAAGCTTCGACAATCGTTGAGTATGATTGCCGAAGCTTCTTTTCTATGCTTATGAAGGGGGCTTTCTCTCCTGTCCGTAACGATACAGATACGAAATGACTTCTTCTAGTCGATCTTTGATCAATAATCCATCAGCAACACCGATGGAATCTTGCTATATACCCAATACACCCCCGCCAGGCCCTAGGCAATCGTGTCCGAGTCTCCGCCTAAATTGGCCGCGTGTTGCACTTCACTAAAGTCTGAAGTATTGAGCATTATACTTGTTTCGAAAAATAAGAGATAGGAGAATTATAGATTTACACATCTTTTGTACAAAGGAAAGGTGCCCGACTCTAAGTCAGACACCTCATCCCTGTTATAGACGCGGATCGATCTCCCGCTCCTGTGCAACCTCGAACAGTAGATTAGCAGCGATCTCTTTATAAGCCTCATGCTCAGGCGTAATTGCATCAAATGGTACCGCTAGCATTTGCATCCCCAATTGGTACTCCTTGAGTGAAGTACGAAGCTTTGGATTGACATTCTTTTGTTTAAGCAGCTTACGGTATTTATGCGGGAACTTGTAGTCATATCCGTAAATGATGGACAAATAATCGGGATTACGCACTTTCATATACGGTACCGTTTTTCCGTTCCTTATCTCCGGTTTGATTACGATCCCTTCCATATGGTTCTCCGTCGTAAGCTTCGAGAAGTAACGTTCAGCTCGCTCCAAGCCGTCCGGCTCGGATAGATCCAATGTGATCGCTTCATCTTCCGAGAGAAAAGCATACATCTCGCTGGTCTTCCATTCTGGAACTTCTTCCTGCCCGTCATCATATACGATTTTCAACACGGCAAACGGTTTATACTTCATAGCCTCGTCTTGCGCATATAGCTCCAACTGTCTTCTATACGTTTGATAAGCCTTCATGTGCTCGGATAATGGGACATACGTTCCCCGAATATCATGGGCGTACTTATAGTTTTGGTATACGCTTGAGCCGTACTTATCACTTAACACAGACTTGGCTGTATGATGTTGATCTTGTTCAAAACCACTCGCCTCGTACTCAGTCATAAGCTTAAGAAAGGCTTCCTCAAAACCGTTTTGCTGTAGGAATGTTAGCTCAGTCTCCAGCGATTTTTCAATAGGCTTAAACTGTCTTTCGATCAGTCCTTCGCCAAGCGCCATCCACGGAAGAAGCTCTCCATCTAGAATCATCATGGCAATCTTCTGCTCTTCCATATAGCTACCGAACTTTTGCAGCAGCTCACCGTAGATCTCCGATAAATCCACATGATTGATTTTGTAACCGTTGCGACTGACAGCGAAGCATTGCTCCGGATCTCTATGCAAATAAATATTGCATCTCGAACCCATATATTTCGGCTGCAGAACAACCTGCTGGACATCGCGTTCTTTGAAATATTCGAGTCCACACTTTAAGGATTCCAACTCATTCGTCTCGTCGTCCTTATCCGCTGGGGACATGGTACCTGAGATGAAATTGATTTTGTGTCGCGAGCAATAATGGAGTCTGCGGATATCGTCCTCTGCAAGGTCTTGCATGGATACCTTTCGCTCTTGCTTGAATAAAGTCTGCAATTCCTCAGTAATCACCGCTTGGTGGGATTTGTGGGACTTCATAAACGGCTTATACGAGATACTGACGGAAGTTAATAGGTTACCATGCACGCTTCCCGTGTCGATGTGAAGCTTGTTGCCGATTTGGAAAGACTGCTTGGCTGCAACGTGACCGAACACGTGATACGGATGATTTCTGACCGCTTCCTCCTGCAGAAATGCAAGTTGACCCTCCAATGGCGCCTCCCGATCGATTCGGAAGTTCCGCTGATGTCGAATAGAATTCGTATCCAGCTTCCCGATGTATTTATTCCGGCACGGGGCATGTGTGACATAGAAGGACGAACCGTTGACGCCTACATACCGATAGAACGGTTTGGAAATCGACACGAGGTGCTGGAATTTATCCAGTAGCACCGAATCGTTCAATAACACTTGCGTTGAATCAAAATACGTATGGAGCAACTCTTGATCGACGCCTTTTATTTCACCTTTGATATACTTGTCGACGAAGTTCTCGTGATTCCCTAGCACGAAGTAGAAGTGCTCCTGGTTATCATATAAAAACTGAACGATGTCCTGCGTCTGTTTGCCTTTATCAATCCAGTCCCCAACGAGAATGAGCTTGGTATGCTTCAGCTTATCTGTTACAACCAGCTTGCCTGCATCCATCTTGTACCCGTGGTCGAGGAGCAGCCCTTTCAGATCATCCACACATTCGTGGACATCCCCAATGATGATATATTGCTGATCCTGTGGCAGAACAGTCGATAAATAAGAATCCAAATCCTCGATGACAATGTTGTATTCTGGGTTCGCTCTTCCTTCTTCGGGCAGATAAAAATCCTTGGCGCGCACTTTATGAATCTTGCCGTATCCTTCGCGAGATAACGAACCGAGAACTTCTTTTTTCAGACGGTTAATGTGATTCGTAATCAATTTCTTCGAACGCTCCGAGGCATAATAATCTTCCCGTTTGCGATAATCGAAGACAATGACCTCAAGGTTGTAATTGTTCTGAAACGCAACTTCCTTCACCTTTGCGCGGAAATCCTCCGACAACCCAGTTGTATCAACGACCACAAACTCTGCATTGATCGGAAAAGACGTTGCCATCTTCAACCGTTCAAACAACAGGTGAAAAGCTTGTTCGCTAGCCTCGAGCATCACTTGGTCATACTTATCGTATTCATAGCCAAGAACCTCCTGGCGGATCTGGTCTGAGGATAAATATTGAACGTTGCCCCTAACATTCCGGCTGGCATCCTCAAAACGCAACCCGGGAATTAGTACTTCCTTGGCGAACGTCGTTTTGCCGCATTCGGTAGACCCGATCAGCATGAAAATCGTATGAATTTTCGTTTGAATATCCATGGTTCAGGCCCCCCTTCTCTTAAGTATGACGCCCTGCGTCGTCTTGATATTGTTGACGCCATCGCCAACGGCTACAAATTCAGCATGCAGATTCGTATCCTAAATCACATCGCGCATCCACTGCTGGAATGATTCCTCGCCCATTTCCCACTTATGGTCGTCATGACGGAAATCGTTCAGCTCATAGTAGATATTAAAATCGGCGTTAGGCGTCGTGATAATAAATCTGTCAAAATCGACATGCGCGGAGATTTGATGGATCAGCAGTTTGGCCTCATTCTGGCTCATATGTTCAATAACCTCCGTAAGAATCACGTCGACTTGCTCTCCGTTATAGCTTTCCAGGAACTGATCGATCGAGCCGAATATGACGATGTTATCGATCTCCCTGGCCTCAGCTTTACGCCTTACCTTCTCCAGAGACTCCTCATGGATATCCACCGCATAGTAGCTGCCTTCTATTTTCCCCGCAAAAGGGAGCGCATAGAATCCCTCTCCACACCCTACATCCAAGATCGATTTGTCAAAAGCCAGTGCGCTTCCGATATAATTTCTTCGCTGCAGTGCCGTACCTCCGTAGGCGAACTGAATGTCATATCGCTCCGTTTTCTCAAGCTCTGCCTTGTATTTATGAAACCGATCTCTTGAAGACAAGAAGTTCCGTACGAACAGGCTACGAATATAGAATGGTGCATCAATCACATTCATGCTCTTGATGTACTTATCTAGAATGCTGTCCGAGATATCGATGTACTCGTTGCCGAACATGGACAGGAATAAGCATAATACACTGACCGCATGCAGCAGCTGATACAGGCTCTCCTTCGTCGTAACGGTGAGCGAATAGCTCTTATGGGCCTGGTGGGTGATTTCGAAAGAGAAATCTTTCAAATGTTTCTCGAAAAACTCAATATACCGGATCAGTTCGATATGTATCATATTAATAAAGAAGGTATGCTCATAACCCTCTACATCTCGTTCGTCTTGTGCCTTAAGCGGCGCGGAGAAGAATTCATTAATAGCATTAAGAGGAAATAACGGCGTGTTGTACCTCGATACATTTAGATATTCGAAATTCTCCTGCTCATGCTGTTTATAGGAAATTTCATTGTCTGCGTCTTTAAAATAAACGTTATAGGTCTGGTCATCGGTGTACCATCCGTACGTCATACCTCTGCGGATCGAGCGAAGCATCATGCCGGAATTCGGATTTTTCTTAATTAAATACGAGAACTGCGGATTCGTGGATCTCACTTGGACGATCGCCATCTCAATCTACTCCTACACTATAATTTGGGATCATGCGGATGACCTTAACGGCCCCCGCAACTTCCTGTGGAAAGATCATTGAGGAATAAGTTGGGATAGGTACACTTAATAGGCGAAGTAACCCATCCCATGTGCCTCGATGTTCTTGGCCACTGATCGTATTTTCGCTTATTTATATGTGGAGGAACAGGGTGAAAATATTACGAGATTTTCGTATACGTAGCTCTGAAATAATGAATAGGACACTTATTCTAAAATTAATTCTCATATATACTTTTGGTTTATGTTGATAAAGTATTTTCCTGAAACTAACAATGGTGTGAATTGAATGATCGATGGAGTTATTGTAAATATTTTATTGAATTGAATCGCTTAGATTCTATAAGTTAACCCTTCTACATGCATCGTAACAAAATTGATTTATTGTTTGTTGACATAATTCATCAACAAAATAACATAATTAGGCTTTATAGTAAGTAAAGGCTTTAAGATTCCTAGATATTCAGCCTATATTCTAACAATAAAACATATTGGTTTTTATGGGTTATTTCTAATCATATAAGGCTATAATTGAATATATCCATTTCATAACCGAATGGAAAATGCTACTATTATATTAATATCACAAAGGAGGGTTGCACCCTAATGATGGATAAAGCTTATGAGCACAAAGAAGTCCACATTGATAATCTATATCTAGATCCCAAAAATTTCCGCTTAGTTCATGAGATTGAATTTGGACAAAAAATTGAAGATATAACTGACCCTGTTTTACAAACTAGAACAAGAATTCTTGTTACAGGGAACAAAAATGAAAACATAGATGATTTGCTTCTGAGTTTTACAAAAAATGGGTATTTGCCTGTAGATTTAATCCAGGTAACTAATTTATCAGAAGACAAATATGAAGTAATCGAAGGTAATCGTCGTGTCTCTACATTAAAAGTTTTATACGAACGTTATAAACTTGGTTTAGATATTGGAGGGCTAGATCCTAGCATTTTTTCTACAATCCCAGTCGTGGTCTATTCAGAAAAAAGTCTTGAAAATTATCAAATTATTATGGGCCTAAAACATATAAGCGGTACAAAAAGCTGGCCTGCTTGGAATCAGGCAAAATATCTCCATTATTTAATTCATGAGAAAAAACTAAATGAGAAGGACGTTGCAGATACTCTAGGGATTAAATCAGGAACTATTAAACGTGCACTAAGAACTTTAGGTTTAATAGATCAGTTCCGAATCTGCGAATTCGGGGAGCAATTTAAACCAGATATGTACACAATTTTTGAAGAAATTATCAAAAGCCCGAATCTTAGAGCATGGATTGAATGGGATGAGGAAAACTTAAAAGCAAGTAATAGTAAGAACCTTAATCGATTGTTTAATTGGTTATCAATTGATGAAGAAGATTTAGACGATAACACTAACGGTGATAACTCTCCCGGTGAACGTATAATCAAAAACTACACCGATATAAGAAATCTTCGCTCAATTTTGGATGACGAAAGAACTCTTCTGTATATGGAAAATACTAAATCAGTTGATAAAGCTTTAAACTATAAAGATAAGCAAGAGTTACTTGAAGCAATTAGTATATCTCCTCAAACAGGCAACGATTTTAGTAAAAATACTGTAGTGTTAAAGAATACACTTATTGAAAAAGTAACAAATCATTTCTGTTCTGTAAACATTGAAAACTATAAACTCTTCAGGAACTTTAGAGTAGAAAATTTGAATAAGATCAATATTATTGCTGGAATCAATAATACGGGTAAGTCTAGTTTTTTAGAAGCCCTTTACTTTCTTACGCGATTAAATGATATTTTCGGTTACTATGATGTATTTAGAAGAAGAGGAAAATTTCATGATGAGTTAGATTTTTCATGGCTTTCTTCCGTTATTCCTGATGAAATTAATATATCTGGTAACTTCGAAGGTAAATCTATATCAACAAAATTAGTTAAAGAAGAAGAAAGTATTAATAATCTAAATAAAAACTCGTATATCACTTCTTTGAATTTAATAGCAACCGTAGAGGATAGAACATTCACTACGCAATCAAGACTTTTTATCGAGAAAGAAAATGAAATCTTCTATGATAAAATACATCAATTATGTTTCTCAACCTACACAACTCCCTTTTCAATGCAAAATCAGGAAGAACTAATCAGATTACATGAAAAAAGTGTAGAAACTCGAAATATCGAACGTATAGTTAAGTTTATTAATTCACGATTAGACAGCGGAATAGAAAATATAGAATTAGCAGGGGAGATGAAGCGTTTCCTTGTAAACCATAAAAATTTCAAATCAGCAGTGGATATCACAAATTTTGGAGAAGGTTTCCAGAGGATATTCCACATATCTCTTCAATTTGCCGCAGTTGAGAATGGAGTAATATTCATTGATGAATTAGAGAATGCATTACACCACTCCCTATTGGTCGAATTCTCTAAATTCATCGGTGAGCTTGCTGAAATATTTAATGTGCAGATTTTTGTTACCTCTCATAGCAAAGAATGCATTAATGCTTTGGTTAACAACTGTTTGACTAATTCATTCATATCTGCTTATAGATTTAACTATGAGAACAGCCAAATAACTTCAAATTACTATTCTGGCCCTAGTTTGGCAAGGCTGATTGAGAATCTTGACTTGGATCTTAGAGGTGGCTTATGAAAGTAGTATTAATTCTATGTGAAGGTCCCCACGACGTCGCTTTTATATACAGGGTTTTACGAACTATGAATTTTCGAAATTATGGAGAAAAAATAGGCAAAGCACCTTATCCACTAAATGCAATTTTCAAGAACGCAATAGAAAAACATGATTTAAACCAATTAAATTTACAAAATTACTACCCGCTACTGCCTATGGATATACTCTATAAGGATAAAATAATTGTGTTATTATACAGTGTTGGAGGAAATACTAAGCACGATAGAGTACGGGACTTAATAGGCAAGTACCTTGATATTCTAGAAGTACCAGCAACTGATACTGAAATCACAAATATCTCCTTTGTTTTTACTAATGATGCAGACGACAAAGGAATTGAATCTGTAGTAAATATTTTTAAAGAAGAGTATAGCAAAACCCTCCCATTAATTAAAGAAATATCTAATTTAGATATTATCTGTAATGAGGAGAAAAATAATAAAGAGTTATTCTTGGGTTGTTACATTTTTGAAAAAGGAGATGGGATGGGGAAACTTGAAGATGTTGTACTTCCCCTTATGATTAAAGATCATGAGCCACTATTCACAGATATAGAGACGTTTTTACAAAAAAACAGTTCATACATACCTAAAAAACATTCGTCCGATACTCAAAAGATGAGCATAGGGATTGCTGGACAATTAAAAAAGCCAGGAAAAACTAACAAGGTAATAATAAGTGACACTGATTATATTTCTGATCAAAAAATTCAACAAGATCCGAAGATTATTGAACTTATTTGTTATTTTGAAAAGTTATTCTCAACATTAGTAAAAGAAGCTGTTATGTAAGTCACAGCTTCTTTTTAATCTAAATAATTTTTTTTATAAAAAGTATCATTTCTGATAAATCAACATTTTCTAAGTAAGGTCCCCAAGATATCCTTACACTGTTTTCAGCTAGTGCTCCCATTGAGGATAAAACATGGCTTGGTTTATATTCAGATGAGGTGCATGCTGATCCATTTGATAACGATAATTTTTGTCTAACACATAACATTAACGCCTCCGAGTCTACTCCAGGGAAGCTGATATTAATGCAATTCGGTAAGCATAAGGAAATGTCACCGTTTATAGTATATTCTACTTCTTTAAGCTGTTCTATAATACTTTGTCTAATAATCAATTCAGCCTTGGCCCAATTTAAATAATTAGATAATATCAACTCTGCTGCTTTACCAAACCCTGCAATTAACGGAGCAGGCAAGGTACCCGGCCTTAGTCCTTTTTCTTGTTTCCCACCATACATCAATGGAGTAATTGGTGGACGCTTATATTTTTTATTCCGAAAAACAAGCGCACCAATTCCCTGGGGTCCATATATCTTATGAGCTGTTATACTTAAAAGATCGTATTTTACTTCTTGCAATTCATCAACAAGCTTTCCAAAGGTCTGAGCTGCATCAATATGAAAAAATACGTCACGGTCAACCAGGGCATCGCCAATTTCTTTCACGGGTTGGATAATCCCAGTTTCATTATTAGCATGCATAATAGTAACTAGTAAGGTATCGTCTGTAACACGGTTTATAATATCCTCAGCTGAAACCCTTCCTGATGAATCCACTGGAACAAGGTCAATCTTAAAGCCCTTTTTGGATAGATGCTCTAGTGGTTCCAAAATTGAACTGTGCTCTATAACTGTAGATATAATGTGCTTTTTATTTTGTTTTACACCGAATTCCTCAAGCCCAAGAATGGACAGATTATTGCTCTCAGTAGCGCCACTAGTAAAAATAATATCATTGGGGACCACCCCAAGAACCGCAGCGATATTTTTGCGTGAATTATCCACTAGTTGTTTTGCTTGATGCCCGTGATGATGCGTCCTACTGGCGGGGTTTCCGAAATTATTCTTGTAAGCTTCAACCATCACTTCTAACACTTCATCATGAACAGGGCTTGTTGCATTAAAGTCAAGGTAAAGTGGCATCATCAAATCTCTTCTTTCCTAGAATTTTCCTAAACCTACCTTTAATAGATCCGTAGATTTTTTAAGCCTAGAACCGTGTGCAGCGAGTCGTCCGATCCCTCTGTGTAAGTGTAACCTAAACTGTTTTGCAAGCACATTCGGATCAGTTCCCAAACCATCATCCAAACAACGTTGAATAATTAGAGCCTCATAAATATCTTGATGTTCTCCACCAAAAACCTGCCAAGTCATTTCGACGTTGCTATCCGCTGGGTAATCAATGTCCATCGGTGGGTTTGGTTCTTTTATTGATAGACAGAGCGCCCAACGGCATAAGATATTCCATTGTTGGATACCTGTTTTCGCCTTTAGTCGAATTAACTGCTCTTTTGCTTTGTTCGAAAGCCGAATTTGTTTCACAATCATACAAGTGTCTCCATCTCATTTTCAGGTAGCAAGTATCCTTCGGTGATCTCGGTAGCCCGGTTTGTTTCATCGTATATCAATAAATACTTCTTGCCGACATATGGCGAAAGCATCTTTAGGTACTTTCCTTCAATTTCAGTATCCGTGGAAAGCACAACAACTTGATGGCTTGCATTAGGAAGGTACTTCCCTACGAAGTTAATCCGATGGAGTGAATCCAGCCGCCCCATTGGTGTATCTATGACAACAGGCAATGTTTTACCAGATGCTTTTGCTAGCCCCCATAGAATCGCAAGAGCCAACATTTGCCTCTCACCGCTAGACAGTTTAAACTTAGAAATTTCTGCACCACTTATATCATAAAGCTTTATTTTGAAATTCTCTGCGTCTACAGTTACCTGCGAGACCAAGCTGCTCTTATGGGTTAATAATTTGAACGCCTCATAAATAAACTCCGCTAATTTATTTACTTTCTGCTCTGTTAATCGATCCCGAAAAACTTTCATTTTCAGCTGAGTCTGAAGGGCATATTTGATCATGCGCTCTGTCTCGTCTGCTTCGGCCTTCAAAGTACTCATCTTCACGATCTTTTCCTTGGCCCTTTGCTCCTCAATTTTTAACAATCTCAACTCTTCGTCATATTGAGAGATGGCCCTGGAGTACTCACCTATGGTCATCTCTGTTTCTTTCTGCTTTTCTAGCAAATCCTTGAGAGCATCGACATCCGGATCGGATGGCATATTCTTTTCTATTTGATAAAGTTCGTGATCAATCTCTTCATATCTACTAATCAATTCCCGGGCATTTGTTTTTTCTAAGCTTAAAAGGCCCAATATATTATCCAGTTGATTCGACATCGTAAGCCCGACCGGAAATAGAGGATCCTCTTTTGCTGATTGTTCCACTCCGGCTATCTTCGATAAGATCAGCTGTTGTACTTTATCTTTCTCGATACTGTCAATCTCTAGAATATTGATGCTCGACATAATATCTGAAGAGATATTCTTAATGAAAGATAAAGATGCCTTGGCTTGATTGTTTACCAAATCGCGTTTAGCAGTTTGTTTAACCTTCCTAACCTGGTCTTCAACAAGAATTAAAGGAAAAGCACCCGCTAGAACAGAGCCTACACTTAATTTTAGCTCATCTAATTCAATATGGAGCTCCCCTTGACGTTTAAGAAGTTTACCTTGATTATCAAAGTATCCTCCCCCAGCTTCACCATATGCTTTTTTCAGTAGCTCCAATTGCTGAGTCATATATTGCATTTTCGAATTCAAACTACTTCTTTCCTGGTTTACATGACTATATTTCAGCTCTATAGACTGAAGGTACTCGTTAATTTCCTGTAACTCATCTTTTAATTCAGTATTTACTGAAACAGCTCTATTTCTTTTTATTAAAAGCTCCAAATCCTTTGTAAGCCTATCAATAGTCTCAATACCTAGAAGCGTTTGAATGGCTTTTCGCAATGATTCCACTGTTTCATCAGATTCGGCCAGAGTACTTATCCGTTCACCATCAAAAAAGAATAGCTCTGCTATAGCGGACGGTATTAATTCTTCAACGTAGCTATCCCAATTCTCCGCTAGGTATGGATCTTCTCGTTCATCGCGCCATACCTGTAGGAAGTCCGTCACCCGTACATTCTTTTTTCCCCAAGAACGCTTTAGTTTGATATTGCTTACCGAGCTGTCCAGAGGAACTTCTAGCTCAAGTATCACCCAACTTTCCAGTTCTTCAACTCCACGACCATGAATTAATTCGGCCAAGTAATTTGAATAACTGCGTCCACTCTCCCTTACTTTGGGAGAGCGATTTCCATAAAAGGCCAGCAGGAGAGCCTCAAGGATACTGGTCTTTCCTCGCCCATTCAGTCCACCAACCAGTGTTACGACCTGGCCTTTCCCTTTCCCATCATGAGCTAGATTTAGTTGTTGTACCCCTGCGTATACACCAAAGTTGCAAAGACTAATTGATTTAATAATCATCTTCTGACTCCATTTCAAGTTGGCTGGCTAACTCATCCGGATTAGCGTTATCCCTAAGTGCAACTTGGTTCTGCTTAAACGCAAGTGCATCTTGAGCATCCTCATAAAAACATCTTTTGATATGTTTTTCGATCTCACTGAGGACAGCTTTTCTTCCCCTCAGAGTGGTATGTTGCTCCTCCATATATAGCAGTGAAGAGAACAAATCCATAGTGACATGATTGCCTTCAGTTATCTCCTCGAGAATACTCCACTCTTCTCGACCAAACGAGCTATATTTATCATTAAATGGCCAAATTGCTCCTGTAACTTCATGATAGATTTTCGGGACAGCATCATCAAATTCCGCCTTATCCTGAACCCAAATCCTTTGAATTTCTTTTATCTCCTCTAGTGCGATAAGTTCTAGCCCTTCCATGTCCTCCGGCATTAATTCACGAACTTCCTCTTGAACTTCAAGTAGCCGGCGAAGTAAATGTTCACGATGACTTTTAAGATAAGGACCTGGAGTTACATCAGTACCGCTCCTTTTTAAAGTAATCGCTCCCCCTTTTCTTCGGAAGTCCCTCTTATCATGATCATCTATTCTCCCGTTCTCATTTAGCATACCAATTTCTTCATTACGGAACTTCAAAAGCGGCTCCATCCAAGCCTTCTCATCATCATTCTGAATCATGGCTTCCATCGACTTATCCGAAGATACCAACGTGCATACCCAGCAACCGAACCTGCTATTCCCACAGCTCGGTGTTGAAGTATCTACCACTAATGGACACTCATTATCGTTTGTAGCCTCACGATACATAGCCATCAAATCTTTGTTGGAGATTCCCCAAGGATTTGTATGCTGCATCAAGTACAACCACACATCATCACTCGTCCAATCCTCAATTGGGGAAAATACCCACGAATTTTGCAAGCTGCCATTAGGACTTAACCACTCTCTGATCCTATGCTTCTCGTATTTATTCATGGTTCCTGCCCGTCTTGTACTTTCCGCTTTTCTCGTTCCTAGAACCAAAATTGTTTCACCAAAATCTTTAACAAGGTCCGTTGTAAATTTATTAGATGGATCAATCTTAAGACGACTTGTACACCATCTAAAGGTCGGCCGCGGCGCAGGATATCCCCGACCTATTAAATTAACCCAAAAAGAATTTGATACATCTGGAGTTAATCTATGTGGAGTAACGGGCATACCCATTGCTACAGCGGTTTCTCTCATTTTTTTCAAAGAGTTGTTTACCCACGCCGCGACAATTGGTTGTTCTACAAGCGTATCTGTACTTATGACGTGTATAGCTTTGTGATTTCTTTTTTCCTCTGGTAAAGTTTTTATGGCATTCCAAACCAGTTGCAACGTTGCCGTGGAATCTTTGCCCCCACTGTAACCCACAATCCAAGGAATATGGTCTGATAAATACAAATCTTGAATTCGTTCATTTATTTCCTGTAGGTATTCTTTATTTATTTTAAATGCTGTGCTCATTATAGCTCCTCCGTCAAACACTAATTACTTGACTGTAAAGATCTTTCCGCCTCTTGCTCTTCTGTAGATAGCGGAATCCCTAGTACCTTTTTGAGTGCACTAGTTAATAAAATGAGATTATTTCTCGAGAAGGAAATTTTCCCACCAACAGTAACGCGACCTTCCCAATACTTATTTCCACGGTACCATTCAACTAATTGTAACTTTTCCAGTTCCTTTTCCCAGGTATCAGGAAATTCATCTAATAAACAATAACCAACCTTACCCAAGGCTACTAATGTAATAGCATGAGCGTTGATATAGTCTTTTCTTAATTCAGAAGCCTTTACAACGCCTTCCTTAACACTATTCCATTCCTTAATATGTTTACCGACTACTGCCCAATATTTGAAGGATATTTCTTTTAGCTCTTCATAAGGTTTGTCAATCTTATTATTAATCAGTTCATTGGTAGCACGATACAACCCACTTAACGTAAATAGCTTTGTTGATCTATTCGATATGGTTGTCTTTTCCATTTCAGTCAGTCCATCAAATAAATCTAGTTCATACGATAGTTGTCTAGCGATTTCAGCTACTGGATCTCTGTAATCGTATAAGATATTTAGGGAGCCAGAGGGTCGAATAGCATAGCGATTAAGATCTGCGAACATTTGCTGTGATCTTCTCAAGCCCTCGTCTAGAAAGAAAACAACAGAGATCGTTTCATCCCCAAGTTCTGGCTTCTTTTTTAAGGCTGCCTCAATTGCTGCACGTCTATGCTGCCCGTCATTAATTACAATTTTTGATGTCATAGGAACTTTAATAATACCAATATTGTAGTTGACAGGATCATCTGATAAAGGTACAAAATCTACCAGTCCATCAATTGAAGCGGTAATGGCCGAAAAAACGTAATCCTTACAATTATTAATAAGATATTCAGCAATCTCAGGTACTCGTGCTTTATTTAAAACCCTCTGAGATCTTACGGTGGGATCAATATCCTCTTCGTCAAAAAGGAAGATTCTTGGTATTAGTTTTAACGGGCACATGGTTATGTAATATTCCCGCCCTGCCTGTATACCACGAATGGATGGAAATGTATAGAACATTGGAAGATGCTGTTGCATTTTTTCCCTCCGAATTTGGAAGTTTGTAATTCTATTTTGGAAGTCTCTATATCCTATTGTACATAATTAAACATTAGCGGTCAATAAAGAAAAGATGCCCAAAAAGGGCATCCTGAATAAATTAATAATTAAATAACTCCCAAAAAGCTTTATCTCTCATCAGTATCGGTTCCTTGCCAATCCCCTTAACCACACTATGATGCTTTTCTAACTTTTTAATCTGACTCATAATATTTTCTTCTTCGGTCTTGGACTGAGTATTAAATAACATTCTTATCTCTTTACTACTCAATTCCGAAACATTATGGAGGACCCAAGTTAAGATATAGTTTGCATAATCGTTATCGTTCGTTGAGAAATGACTTAAAAATTGGGTCGAAAGAATTGTACCTACTCCAAATTCTCTGCCTTCCTTCAGGATTTTCTTAATTGCCTTAAAATCCTTACTTAAGAAGTTGTCAGCTTCATCTACCAATATCATTCTTGTAATTTCTCTTATGTTGCCTTGTATCCTACTATGCCCGGACATCTGCATCTGATTGTAGAAGTTGTCCAAAGTAATTGCGACAACCAAATTCTGAATACTATCGTTGTAGCCAGACAAATTAATTACAGTTATTCCCTCAATTAAATCAAATAATGGAATTGTTTTTGTTGAATCAGGCTCGAACACTTCTGTATCGTATAATTCCTTTAGTGCTGCGTACAAACTGTCTATCTTTAATCCATCTTTCTGTGAAAACAACTCAAACAAATCATTGAATGTTGGAGCGGGTTTATTCCAAGTGGACGAGTCAGTTTTTAAAATCCCTTTATTTGCATACGCATCCATAATTAAATCTTTTAAGGTTATTGTCTGAACGGGACCAAGGTTAAATGCAGTGCAAATAGTATCAGTTAAAGTACTGCTGGTATGAACCGGTAATAAAGGTTTTATCGGTTGGGTAACAAACAAAGACAAAGGATTATATGGCAAATGAAATAAATCGTAAATTTTAGCTCCTGTTGACTTCACAAAATCATCTTTTATATAGTCTCCTTTGTAATCAAAAATCAAAACCTTAATTGGTGTTTTATATAGATTTTGACCAGAGTTCTTTTTAAGTTGAGCTACAAGTGATTTCGTGAATTGTGTCTTCCCCGTCCCCATTGTTCCAATTATACCTGTATTCGTATGAAGGACTTTATTTGTAGAAGTTGGAAACCAGGTGACATTATCACCATTTTCTACATTCGTTCCAAATAAAATTTCTAACGGCTTATCTTCATCAGAAGGTAAAGCTTCAGCTACAGGAGAATGTACATTAGCCTCAGAAATAGGTGTTATACTCTCGTTACTATCGTGTACGTAAGAAATAACAGTAGTCGCATCCGATTTATTATGACAATTTGATAAAAGCAAATTTTTATCGATGCTGGACTGGCCATTGTGCAGTGCAGCTTTCAAATTTTCAACGCTTGTAGTAACGAAATTGTACCCAGTCTTCTCCGGGTAGCTGATGTACATTACATCATCAATTTTTTTTGCTTCTGCAAAGATGAGATCACGCTTGAAGGAAATAACAAGACCTTCTCCTAAGACTTCTTTAAATTCATTAGAAAGGATATACTCATCATTCAAAAGCCGTTCCTTAATTACATAATCAACTTTATTTCTAAAATTTTGTTCCGGCCAAACATCATAAATAGTTAATTTCTCCAGGTTGGCCAACGCCAACTGGATGAAAAAGTTGCGATAGATCATGGCCGATGGGGCATCCCCTGTCAAAAATTCATAAAGAAGTCGATGAGTTTCCTTTACTTGCGAAATGGCCTTAGCCTGAACATTACTATTAACTCCGATTTTCACTTCAACTGGACATAAATGGACTTTAATGTTGCTACCATCACACGTTTCAATTCCAATGAAAAGTAAGTCATCACTATACGAGCCATGTTGACGTAAATTCTTCGCCGAGAATAACCCCTCTGCTTGCTTAAGTCCAGTTCCACCAGAGATCCTAAGCACTTCCTCCATAGAAATCGGAATCCATATGATGTCAGAAGTCCATAGGAATGCTAGTGCCAATTTAGCAGCAGAGAGAATACTAATTTTTTCTTTTGGAAAATGATTATTCTGGGCAAGCAAACGCAATAACCAATTACCATTTAGTGCGTTGAAAAGATTAATAATATTTATTGTTACATCTTCCTGAATAGGTACGCCTTTTGAAGCCAAAAATTCCTGAATAAGTACTTGGTATTGTTTCGATCGCCGAGTTACAGTAATAGCATCCAAGGCGTTAGAAGTTGTATATTGGTCGTTATAGTGAATAACTAATAAATCGTTATTTCTTGTGTCATTTTTAAAAAAACTCAAGTCTACACGAGGTTCTACGAATGTAACCCAGTGAGTTGAATCATATATCTTATTAAGGATATGTTTCCCTTCGGAAGATATCGCAGTAACTACCGCCGAGTCGTCCTGGTAGCTATTTAAGTTCCTTGCAACTCTTAACAAAGCATTCATTCGCGGAGCGAGACGATGAATTAAGTTATTGCTATCCGGCAAAGATTTGCTGCCGAACCCAGTTAAATAATTTCCGTTGACAAACGCAGACGGTACTCCTGAAGACAGTCCGAATAAGGATAGGCCCGTTGGGATATCCACCATCTTGCTGTCGGCTATCTGTTCAATTTTCTTCATTTGATAGAAAGTAACATGACTATACTCGTACTTATCATTAGCGGCATCTTTCGAAAAAAAAGTTACCTTGTCATGAAAAATATTAATTACTTCTTCTGCTAAGTAATCGTCTACAGATAGTTTTAGATCAAGTCGTTCCTCGATATCTTCAACCTTTGATAATTCTGAAATTTCTTCAAACACATTTGTCTCAGGAGTTTCAGAATAAATATTTATATTAATAGGTACTAGCTTCTCTTTGCTTATCTTCTTTTTAAGTTGTCTCTTGTAAAATTCTAAAAGTCCTTGCGTTATCTCACGGCAATCCCCCATATTCACTACATTTACTTTTAAGGGCGAACGCTCATCAGTGTCAAACAAATACTTAAAGTGCTCGATAAACTCCTCAATCTTTTCATATACTAATTTATTCACGAATGACCTATTACCTTCGTACCTAGGTAGATCATTATCTACATAGGTGTTCCACTCGTATGAGTCTGATTGATCTGTAACCTTATAGAGCTTATCATTTCCAAATCGAACATGAGGAATTAAAAAAGTTCCCCTTAACGTTTTCAACAATTCGTCTTGAAGTTCTTGCCCAGCTATCAACTTGTTTAATACAATTTGAAAAACAAGATTCATAGGATGCAACGGACTAAATAACCATTCCTTTTCTCCTATCGTCCGGTCGATAGTTCCAACTAGACCTATATTACGACTCTTTTGAGTTAACTGTCCGTTTTCTAGCTGCTCTAGTTCATCAATGAACGAGGATATGTAGACCTCGACCAGGCTTTTATATTCCTCATCCATATATGCCAGACTGGGTAACAATTTTTTTGTTTTAAAATAAGTAATTAGATTCGAATAAGAGCTTCTAATACTATCGGGAACCTCAATTTCTTTGTTTAGTAACCCTATAACGCCTTCATGGAAATAGAGCCCATCAGAATGAATTAACTCATACTCCCGCTCCAAACTTTTCTTAAATTCCCCCTGTGCGAAAGTTTCTCGATTTCCATAAATTATCTTCATTTTCTCGTTTTCGATTTTATAATAGAAGTGCTCTTGTCTTAACATCTTTTGTTTCCAAACTGTAAATGCTGTTATTGGCGCAGGGCGCTCAACGATATCTTCAACCGCAAAAGGAATTAAGGTGTCATTAAACAAAATATTGAAGCGAATTGCTTCTTCTTCATTATCACTATCTAGCGATTTTTTAATTATTACTTTTTGACCAGTAGTCACCTTAACCTGCGGAACAGACCTACCATCAAGAGTTATCATGTTTGTTTCGACATCGTTCTCAGAGGGGTTCACTATTAGTTCGGTTTCCTCAGAACTAATTAAGAGATATGGCTCTTTAGTAGGTACAACAGTATAAGAAGTTTGAATCCCCGCAAGAAATGATTCATTAACTTCAACTACAGCAAACCTAAAATCAAACTTATTTGAGGTCTCCGTTTTGTAGGTTATTCTGAAAAATTTACTTTCTACTTCATTCACCTTAATTTTAACTTTCAACTTGGACCCATATGTATCGGTGGTTACACCAATAACCTTAGTCTCCAACTTGGCATGCTTGTTGAAGACTTTGTCATTGAAGTTCAACTCAAGGTTAATTTCTTGTTTTTTTTCTGGATTAAAGATGAGAAAACTTCGAGTCCTTTGTTTTGACTTACTTTCGCCCGCGGGCCTCTCCCAAAAGTTCAGCCCATCTTGGGTCTTTTTCTTTCCTTCAACGTACTCAAGTCCTTTATCATTCTGCTTATTACGATTGGATATATAAACGGGATTAAACTCAGTCTCTGCCCAGTTTGGGTTTGATAATAAGTCTACTCCCTCATCATCAAAATACTTTTCAAGTTCGGTGTCAATATTTCCATTTTTGTAGACAGAATCAACTTTAGTAAACAACTCATGGTTAAGTTTAAGTCGTTCTTTGAAATCTTTATCAGTTAATGTAGGAAGCACCATATCATTATCTTTGAACAACCCAAATGACATATACTCACTATTTGAGATTTCAGATCGATTTAGCACCGCAAGTACATCAATAAAATCAAAAAGGGTAGTTTCCTCATATTGACTGCGCATTACTTTTTTATTAGAAACAATGAATTCAAGTATTCTTTTCTCAGTTGTGTTAAGAGAAGTTGTGGCTAACAATTGTTTAATATCTTTTTCAACTACCTTAATATGAAAAGGCATGCCTTCCTTATAAAAAGAATCTGTACCATGAACCAAACTATCTAAATTTGAATTATGTATAAGTAAAAATGACGTTTCCTGCATATCGTTACTTTCAGTTCCAACACTATTACGGAGCTTTGTTAAATAGTCCGGTGTTGCATTAACCGTCGAACCCACAACTAAATTTGAACCATAATATTTTAAACAAAATGTCTCGTAAACTATATGACCGCTCTCATCTTTGACATGAAACGTTTCGCTGTTGCTAAGTGCGTTTAAATGAGTAAGCAACACTGAAACATGCTCATCACGATCAAAATAAATATGATATTTATCACCAGGAAGAAGGAATGTACTGGAGAAATATTCATCCACCTTCCTTGCAAGATAATCATAAAAAGGATTTGACATAGATTGCATCCCCACTATCGCTTTTTTTCTCAATTATATTTATAGCCTCAAAATACTTAATAATCTGGTTCTGTGAATCCCGATCAAATTCAATTCCTCTCTCCTTAAATCCTTCAAACAATTTCTTCAATCTTATTTTTGGCTCATCTTTAATGATTAAATTAGTAATGAATAACAGGTATTCTGGAGTTAACTTCAATGTCTTCCCAAGCCGCCCTCTCACCTTAATAAAGTTGCTTTGGCAAAAAGATACAAACCATTGCCGATACATTATATATTGTTTTTTACGAGTACTATCATTAAACTGGTAATCTATTGCTCTGAATAATTTATTAATCATGCTCTTCACTGGATCATCATAAGTATCCTTGTATTTAAAACCTTCCCAGTTGGTGTCAGGTAATTTATCCATATAGTCCTTGATTAGTTTCTCCAATTCACTTAACAGTTTCATACGACCTGAAGCGTCTACAGATTTTAATTTTCTTACTATGTCATTATAAAAATAAACACTATCGGAATGTTTCTTGTGGTTTAAGAACTCCAGGCAATTGATATGTGAGAATAATACCGAAATTGGGGCCTCAATTTTTTTCCAACCATTTTCATAACTTATCCTGTTACTAGATGTACTCTCCCATTCCAGGTTAAAGTATATAGGTTGTATCTCAAGTTCTTCTTCAGTCAAAAAACGTTGACATGACAACGAAAATTGGGATACGTAAAAAAAGTAGTAATACTTCAATAGCTTCTCTACATGAAGTATAAACAAGTTTGGATGTGCCAATAACCATTTAAGATCTTTAGTGAATAATGTTGAAATATTAGGTATTGCACAATGATATGTCGCCTTTTCATTGTCTTGGTAACTCTCTAATTGGGGTAATACTTCAACAAATAATTTTGAAAGAACATCTGTTGTATCAAAATTTATTTGAAGAACGATATCCTTTTGTTTTGATTCATTAATCAGAACATCAAATAGAAACCGTCCCATCTTCTTCGTCTCAGTATCAGTAGTTAGATACAAGTAAATATGTGGATGGAAAATATACGTCTTATTGTTTTCCGTTTGAAAAATAGAATTAACTAGGTTAATGAAGTACTCTTTATCCCCCTCTTTATCGAAAGTAACCTTAGCTAGCATTTTTTCTAAAATCTCACTAAAAACGATGTTTTCGTCCGCTCTTTTCTTTTCAACTAGACGAAAAAACTCCCCCAATACCATCGCAAAGTCCTTTACTTTATCTTCGTCATTTTTTTTTGAGGTATATGGTAAAAATCTCGATACTTTACTGGGATTATGTCTTATTTTTTCCTCGTAGAAGTTAAAATTTTGCTTAATTTTATCAATGTCCAGTTGATAGCTCATATGTTATACCACCGTAAATGTATAATTTTCGAAAATATTATCATAACTCAAGGAATATCTACTTTTACTTGCCGAGTGAACTTCCTCAAAAATAATTTCTTCACGTCCGTTTCCTAACTCACTAAGTTTATTAATAAAATCTACGAAGTTAATGAATTGTAGTTTATCATTTTTATTTGGCCGATAACCCTCACCTATTTTTGTAACAAGTTTATATAGTGAATAGTCTAGTTCTACAGCAGCTGAACCAACTGAGTTTTTCACTTTAAATGCAACAGGAATCTTTAATAGAAACTTTGACAGCTGATTCTCTGAACAACTCGCTACATCTTTATTTATTAAAGGTTGAATCTCAAGCTTCTGAAGAGTTTTATAAGAATTCTGAGGTTGCCCAACATTGAGACTTATATAAGTACCAAACCCATTCCCGTTCCAACGATAAATAGCTTCTTTGAGTTCGATATTATATAGATTTGCTAACTTTCCTGTATTTCCGATATTTGACCAGTAAAGATATGATACATACTTAACAAAAACAGGATCATGAAACACATTCCAGTGTTCCTTATTTAGGAAATATGATAAATGAACAAACAACTTACCGACTTCCCGTTCCAATTGTGACTTTAGCTGTTCATCTTTTTGATATTTTTTTATTAGACTAAAAAGGTATGGTAATGAGTCAATATTGAGGTATTTATGAAATAAATCGGTCTTATCATCAACAGTTTTAAAATCAATTAATACTTGATCAATATGTTCATTTCTCGAATTGGTCGGGCTCAAATGTGACAAGGCATAGTTTATATTTGAGCTATCCGGTTGAGCAAAAACCAAAAATGGCAATAGTCGCTCAATATATTCGCTAATTTGGATATTCATATTTACTTTCATAATCGAATCATCTGACAAATTCTCATAATTGGGAGCAACCAGAATATTGTAAATAAAATTCAGAAATGCTCTTGACGAGACAATGAGCTTTTCACTTATCACGGCTTTTACAATAAGATCAATAACCTTATTCTGAATATTAGATTCCGCAATCAACTCGTAATTTTTTTTAATTGGACATTGTTCGGCGACCACACAGTTATTAATGCAGTTATTTTGATAGCTCTTGTAAAAAGGGTTTTCTTGTAATGGAGCAGTAATTTTATTAATTAATCCGAATAAATAATCCGATTTTGTTCCGGTTTCAGTTAATTCAAACATATAATAATCACTAAAATTGACAAATTGAAAGTGACTATTAGGATCATAATTGTTTGAGGTTATTGTGGACTCAAGGATTTTCTTAGAGTTCACATAGTTTTTCAATTGACTGAATTGACTTCCATAATCCGAGTCAATAAAATTATTCAATGCTCCTAAATTTATTGCTAGAATTGCTTTCTTAATAGCTCCAGATTTCAATCCTTCATCTGAGAAGTCTCTAAAGCACTCCGCCAGGGTTTGAATCGAAGTCTTCTGCGGATCAAAACTTTCTGTAGCATCATTATGTATATAAAACTCCGTCGTGCTTAGGAAAGAATACTTGCTTTTTAAGTACGCAAGTGTGTGCGACTTGCCGTCCCCAACACCGCCACATACTAATATAAGCTGTGATTGCTCAGCATTTTTTGATTTTACAATAATCTCTTCTAACTCTGTTTCGACAGTCCTTGAAATATGCATATACTTTTTAAAGGAGTCGAAAGACTCCAAATTATCTACAGCCTCTTTAGAAGATTGCTTACATTTTTTCAAAGTGCTTACCAGGCAGCCGGAATAGGATTGCACGCTCACTCTGATAGCCTCCTTATAAAGTTTCGACATGTACTATTACAATTCGTTAAGTATACATGATTTCCCTGCTTAAGGCTCATCAAATCAACCCTATAAACTATCGAAAGGGTGACCTTTGGGTGACTTTCGTGTGACCTTTGGGGGCTCTTGGGGGGCTTTCGTCACACGAGTGCTACCTTATTGATCAACAAAGGCGTACATGCCAAACTCATATCGGAACGCTTGGGTCACTCCAATATTTCTACCACAATGAACATCTATGGCCATGCCTTACAATCAGCCGACAGGGATGCAGCGAATAAACTGGATTCATTGGTGCCACCTAAGAAAGAAAAGAGAAATGGTTAGACAAGGCTGTGCCGGATCTTCCAGCGCGGCTTATTTTTATATCCAAGACATTATAGAAAGGATCTTCGACACTTAAATGCCCCTTAAAATAGTTGTTGTAATAATACAAATGAAAAAAGCGATCACCCACCGCCAAAAAGGTTGACCGCCTTACGTTGGATCCGCTTTCTTCTCCACCGAAACATTGCACCATCTCCGTGGGCTAGCCCACAATTTTTTTTCACTTATAACGGTCTGGCACCCGTTTAAGCAAACATAATACATCTATTTCTTTTCAACAAGCTTATCCAAAACCACAATCATTCAACCATGTTATTTTCCAGCTTGGTTAGTTCAAACTTAGGGAACCCCATTTCCCCCGTCTTTTTCCTACAACAAGAACAAGAACAATGAATCTTGCCCTTAGCGAACTTCCCTGAATACTTTTCATGCCATCCGAGCTGTTCGGCAAGCTTGCTCTTGCGGTGCATCACCCTATTTCAATGAACCCTTTTATTTTTCTATAGACCATGTGGCTTTCTGGAAGAGGGAATGAGTTTCGCCTCGACCATGGAGGTGTCGTGCTAACAGTGCCACTTGTGTCATTCTCTTAATACCAACCTTTCCCCTAGTTTAATTCATTTTAACTTATGAGTTTACACAAAGAAATTTACAGCCTCATGTTTGGCGAATTTGTCTTTCAATTATTTTTGATGGTGATTTTAGGACTGATTCTCTAAGCTTTTTATCTCTGACATGACTCGGTTCACGAGTCGCTATAGAATTAATCTTATTTTTTTCACGTAGTTTTTTTTGTTCATCAAGATTCTCTAGCAAATTTAAACGCAATTCATCAAAAATCGATAAATCATAATCTTTGAATGGATTTCTTTCATGTATAAAATAAATATCTTCTGTTATAATTTTCAATCGTTCAGGAGGAATCCTATTTATAACTTTAGGATCAATAAACCATTGTTCACAATGCATCATACTACTTTCAATTCTGTTGATTATCTCAATTTCATTCATAAGCATTTTTTCCCATTCATTCAAAAACACATGCCTGTATTTATTATCAAATATCCAATAAATCTCTGTACCATCTTCATATGGTATTACAGTGAAAAAGAGAAAAGTTGCATTTCCTCGAATGTCTATTAAGTGTTGATTCAACAACGCCACAGGAATGTTCATATCAATTCGTTTATAAAAAAATCCAACCCCAAACGGGTCAGACAAACTTTCGAACTTTACCAAAGGTTCGTTTGTTTTTGTTTCTTCCAGTATCTCTAGAGTCTGTTCCAATGTTTGTTTTAGGTCATAAAATTTATCGTACTCATAGGAAAATCTAAGAACTTCTTCATCTATAAGTTCTTCCAATCTCCCCCTTAAACATTCAATAAGGGTTCTATCTTTCCCTAATTTTTCAGTAAATACTTCTATACTATCGTTAGATTCGGCAACTACTTCTGTTAGCAATGTCTCAATCACAGAAGGCTTCATTACAAGTTCTCTAACAAAATCAAATGAATCATTATTAAATTGATCTGCTAAAGGTTTGATCTTAAACAAGGAATAACATATACTTCTATAACATTGCATCAATATTTGTTTGACGTTATACTTATAAGAATTTTTACCAAGAAACTCAAATCCCCCATCATGTTCCAAACAAAATCCTTGAAACTTACTAGCCTCATACATACCAATATCGTCCAATATTAAAGTTTTACTTTCTTTTCCACTTCGTTTTGATTTAAAATACTTCATATTCCCATCTACTGAAATACTTGCAAGCGATATATTTCTTGAAATAGCATGTGAACCAATAGCAATTTTATTGCAGTCCTGTTTATAGCATTTGTGCTCTGTCTTATTGAAATATTTTAATAGCAATTTTTCAAAATTAGTATTAATCATATTTCTTTCATGCTCTCTAAAGTTGAATTCCAAAATTAGATCACCTCAATCATTTTTAAAAAAACATCGTTTAAGTATCATTTTTAGTTTTTCATCTAATATTCCTTGTTTACATAAGCTTGGGTTTGATAAACCAGATTCAACAAATAATATACGATTGTTATTTGATTCAATTAATTCAGCTGAGAAAATCCCATTAAATTTTATTTACGCAAAAGAATTATGGTAAATTATTCATTATTTGTGTCTCATCCCCTGCATGGATATATAAAAAGCACCTCTTGGGGTGCTTAACTCTAATAGCTTAATATTCTTGTATATCTATTCCTTCTACGAATTTGTACTTAATGTTGGCCCATGTCCTCAATAATATCTCGCATTGCTTTTGGGACCTTTTCCGTTTTCAAGTTATTTAGGAGCTTATGTTTTTCAATTAATTCTTTAAATTCTCTGCCATTTTCGGTCAATGAATTGAAGAAGATAAGAATTAACTCTGAAAAAGATAATTGAGCTCTTATTATTCTAATATACCTCTTTCTTTCTCTATCTGTCATATCCATATCAAGTTCTCCTGTATCTGCGTTGTATCTAATAATATCCTCACTTTCATCAATAATTTTAATCAGATTGTATAAATTTCTAAAATAGTGTCCTAATAAATCATCATTTTTGTTATATAATTTCTCGAATTTATCCATTAATTCTTGTTTTGTTGCTATATTACTAACTATTCCACTATCGTTCACCAATTCAATAAGTCTTTCCTTACCTGACTTATGTACTGGGATTTTATTATGGAAATCTGTATAGTTAAGTGGGTTGTATTTTAGTTCCGTGTACTCCATTGACTTAACAATTTCGTTATGTAGTTGAACCATATTAAAAAAAACACTATCGAATCGTTGCCTACCTAAAGTGTATTTTTGCTCATGAACTTCTTTTTGAGAGTTTAGTAATTGTTGACGCTGAACTATAAATGAAGCAAGAATCATTAAAAACCCCGCTAGTGTCAGCAGGGGTGTAGACGTCCCACCTAACCAGTCACCAATCGGTCCCAACTCTTTATGTGTTGGATAAGGAGTATCTTGCGTATCTGGCTGATTATCGTTCGAAGGAGACTTTACCTGCTCAGAATAAGTTGCTTCCTGTACACTATAATTTTCAACTCCCCCAAGGAAGTATGATCTAACTAACCAAGGATTTGCAAACCCCCATAATGCAAGAAGAATTGCGAAAATAAAATAAAATTGTGGATTTTTAAACAGATTCAATACAGTTTTCCAAGCCGAGTTTTTATCTCTATCCCATTTCAAAAATATTCTCCTCCTACACACCAGTTTCTGCACTAATCCTACATCCCTGACTCCTTGATGAATACCCTTTTGATACAACCATTTAATCATTCTAGCAACTATTAGGGTTCGTTTCCTTCACGATGGCTAGTATTCGATTAAAACCTATTCTTTAGCTTTTAAGCTCTATTTTATTAAGGATATATGAGCCATACCCTTTGTTCCATTTGCCCACCAACAAAAGTATGTAGTTCAAATGTTCCTTGTGGAGATTATCTAATAATTCTCTCTTTTTCATTGCCCCAAATCGGTTCATTTTCTTTCAAAAAATCCATGGATTGTTTCCATTTTATATTTATCCTTAACTTTTTTTAAATTAAAATTTTTCCACTTTTATTTGCGTAAATATCATTTCAACTCGGACTACATACTACCAAAAATAGTAAATGTATTCATTAGAAGCTTGTTATACCAAAATTTCATTCTCCCGGTCCAGGTAATTACGTCCCCTCATTGTCCTCCAGCATGCCCTATACAGGCCCCCCAATGTTTATATTTATCTATTCACTGTCATATAACTCGAGCGAGTATTTAAGCATATGATGAAATAAGTAGCTCTTCAAATAGCCTGAAATCAGTTCGAGAATAAGGTATTGGTTGTACACCTTTTACGATTTCTAGAGGGTGATTTCTTACTTCACTAGCCAAAATTCCAGATGATTCTTTGTGTAACTGAAAGAGTTGCCAAGGAATTGCATTTGTTCGTATTTTAAATTTATTTGCGAGCCTTTGGCATATTCCTTGTGCCAGACGATCCTTAACGGGGAAGGCATAGTTTCGAAAGAGTTCTAAATTCTCATCCGTGATATTATCGATACGGGTTGAAAAATAACAAATTCCATCATATTTTGATTGGCGAATCCATTGAAGTAGCAATTGTGGGACTATGTATTCGGGTTTGAAAGCATCTTCAGGATGCTTAACACGAATGGAACAGCAAGCCATTAAAGGCCAAAGAATCAAATATTTTTTAATTTCGTCAAACCAATGATTAACTTGTTCTTTCCCCCGTAAAATCTTAGGAACAATTTCTCAGCCTTCAACGTAATGGCTGTTGGCGGAGTAGAAAGATCTAGATATGAAAGACCTTTCATCATGAATAACGAACCCTGTATCGTATTAAGGTCGGGGCGGTCAAGTTCCTCCCAACAAATATACATTGAGCTTCCTAGATACACCAAGGCAAGCCTGGTATACTGTATCTATTAGTCTTCACCCTACCTCGAAATTGAAAAGGGATATGGAACATTTCATCTGCAGTGTAAGTATGGTTCCTCCGATTCTCATTTTGTAAACAACCTCAGGTCTTCTCCCCATACCCAAAATCAGATCCTCGATTCCATACCCATCAATGATATCCATTACTCCCTTTTGTGCGCCAACCACACTAGCGTCGAGATCGAAAATTCCTTGAAGGTTTAGGGTCTTAGCTAATTGATAACATTTATCAACAATGTCCCCTTTATAGATATCCGATTTGGAAACCCATTAGGAGTATGGTTTTATGTACCACCATCATTACCGGTTAATTCCTTTATCCACTCTGGCTGGTACGGTTGAAACATAATCCTAACCCTCCGAACTTAATATTAAAAGTTATATAAATAATATCATAAATTGATGGAAAAATAGGACTTTCAGGTCCCGATTTTACTATTATGCTGTTAGTCATTGATCACTTCATAAAAGTTCTACCAGATTAACTACCAATTTTAAAAAAACACCTGATTTCAACATCAGGTGTTGCCTGATAAAATCTATTAATTTCGTCAACAATCAGTCAACTCTATTATTTTCAAGCCTCTGTTCCACACTTTTACACTACCTGTTATACTCCACAAACCCGTCCACCACTGCATACTCAGCTCTCTGTACCATTCCTCACTAACAATGCCACCGATTCTACGTGAACCGTATGCGGAAACATATCCACCGGCTGCACTTCCTTCACACAATACCCGTCATCCTCAAGCACACGTAGATCCCGCGCCAACGTCGCAGGATTACACGACACATACACGATGCTCTCCGGCTGCATCGTCAACAGCGTCTCAAGCAGCCTCTCATCGCACCCCTTGCGCGGCGGATCCACAACAACGACATCCGGTGTCACACCCTGCTCCAACCAGCGTGGCATAACATCTTCAGCAGCCCCTACCTCAAACTCAGCATTGTTAATCCTGTTAAGTGCCGCGTTCGCACGAGCGTCCTCGATCGCCTCAGGGACGATTTCGACGCCGTAGACGCGCTTGGCATGCTGCGCTAAGAACAGCGAGATCGTACCGATTCCGCAATAGGCGTCGATGACCGTCTCGGAGCCTGTCAGGCCGGCATACTCAAGCGTCTTCCCGTACAGCACCTCGGTCTGTACCGGGTTGACTTGGTAGAACGAGCGGGCTGAGATGGCGAACTTCACGTCGCCGATGTAGTCATAGATAACATCTCGGCCCCATAGTGTGCGGGTTTCATCGCCAAAAATCACGTTCGTTCTCTTCGTGTTGATGTTTTGACAAATACTCGCCACGCCTGGCACTTGCGCGAGGATCGCTTCGATCCATGACTCGGCACGCGGTAGCTTGGCCCCGTTCGTCACGAGCACGACCATCAGCTCGCCCGTGCGGAAGCCGACGCGTACGACAACGTGGCGCAGCAAGCCTTCGCCTGTCTCTTCGTTATAAGCCGTCACACCGAGGTCACGACCAATGGCCTTCACACGGCGCACGATATCATCGTTCTGATCATGCTGAATCAGACAAGCATCCATATCGATGATGCGGTGGGAGTTGCGTGCGTAGAAGCCACCGATCAGGCCGCCTTCTTCCGCCATCCCCATCGGGACCTGCGCCTTGTTCCGATACCGCCATGGATCATTCATCCCGAGCGTCGGGTGAACCACGATCCCTGCCTCGATCTCTCCCTCACTTTTTCCGCCAACCTTCAACTTCCCAATTCGCTCCAAGTTGTCCACCACGTGCTGGCGCTTCCAGTCGAGCTGCGCTTCATACGACCAGTGCTGCAGTTGACAGCCGCCGCACTGCTTGTAGATCTCGCACGGTGGCGCGATCCGATCCGGGCTTGCGACCAAGACCTCAAGCAGCTTCGCATACCCATACTGCTTCTTCACTTTCAGCACCTTCGCTCGCACGCGCTCGCCCGGCAAGGCGCCACCAATGAACAGCGTGTAGCCTTCCACGCGGCCCACGCCTTCGCCTTCATGCGTCAAGCCGATGATGTCGACTTCAACGTCCTCGTTCTTCTCTACCGGCAGATCGAGAATCGCCTGCGATTGCACCTTACTTCTGCTATGATTACGGGCTTGTCCCCCGCGCTGTCTTCCTCTAGTCATCTATCTAACCCCGCCCAACTTTTACATTTAAACAACCTCTTATCTATAAGTAAAAGGGAATCCCGCCTTGCCTCATCCCGAGCCAAAACGCAATCCCCCACTGTTTACGCTCACTTCTGTTTCCTTCTTACCAACTAACGTAGTCCTACGCACTACTCCGCCGCAAAAATCTCAATATGCGACGGCAGCACCGAGAAGTTACAAGGCAGCGTGCCCCCAAGCTCGCCATCTAGGTTCAACTGGACGTACTCCGGCGATGTCACTTCCAGATGCGAAGTCCGGAAATGCACCACATGCGGATCTGTCATATGCTCCCCGCGCATCGCGAGGCTTGCGATCCGGATGAACTCCGCGAGGTTGCATTTCTTCACGAGTAGGACATCGAAGAGTCCGTCGTCGATCCGCGCATTCGGCGCGAGCTTATCCATGCCGCCGATCGAGTTGCTGTTCGCGATCAGGAAGAGCATGAATTCCTCATGAAATTCGCCGATGCCCTCCGCGCGAATGATCAGCTCCGACGGGCGAAGCCGCGTCATTTTCTCCAGCCCCTTCACGTAGTACGCCAGCTGCCCGATCATCGTCTTCAGCTTGATCGGCACCTCATAGGTGAGCTCCGTGAGCGAGCCGCCGCCCGCAATATTAATGAAGTAGCGATCACCCGCAAGACCAAGATCGATGGGCCGCGTACGCTGATCGATAATGAGATCGCACGCATCGCTCCAATTCCGCGGAATGTTCATCGCGCGCGCGAAGTCGTTCGTCGTCCCCACCGGAAGAATCCCAAGAGGCGGTCGATTCGCAAGCGGCGCCAGGCCGTTGATCACCTCATAGAGGGTCCCATCGCCGCCAGCCGCAATGATCATATCATAGCCGCGTTCCACTGCATCGATCGCACAAGCCGTTGCATCGCCCTCGCCGATCGTCGCGTGCGCAGTCGTCTCGATGCCTGCGAGATCCAGCCGCTGCAGAATATCAGGGAGCCGTCGCCGCATCTCTTCCCTGCCGGATGTTGGATTATATATGAGCCTCGCTCTTTTCGTGATTCGATCCATACCCATATTGTATATGCCCCTGTTTCATTCATTTCGTACGGGTCATCGTCGCTGCATAACCTGTCTCACTTGCCTCGACAACCAGCTCGATACGAGCGGATGCGGCAACAGTGCCTGACCGTCATATACACATACAGCCTGCCCAATACGATTCGGTATTACACGATTGGTGAAATAGCCCGAACTCAAAAATAACGGCACTACCATCACCGTATAGTCCGTCTCTGTCTGCCATCTTATTATCTTATCATATAATTGCTCCGGAAGCAGTAGCGCCGAATCAATGGCAGCATATTTCATCTCACGCTGAATGCGATCAGCCACCCGCAGTAACCCGCCCACATAACGATCATAGAATAAAGGGTGTTCACTCCCATGGGCGACGAGCATGAGCACCGTCTCTTCCGGCTTCCGTCCGCCCAGCAATGCGCGGCTGCGTTCCATCGCGATCTCTGCCATCTCGATCGGATCCTCGTCCATCGGTTCCCCGAACCAGACGCGCGCCTGCACGCGGAACGGCAAGAGATCCGTATCGGTAGACGGGGCATCCTTCACCCCGAGCGCATAGGCAATCTCGTCGACATGCGTACTTCCGCCCGACACAAAGAAAGGGATCACGAACAGGTCCGTAACTCCCTTTGCTTCGAGACGGTCTATGCCATCTTGTATAAGTCGCCCTTCGACGATTTCCAGAAATACAACCTCGGCGGGTATTCCCTCTGGCAGCTCCGCATGTCGCACAGCTTCATCCACGAGCGCGACCCAATCGCGATCCCGTGACCCGTGGCCAATGATCAGTATACCCGGACGCATGCCTTAACGTTCCAACCGCTCGAGCGCCATCGTGTAGCCGTCATTGCCGTAGTTCAGGCAGCGCTTCACGCGCGAGATCGTCGCCGTGCTCGCACCCGTCTCCGCTTCGATCTGATTATACGTGCAGCCTTTGCCGAGCATTCTTGCCACTTCCAGACGCTGTGACAGCGACTGGATCTCGTTCACCGTGCATAGATCATCGAAGAAAATATAGCATTCTTCTACCGACTTGAGCGTTAGCACTGCCTCGAATAATTGATCGATTGTTTTATCATTAAGTTTCTTAAGTTGCACTTTATCTCATCCCCCAGCTACTGGTACTTACCCCCATTGTAACGTAGAGTGCAAATCTATTTCAAGCATTACCGTTTTCCTGCACTACAGAGCGAAAATCTGCCCACATTTTTTGTCAAAAACCGGGCATTCGTCCAGTCATGTTGTTCGCCTAACACATACAGTATTCTATACATCCACCCATAAAGGAAGTGAAATTCCCATGTCGCAGCACCATCCCGCGCGTACACGTCACGTCTCACCGTACCCCGGCGTGCGTAATCCATATAATCGGCATCCCCTGCAAGAAGAATTGACCATTCCGGAGACGACGCCAGCGGCCATTGACGCAGCCCAGTCTTCTTCCCTCGTCCCCTTCGCTAATCCATCTGTCACCCCTGTCACGCCTGTCGCCAGTACGAGCAAGTTCCCTTTCAATTTTAATTTTGGTGACATCAAAGGCTTCATCGACCGTATGGGCGGCATTGACGGGATTGTGAGCACGGTGTCGAAGGTGCAGAAGGTGATGCAGAGCGTCTCCCAGATCGCACCTGTCGTGAAAATGATGGCCGACGTCCTGCTTCCCGGCAAAAAGAAGGATGGTGATGACGATTGGTCCTCAAAAAAACGCAGACGGCGCCGCAGACGCAAGCGCCAATCGACGAACAAATCGAAACAGCGCCGCCGTCCTACCAGCTCCAAAGGCTCCAAAGGTTACAAAGGCTACAAGCCTAAAAGATAAGCAATCCCCTTCTTCACCCTCCCCTTACCATGCACGAAAGGCTGAAGCCTCCTCGCTTCAGCCTTTCTCCCTGCTAACCTTTTTCTATCACTCTTCCATCTCTCGCGAGTCCTCTATGCTTCGCCACAATCAATACATCCATATGCCGCGCCATCCGCAGCAGCTTGTTAATCACCGATCCACGCAGTAGACGCACATGCCATGGACGAGCCGATTGCCCGAGAATCAGCTGCGTGCTCTTCACGAGGTTCGCTTCCTGCATGAATACGTCTGCCAGCTTGCTCGCATGCGGGGCGTGACTAACCTTGAAGGTGCCTCCAAAACGTTCCGTGAGTGCTTCAATCGCCTTCGCCCGCTCCTGCTGCTCCACCGTCATCGGCCCCCCGGTGTGAATATACGCAACATAGAGCGCTGCCTTGAGCCGATACGCGATACGGAATCCACGCCGAATGAGCCGTTCCGCGTTCGAACTTAACGTGACCCCGACGAAGATCACTTCCTTCCGACGCCAGGGGCCGCGAAGCGAAGGCTTCCGTTCCCACGATTCCAGACGTTCATCCACATCGTCCGCCAGCTCCCGCAAGGCTAGTTCACGCAATGCAATCAAGTTCCCCGTCTTGAAAAAATGATTCAGCGACTGTTCTACCTGCTCTCTGCGATAGATATGTCCATCCCGCAGCCGCTGCTGCAGCGTCTTCGGTGCGACATCGATCAACTCTACTTCATCAGCTAGCCGCAAAATATGATCCGGCACCGTCTCTCGCACGCGTATGCCGGTAATCTGTTCCACCGCATCATTCAAGCTCTCTAGATGCTGCACATTCATCGTCGAGATGACGGAGATGCCCGCGGTCAGCAGCCGCTCGACATCCTCGTACCGCTTCTTCAGCTCGCTGCCCGGTACATTCGTATGCGCCAGCTCGTCGACCAACACAGCTTCGGGGTTGCGGCGCAGAATCTCATCCGTGTCCATCTCTTCCATCTGCACGCCGCGATAATCGATCTTCCGCCTTGGGACGAGCGGCAAAGCGCCTACTTGGGCCGCCGTCTCCCGTCGGCCATGCGTCTCCAAGTAGCCGATACACAGGTCTACCCCTTTGCGCAGCAGCTCATTGCCTTCCCGCAGCATCGTATAGGTCTTGCCCACCCCCGGAGCAGCCCCGATATAGACCTTGAAATGCCCGCGCTGCATCGATGCGACTTCCCGCTCAATCTCTTCCTGCGTTAATCGGCGATAGCGATTCCGCTCCAAGTCTCTCAGCTGACCGCGAACGCGCACCTTGCCTAGCGGCTGCTTCGCTTCGCCGCTCGTAACCTGCTCGCCAGCGCCATCCCCGCGCGAAGACAACCGTTTGGTCGGCAGGATCCGTTCCCCCTCCGATTCTGCTCGATCTGCGACGATGAACATATCCACCTGCTTCATTCGCGCGATCAGGCCGTTCAATACCGAACCCTTGAGGAACTCCTGCCAGCGCGTCATCTTCGAATGCCCGATTACGATCCGTGTCACCTGATGATCGAGCGCATACTTCATTAATGTGCGCGGCAGATGCCTCTGCGATGAGAGCGATAGCTCTTCAAACGGCGCGTCGAGCTTCTCTGTCAGCTTCACGATCGACCGCTTGAACGTCGCTTTCTCCTTCGATAGCTCCATGCCGGGTTTCACGAAGGTGACAACGCGCAGATCGCCATTGAGCCGTTTCGCAATCTGCTGGCCTCTTCGAATATAGATCGAGCCGTTCCAGTGATACTGCGCTGCGACGAGAATCCGCTCCGCGGCCCATGACGGCCCGACGAGCCCCAGCCGTTCCCGATGCCGCTCCAGCGACTCGTTCACGCCCTCCGCGACCAGCCGCAGCGCTATCTCGCGCAGCACCGCCAGATTGCCGTGCCGGAAGACAGAGAGGTCTGCTGGCAGCTGCAATCCAGACAAATGCCCTTCCTCCAACCGCTTGAGCAGCGTCTCCGGCGTCACGTCGATCAACCGAACTTCATCCGCCATTTCGAGCGTATCCGTCGGTACGGTCATCTCGGGCATGAAGCCGATATACGGCTTCGCGAACGCTGCAACCTCCTGCAGCTCGTAGACATTGACCGTCGTCGTGACGCTAATGCCTTGCTTCAATAAATACTGGATATCCTCCAGCCGTGTGGCATGGAGCGCACCAGGCCGATTCCGATGTGCGAGGCCGTCGATGAGCACCGCCTCCGGATTACGCTGTACTAGCGCGTCCAGATCGATGTCCTTCTGCTCGACTCCATCCTTGAGCCAATGAATGCTCGGCACCCGCTCCAGATCGCCAATCTGCTCCATCGTCTCGGGCCGCTGCCGCGTCGAGATCGCCGTGAAGACGACATCCACCCCTTGCTTCGCGAGCTGATGTCCTTCGCGTAGCAGGTGGTACGTCTTGCCCGAGCCGCTGACCGCGCCGATCAATATTTTCAGATAGCCTCGCGACAACCGCGTAATCGACTCCAGAATTTCCTCCGGTGTTTTCCTCCGAAACTGCTCCATGCCCCTACTCCTTTGGTTTATCGATTCCCATCAAGCATAAACGCCAACGGCGTCCTTCCAAGGACGGGAAGCGTTTAAGCGAGAAATATAAGAACAATTTATTTGTGAAACTTATAAATTCTTATATTTGAACATGCCCACTCGACCGCAAGGATCAAGTGGACACTCTCTCATCTATTTCATTAATTTCTGCAGATCAATATTCAGCATCAAGACATTCACGCGCGGCTCTCCGAATACGCCGAGATCCCGGCCTTCCGTATGGCTCTCCACCAGCTTCTCCAGCTGTTCTGTGCTAATGCCCGTCAGTTTGCTGATCCGCGGAATCTGTACCTCAGCACTCTTCGGTGAGATATGCGGGTCTAGACCCGACCCCGAATTCGTAAGCAATTGAATCGGTACCTCGCTGAGCGGCACATCCGGGTTACTCTTCGTCCACGCCGCCGCCGATTCCTGCGTCCGCTTCAGCATGTCGGGGTTCGAAGGCGCATAGTTATTCGACCCTGAGCCCGCAGCATTATATTCAATACTGGATACCCGGCCTTGGAAATACTTCTGATCCTTGAACATCTGTCCGATCACCTCGGACCCAATCACCGTGCCGTTCGCGTCTTTAATGAGACTGCCATTCGCCTGCTTCGGCAAGAGCACCTGCGCAAGCCCCGTGGACAGGAGCGGATACACCAGCCCGCAGAGGATAATAAAGACGAGACTGACACGAATTGCTATCGCGACGATGGAGCCGACCGATGTTCGGGCAGGCACCTCAACCGTTGTATTTGTCTGAAGATTCATATTCATGGATATTCCATCCCTTTCTTATCGATTCCGTACTAAATCCAGATGTGGACGACGAGGTCAATCAGCTTAATGCCAATGAATGGTGCGATCACGCCGCCTAGGCCGTAGATCAATAAGTTCCGGCTGAGCAGCTTGCTCGCGCTCATCGGCCGGTAAGCCACGCCCTTCATCGCGAGCGGAATCAAGAGCGGAATAATGACCGCATTAAATATTAATGCCGATAATATCGCGGACATCGGAGACCCGAGCCCCATCACGTTCAAGACATGCATTTCCGGAATAGCTAACATGAACATCGCTGGGATGATGGCAAAATATTTCGCCACATCGTTCGCCACACTGAACGTCGTCAGCGCACCGCGCGTCATGAGCAGCTGCTTCCCGATCGATACGACTTCGATAATCTTCGAAGGGTCCGAATCTAGATCCACCATGTTCGCTGCTTCCTTCGCGGCGATCGTCCCGCTGTTCATCGCGAGACCCACATCCGCTTGCGCTAGGGCCGGCGCATCATTCGTGCCATCGCCTGTCATCGCGACGAGCTTGCCTTCAGCTTGCTCTTTGCGTATGACCGCGATTTTGTCCTCCGGCTTACTCTCAGCGATAAAATCATCCACGCCCGCTTCACGCGCAATGGTCGCTGCGGTCAGTGGATTATCCCCCGTACACATAATCGTCTTGATTCCCATGCGGCGAAGCTGTTCGAACCGCTCGCGCATCCCCGGTTTGACGGTATCCTTCAAATAAATAATCCCAACCAATCGGTCATTCACTGCCACCGCAAGCGGTGTTCCGCCTTCCGAAGCAATCTTATTGCCTTTGTCCGTCAGATCCGCCGGAATCACGCCGCCTTGTTCAAGCACCCAGTGCTTCACCGCATCAATAGCGCCTTTACGAACCTTCCAGCCGTTGGAGAGATCAGCGCCGCTCATCCGCGTCTCTGCCCGGAATTCAATGAACTCCGCACCCTTCGCCAGCGATTCATCGAACGAATGTCCTTCTCTTCGTACCCATTCCAATACAGAACGGCCTTCTGGTGTCTCATCGTGCATCGAACTCACCGCAGCCCACTGGGATACTTCTTCGACCGTCGCTTTGCCGACAGGCACCATGTCGCTCGCCATCCGATTCCCGAATGTAATCGTTCCGGTTTTATCAAGAATCATCGTGTTGATGTCCCCTGCTGCCTCAACGGCCTTACCGGACATCGCGAGTACGTTGAACTGCGTCACCCGGTCCATCCCTGCAATCCCGATTGCGGACAACAGCCCGCCGATTGTAGTCGGGATCAAGCAGACTAACAAGGAGATAAGCACTGGAATTTCCAAGTCGACTCCGACATACTTTGCAATCGGTGCTAGTGTCACCACAACGATCAAGAAGATCACGGTCAATGTAATGAGCAAAATATTCAGCGCAATTTCGTTCGGCGTCTTCTGACGTTCTGCTCCCTCCACGAGGGAGATCATGCGATCGAGGAACGATTCGCCCGGATCATTCGTGATCCGCACTTTAATCTGGTCGCTGACGACACGTGTACCGCCTGTGACGGAACTGAAGTCGCCGCCCGCTTCCTTCATCACTGGCGCAGATTCACCGGTAATCGCGGATTCGTCGACCGTTGCCAGCCCCGCGATCACTTCCCCGTCTCCAGGGATCATCTCGCCCATCGATACGACGACGATGTCGCCTTTGCGGAGCTCGGTTGCCGGCACTTGCTTCACGCCGCCGCCAGGCTGTACTTTATTCGCCAGCACATCACTCTTCGTCTGCTTGAGCGCATTCGCCTGGGCTTTCCCGCGTCCTTCCGCAATTGCTTCAGCGAAGTTCGCGAACAACACGGTGAACAACAAGACGATGAATACCGTTAAGTTAAAACCGAAATTCGCTTCCGCCCCGAATAAGGACGGGAATAAGGTTAACAGCAGGACGATGAACGTCCCTACTTCGACCACGAACATGACCGGATTTTTGATCATGATCAGTGGGTTTAATTTGACGAAGCTCTGGCCTAGCGCATATTTCACAATATCTGAAGTTATTAATGATTTTCGTTTCATGGTCTGATCCATGTTCTTTCACCTCGTTAAATGATCTCTACCCTAATGTCAGGTACTCTGCAATCGGTCCAAGGACGAGCACCGGCAGGAATGTCAGTGCGCCAATGAGAATGACCGTTCCGAGCAGTACCCCTGCGAACAGCTTGTTGTCGGTACGGAATGTCCCGATCGTCTCAGGCACCCATTTCTTGCGCACGAGTGAACCTGCGACGCCGAGCAAGGCCACAATTGAGACATAACGTCCGAGGAACATGACAATCCCAGTTGTGATATTCCAGAACGGCGTGTTATCCGCCAAGCCTTCGAAGCCCGAGCCGTTATTGGCTGCCGAGGAGGTATATTCATAGAGCACTTGCGAGATCCCGTGGAACCCAGGATTGGTAATCGCGCCGGATCCGAGATCCGTTAAAAACGCAATCGCCGTCGGTCCGAGAATGATGAGCGGATGCGCCAGAATCGCAATCGCGATGAGCTTCATCTCATGCGGTTCGATCTTGCGACCCAAGAACTCCGGCGTACGACCGACCATTAAGCCTGCCAAGAATACCGCAAGGATCGCATACATCAGCATGTTGACAAGCCCTACGCCGTCACCGCCGAACACCACGTTCAGCATCATCAGCGACATCGGTACGAGACCGCCAAGCGGCGTTAATGTATCATGCATATTGTTGACCGTCCCCGTCGTGGCCGAGGTTGTTACAGTTGTGAACAGAGCGGATTGCGCAATACCGAATCGCGCTTCCTTCCCTTCCATGCTGCCCTGCGACGTATCGGCGCCGATCGAATTCAAGACTGGATTGCCGTTGCTCTCCGAGACATAGACAAGACTTAGGAACGCTGCGAACAAAATGCCCATGACCGCGAACACGATCCAGCCCTGCTTCTGATTCCGAGCGAAGCGTCCGTACGTATACGTCAGCGATGCTGGGATACACCACATCATTAACATTTCGAGCACGTTCGTTAACGGGTTCGGATTCTCGAATGGATGCGAAGAGTTCGCTCCGAAAAATCCCCCGCCGTTCGTCCCTAGATGCTTAATCGATTCGAGCGAAGCGACTGGCCCGACCGCGATCTGCTGCGTCTCTCCTGCAATCGTATGAGCTTCCACCGTCGCATTCAGCGTCTGCGGCACTTGCAGTCCAACGAGCACCAGCGTCATCACGATCGCCATCGGAATCAGCAACCGGGTATGAGCCTTCACGAAGTCTGTGAAGAAGTTGCCAAGGCCTGTGCCCTTCTTCGTTAATCCGCGGATAAAGGCAATTGCCACCACAATTCCCGTCGCCGCCGAGGTGAACATCATCATCATGATGACGATCATTTGCGAGAAATACGATAGACCCGATTCCCCGCTGTAATGCTGTAAGTTCGTATTGGTCATAAAGCTGATAATCGTATTAAAAGATAACGTCGGCTCCATATTGTCGATCCCGTTCGGATTGAGCGGCAGCCAGCGCTGCACGAGTAAGACCCCAAATCCGATGAGCGTCAATACGAGGTTGGTTAGTAATAGACTAAGCGCGTATCGCTTCCACGACATGTCGCCTTTGTTCTTGAGCCCAATCAGCCAGTAGATGCCCTTCTCCACCGGTCCGAAAATCCGATCCGACCGATTCGGCTCATTCGAAAAAATATGATAGATATAAGTCCCGAGCGGCTTCACGATCAAGAGCAATAGCCCGATGACAATCACGATTTGCAATATATCCATAAGGACGTTCATGTTCATTCTCCCTTTTCAAGAATTCAGGTTTTCATGTTCTGTTCAGATGTTGTTCAAAAGTTGGCTTCTTAGGACCGAGAAGGTTGCGTGAACCCGAAGAAGGAGGAGCGGAGTTTAGGCGAAACCTAAATGAGCACCGGACTTCGAGGGTGAACGCAAGATTCGACGTCGAATTAACATCTTTGAAGCACCTCGTCATAAGGAGTTAACTTTTGAACTTCCTTATTTGGGCATAAAAAAAGAAGCCTGCGGGGGAGGTTATCCATCGCGGCTTCAATTAAGGACACGGCAAATCGCCATGCACCTGTGCATTGAATACGTTCAAGTTGCCTCTCTCGAGACGCTTACGAGGTTAGCTGTCGGATTCGGGCCTAGAGAGTCGCCCTACCTTAGCGCCGTACAAGACGGTGCCTTGGATTCACCCCATGGTCAGCTCTGCCGACCGTTGGTTCCCCCGCTCTTTGCTATAGCAAAGACTCAGCGATAAAGACATGTTCATTTCGAATTGCATGATCGAAGCTGCAGCGCCTTCGCTGCTACAGCCAGCATACATCTACACTTTCCTTCATCCTCTCTCATTCGCTTACGAGGTTAGCTGTCGGATTCGGATGGTGAGAGTCACCCTACCTCGGTACCGTTGTACCCAGGATTCACCCCACATGTACCCGCGCTCGCTCTCACACGAACAACAGGTTCATGACTTATTTGGTTCCCCCGCTCCTTGCTCATGCAAGGACTCAGCAATGTTCATGAATCGTATCATACTCCTCGCGTTGCAACTTGTAAAACCGAATAAATCGCGTAAATAGAATCTGAAAATACTGGAAATAACCATGAAAGCGTTATGAATGAGGTGAATCTCTCGAAATCTCCTATTTTCGCTCGTTAGATCACGTTCACGCATATTTCAGGATGAATACACACTGCTAGCTTAAAAGTTTGTCGTTTTTTTCCATACTCTGAATCTATCCAAATCAATCCAATTCCATGTATGCTAACTACCTGGATTCGATTGCTTCTGCAGCACACAAAAATCTCCCCTCGGCCAGTGGTCGCACACCGTTCACCGAGAGGAGATGCTCAGAAATTCCTTGTTCCTATTACTTCTGTTCCAGCGTTTTCAATACGACCAGCGACAAATCACTGATATCGATTTTTCCATCGCCGTTCAGATCCATCATGCGATTACCTTCTTCCAGCGATTTGCCTAATTGCTGGGCAACAAGCGTGACATCCTGTGCGTTCACTTGATGGTCTTGGTTCACGTCTTCTACATCGTACGCGAACTGTACGCCAAGCTTCACATCTGCAGGCAGCGTGTAAGACAGCTTTGTCAGATCTGCATTCTTGTCGGCAAATAGCGACTCCTTCGTAAGCACGATTTCCGCTGGATCTCCGAATTGCTTCGCCTTCAGCGTAATCTGTGCCACGTCCACGCTGCCGCCAAGCGCCCTTGCTCCCAATAGCGTAGCGATGATGTTGACCTTGCCGTGCGTCTGATCCTGGTTCCAGCCGAGATAGGCGTTGGAATCAGAACCGAAGCTGCTAGCCATCTGCACATCCACGACTTCGAAGAGTGCCGGATCGAATGCCAAGGATGCCTGCACGGCAGCCAAGTCGGTCACATCTTGCGCCTGCAAGGTAACCTTGAACGATTCCCCGACAGCGACTTGGCCATCAACCTTCAACTTCAAGCTGCCTGGCGATTGTCCCTCGAAGGTGACTTGATCATAGTAGCCGATCATCATGTTCCATGCCGACGAATACAAAGCAATCCTCGCATAGGCTGCTTGCTCCGGAGCCACACCAGATGCAGAGATATCGACCCATTGCTTTTGCGGCATGCCTTTAATAACCGTACCTGCTACTGTACTGATCTGCTTGCCGGATTTGTCGTAAAAATAGAGTATGATGCCAGAATCATCGGTTCTTGACCCTTCAATGAGTCCTTGCTCAATATAGAGCTTCGCAGCGGCCGTATATTCAGCGCCGCGGACGACTGGGATTGGATCGCTGAGATAGCTGCCCGTTCCCGCACTACCTTGCGCTTGGTCTACGACCTTCAAGCTCTGTCCCGGATCTCCGCAATAACTCTGCTCGCTCGAGAGACTAAATTCTGTCACCGTTGTCGTATAAGCATTGCTCCAGCCCGGAATGCTGTTATCTGGCTTGAGCGGCTCTTCGAAGCATCCGTTACGCACCGGCAGCTTCACGCTCGTCGATGCGGAGATTGGAATCATCATCAGCTTCGTGCCGTCGGTGTAATAGATTTGCTCTTGTCCTTCCGCATCCTTGGCCAGCGTCATGAAGCTCATCTCGAAATTACTTGGCGTTAGCGAGCGATACTCTAGCGTGTCTGGATCCACTACCGTCATCCGATTCGCAAGTCCGGCATAGAGGAGACCATCCTCGCCCCAGCGGAAGTAGTATGGACGCCACATGCCGTAATCCTTTACATCCGGATAGATATTTTTCTGTTTCGCAATCGACAGATCATTCGGATTTAATGCAAACAGGATACCATCGACACCGCCCCACAGCAATCCGTCTTTCCCGAAGGTCAGACCGCTGATCATGCGATGTTTGCCGAGCCCTGCTAGCCCGGTAAGCTCTTTATGCATCGTCATTTCTGTTGTCGCCATATCAAAGACGAACACTTCTGGATTGCTCTCTGGCATTGTCGTGTTCAATCCGCCCGATTTCGTAGTCGAGCCATAAATCTTGCCATCCTTGTATGCGAGCCCAATAATGCTATGATCTTTGATCAGATTGCGGTAGACTTGCTTCTCTCCGCTCACCAAATCGTAAATCGTTATCGCCCCGCCTAGTTGCCCATAATCCGGTATGGTACCGATGATCAGCTTGCCGTCGGCATACGCCATTTTGTAAGGCCGATCTTGGTCTGATCCGATCTGGAACAGCTGCTTCGGTTCGCTCATCTTGCCGCCGGAGATGTCCACCTCATAAATATATCCGCCAGGATAGATGCCGTAGTAGACCTTATTGCCAACCGACACGATGCCTTCCGCCTGCCCGATCAAGAAATTCGAAGATTGCTTCGTTCTCGGATCGAACACACCGCCGACGCCGCCCGGATAAGCCGACATGTAGAGGCGTCCGTCCGTTCCCTTCTCCATGTTATGGATCGGAAGCGGTCCGCCTTTGGCGGCGACGCCCGGCATATCTTTACGAATGCCTTTCTTCACATCCAGCGCCGACAATTTGCCGTTCGCTTGAATCGTAACAATGGTGCGATCCGGGGTTAGCTCAGGGTCCCCCATATCGATCCAAGCCGCTCCTCGGAGCGACGTCGCGAAGCTGATACCGGTATTTCTCGTCTGAAGCGTCCCGAGGTCAACTTCCAGAATGCCGCCGTGCGCAGGAACATAAGCTTTGCCGTCAGCCACGGGAATTTGGTTGTAGCTCATCACACCCCGGCCGCTTACCGGATCGATGCCGATCGATTTATTTTCCCACTGCTGTGTCTCCAGATTGAAGTACACCATGATCAAGCCTGCTTTGCCGCTCGCCTTCACGAACAGGTATTTGTCCACGACAGCCATGTCATAGGCGAATTCCAGATCTTCATGGGGGACGCCGAGAATGCCCGGCACCGCATCGGAGATGACTTCCGAAGCTCCTGTAGCCACATTCACCTTCACAACCTCGAACGGCAGCGCCATGCCGGCATAAATGTATCCGTCGTGATACGCCATGGAACGGATATAATTGTGGTCTGCCAGCAAGCTGCCATAATCCTTAAGCTCCTGTGTCTTCGGATTGTAGCGGAACAGCTTGCCATGATCGTAGGTCCCGATATAGACATTGCCGTCCGGATCGGTCGTCATGGACCATACGGATTTCTCGCTTCCGAGCACCTTCAGCTTCTGCACCTTCTTGGTCACCGGGGAATAGCTCCAGAGCTCGCCCGTGCCTGACGAAGTGATGGCACCGATATAGACGGTCTGATCCGGTGCGATGACATGTCGCCAAGACTGGGCTACACCTTCCAGCTCGAAATCGCGAATCAACTGATTATTCTTCACATCAATCACGTTAAATACGGCCGGCGTCGTCGATGCGGTGGTGTACAGCACGTTCTTCCCGTCTTCCTTCCCCATCACGCCATCGTTAATCGAAACCGTACGAATCGGATAGCCCATATTTTCGGGCGTGCCGAACTTGATTTTGGACAATGGACTCCCTTGTTCTGCTGCTGCATCCGCCCTAGGCGGCATGAACAAGCTCAGTCCCAGCGCTGCCATGAGTAATACGGCGAGCGAACAGTTCTTCCAACCACGCAGTTTCATAGACTGTGCCCTCCTTCGTTCGAATTCAGCAGCTTCGACAAGATCGCATGGGTCAGCATGTCAACATCCGACCGATCCACTCTGCCGTCGTTATTGATATCGTACTTCCAGTTCTCATTGGTCACCATTTGGCCTGTCAGCTTGGCTACGGCCATCACATCATAGAGATCGACCTTGCCGTCGCCGTTCACATCCAGCGATGCTCTGCGAACATGGGCGCTTGATCGTTCATCCGCAGCGCGGACATACATCTTGTTATTCTGAACCCCGTCCGTATCCTGCACACCGGAGCTTTGCAACAGCGTGACATCTGCTGTCTCCGCATCTCCTGACAATCGGAAAGTCACATTCAAGACTTGCTTGTCGCCGCTCACGGTAGCGCCTGCTGGTCTCGACACATCGAAGGTGAGCAGACCTGGATCTTGGGCACTCCAATGCATCTCGGCCGCCCCGCCCGTATTAAAATCATCGGCTACAGCAACATCTATCACCGTAAGCACCGCCGGATCATAGGCCAAGCTTCCAGATGCCGTCTGAACGTCAATCCCTCGGCTCAGCATCACCTTCGCTTCAAGGAGCTGACTGCCGATAATCCCTGTCGGCATTTGCAAGTGCAGGGTGCCTGGGGCCTTCTCCTCCTGTGGCGAAGTTAAGGTGAAATCGTCATAAAATGCCCCGGATTCCGCCGTAAAATAGTTAGAGATCGAGGCCGCCATTCTTGCATATGCCGCATTGGCTGGGGCAATCCCCGTGACGGTCACCCGCGTCCACTCTCCGACTTTTCTTAAATGAACGATGTTCTCCCCGTCCTTATCAGTATTGACCTGTTTGCCTGCCTCATCGTAGAACCGTAGCACGAGACTGGCCCCGCCTGCATTCCCCGCATTTGGCGCGATATAAATCATCGCTGAACCGTTGTACGAATAGCCTGGCGTGACTCGGCGCGGATCGCTCTGCAAATAGATCGGAAGTGTATTGGACTTATCGACAAGCTTGAGGCTCGAACTGCCGTAATACCGCACATCCTGTGTGATTCCATGGGAAGTTGCCTCATTCGCGGCGAAAAACATGCTCCAGCCTGGGATCGTTCCATTGGTATTCAGCGGCGTCTCAAAGTCATGGTTCGTGAGAGGAATATTGGTATAGACCGTCTGGGTCACCGAAGCAGCCTGTTCTGCTAGCTCGACTAGCGGAGCCGCTTCACCATCTTCTACAACTTGCGCATCATCCGGTGTATTGCCTGACTCATCGATCTGGGGATCGGTAGATTCACCCACTTGCCCATCCGTCGGCTGTTCCTGATTCGACGTAGAAGCCTGAATCGGGCCGGGAGCCATCATGAACGACGGCAGTGCCAGCAATACCGTTAACATCGCCATACATGCGATTTTGCGCACCTTTTTATATTTGGAGTCTATCATGTGTGATTCTCCTCCCTTAGTTCAATTGCTGAAGCATCTTCCAAATGAACACAGACGTATCTGCTCGATTCGATGACTGCTTCGGCATGAATTGGTTCTGTCCTGTACCCGATATGAGGTTCATGCCTCTTGCCTTGCTCACGGCTTCCTTCGCCCAGCCGCTGATTGCTGCGTCATCCGCGAACTTCTCGCCAGATCCCAAGGTGCTGTCCGGCACAGGCTTCAAGGCCTTCCATGCATTCATCGCAATAACAACCATCTGCTCACGCGTCACTTGATCATTCGGCCTGAAGGTACCATCTTCAAATCCGTTGATGATATGAAGCTCACGCAGCGTCTTAATCGATGGGGAATACCACGCATCCGCTGCAACGTCAGCATAGGCGGTCCCAGACGTGCCACCTTGCGCAGCTAGCTGATCCAAGGCAAGCGCGTTCACGATCATGGTGGAGAATTCGGCGCGGGTCACTGGTCTCTCCGGAGTGAATAACGTCTCCGATGTGCCTTGCACGATATGTCTTGCCGTTAATACGTCGATCGCATACCGAGCCTCCTCATAAATACGGGATGTATCTGTATAGGTCTTGACGTATTCCTGGATACGGTATTTCCCCGCCTGCTTCACACCGATCGTGAATGTCGCGGCATCGATCTGATGAACGGCTCCCCGTACATATTCCCATGTTCCGGCATTCTCGTTATATCGATATACGCCGAGCTTGCTGGCATCCCGACCAGCCAGTGTATAGACCATTACTGCCTTCAGCTGGGCCTGCGAGATTTGTGGAGCATTCATATTCCATTTGGACAGTGAAGCTTGAACGCTGTGAAGTAACGCATCACGTTGACGCACATCGTCCGCAGAAATGGCATAGACCGCATCTTTTCCCGTCCCATCTTGGCTCACAGCAACTTGGGAAAGATCCTTAACAATCGATGCCGCAGCCTTCAGCAGTGCTTCCTTATCCGCAGCGGCCGGCTCCGATGTCATCCCGTTCAGCAGCGCTTGCAGCATCTCTGCGGCCCGAACCGCATCCTTTTCCTTCAAGACGGCATTCAGACGCTCAGTCAGATTTGTGGATGTTGACGGCGTTGATGGTTGACTAGGTCCGTTCCCTCCTGGCGTCCCCCCTGGCGCCGTACTGTCCTGCTTTGCAATTTTAACCGTAACCGCGTCACCCATCCCGGTTGTAAGCGATTTCAAATCTTTGTATCCTTGGGCATTGATGAGCCTTTCGCTGCTCACAGCTTTAACACTCTGGATTGTGATCACCGCGTCTTTCACTTGCTGCGCTAGGAATGTAATCTCAGCTAGACGGACTGTCGCCTGCGGGGTAGACTGCAACTGCTTCCTTACAAGCGGCAGGAACAGCTTCCCCTCACTGGCATTGATCGTATAGGCATCGAAGGCATCGTATGCCTCACCAGCTGCAACACCTTGCACCTTCAGCGCCTGGGCATCATAGGTTAACGCAACCTCAACGCCGAATAGATCATTGAACCCTTCTCCGCTCACTTGCAGCTTGAACGTATCCCCGATACGCACGCTGTTCGATGGGCTGCTGATTGTAATCTGTGCACCTTCAGCTGCCTTTACGTCTGCACTTCCCATGGTGAAGAACGCAGAACTGAACAAAATCAGGCATAGGGTGAAAATCATCTTTTTCATCCTTATTTCTCCTTTCTTCGGTTAAAATCGATCCATCAGGTAGAAAACGGTGTTTTGCTTCGGAAATAGCGCTTCGAGCACAAGCGAATGCTGCTCATCCAGAGCGGTTTCGTCAATCCCATGCAGCAGCAGACGCATGAATTCCTGCTGTGTCATGCTGATGCGTACGTATTCACTTCCTTCGCGCGGAACAGCGGCGACAGCAACTTGCCCATCCAAGGCATGAAAATAGGCTTTTTGCCCTGCGCATTCCCATTCGATAAGCAATGGCTGATCTGCAAGTGCTCCATGATGCTGCAGCCTGCGCTGGAAGACGGGAACCAGCTTCGCCAGCAGCAGCTGAAACCGGATGATCTTCCACATCATGTACGTTAGCGTCTTCTTCACGGCACCCTGTACCAGTAAATGTTCGGCGAGTATATGGTCGGCGGGAAGATTAGCCAGCATACACTTCGCTTCCGGCCGCTGCTCGGCCAGTGCATAGAACAACGGGATAGCTGCGCCCTCCTCGCCCTTGCGATAACATAATTCATCGAGATAGACGGTTCCGTCCTCCTCCGGTTTGGTGATATGGCCGTAAGCAACCACAACCCCTTCCCGCTTCGCGAGCAGGCAAGTCGTCGACCGCCATTTCGGCCAATGCAGCCGATCAAGCCAATAGCTGGATGGGCGAATGACCGTACCGGTTCGATGCTCGTTAAATTGCTCGTAAATGCTGGCAACGACATCCGTATCGGACGGATCGAACGGAACGATCTCGTAGCTATCATTGCTGCCGGTCGTCACCCCTGCGAGGTCCAGTTCGTACATCGTCTCCGGGACGGTACTCCAACCGGCCTTCTCATAGAACGGGTTGATCACGGCAAATAGCAAGGAAAGGTCATATTCCTGCTCCTCCATCCATGCCGTGATATCGTGCAGCATGTGCCTGCAATGCCCCTGTCCCCGATAGGCGGCAACCGTCGCCACGCTGCCGATCCCTCCGATGTTCACCGCTGCATCGTCCACACGGCCGATGAAAGGGAACAGCTGCACAGTAGATGCAATATCCGGCCCCTGCGCGGCGATCCAGGTCGTGGATAGATCATAGGTTGAATCATGTTCCATGCGCTGTCGGAAGAAATCTCTCCCAATAGGAAATGCGTCGCCGAGCACATCGTATACGGCTTCCAATTCAGCGCGGTTCGTGATGCTTCGAATTTCTGGCTGCTCTCTTGTCATGAACATCTAGCCCTCCCGGTGCTATAGAAGCGTGAACTCTCTTATCTAGTATTTGATGACGGTCGCGATCGTCTCTGTTGGCTGTCGATAATTCTCATAGGCCTTTGCAGCATCGTCGACCGCATACACATTCGTGATGAGCTTCTTGATCGAGATGCGTCCCTCCGCCAATAAACGAATGTATTCCTCGACGTTGCGGCCCTCCGTCCAGCGGACATAGCCGATCGGATAATCCCGATTCTCCCGCTCATACTGCGCGTCATACCGTCCAGGACCGCCTGCGCGCGATATCAGCACCTGCGCTTCCCGCCCGAACATGAGCTCCCTGGAGAACTCGGCCGTCAAATCGCCGACAATGACGATTTTCCCGCGATCACGAATCCATCCCATCGAGCTATTGATAAGCTGCTCCCCTGGACCGCTGGCACAGTGCAGGACGGCATCCGCCCCGAACCGCCCGACCGCCTCCTTGAGCCGCTCCTCCATCTCCGCTTGGTCCTGATACATGTGCGTGAATCCCTGCTCTTGCAGCATCGCGACCCGGTCGCCTCTGACATCGAGACCTACGGTTCGGTATGCAGCCGCACCCGCAATCTGCGTGATGAGGTTGCCGAGAATGCCGAGCCCGACGACAATGACCGACTCGCCGAACCGCAAATCCGCCGTACGAAGCGCATGAATCGCAATCGCGCCAAGACCGGCAAAGGCAGCCTCCTGCGGATCAACGTGATCCGGCACGACGGCGACCAAATTCGCCGGAACTGCCAGCCATTCCGCATGGTGGACATAAGGCGCGCCATAACAAGCGACCAGCTGGCCAACCTGAATATGCTCCACACCCTCTCCTACCCGCTCGACCACACCGACCGCATTATAGCCAAGCGTTGCGAGCTGATCCGAGGCTTTCCGGACGAAGATCATTTCCGTGCCCGGACTAATTGCCGAGTACGTCGTCCGGATCAGTACGTGTCCGTTCAGCAATGCCGGCTTCTCTTTCTCCGCAATGATTATTTTTCCATGTTGTGTTGCAATCGTCTTCATCACGTCGTCACTCCAACTTATTCGCTCGAATTTTGTTTACGATATTCGCTCGGTGAAATGCCGTAATACTTTTTGAATGTCGTCGTGAAGGTAGAAGAATTCAGATATCCCGTCTTCTCTCCGATTTCGCTAATCGACAAGGAACTGTCCTTCAGCAATTCTTTGGCATGCGACAGTCTCACCTTATTGAGATACTCCACGTAGTTGATCCCGAACGTCTTTTTAAAATAACTCGAAAAATATTTCGGCGACGTCTCCACAATCTCCGCAATATGATCCAGATATAAATTCTCCATATAGTGCAGCTCGATGTACTGCGAAATGAAGTTCGGATTGAGTCGGTTCGTCTCCTCCTGCTTGCTGTGCTTGGCAATATGCTTCGCCGCCTCGATCAGCGCTTGCTCGATATCCAGATAGTCATGGGCGAAATCGATCCTGTGCAGGAACCGCTGCTCCAGCTTATACATTTCATCATCTGCATTGGCCGTTACGCTCGCATGCCGCAGCATGTACAGGAACATCGTTTTGGCGATATGCCCCATCTGATGATGATGAACATTGCGATTCGCGTTCTCCCGGAGCGTCTCGGAGATGATCTCTTTGGCCTCCTGCAGCTTGCCGTTCGCCATGTAGTTGGACAGCTTCTCAATGCGGTCGAACGGGAAATACAGGCTCCATCCGTAATGAATCTTCTCCACATCCAGCACATGAGACGACTCGTTCACGGCCCGGTATAACAAGCCATTCATCGCACTGCGATAGGCCGGCTTATAGTTCACCAGTTCGGCAGTGTACAGCTTGCTCACGCTCGCCCACACCGAATACCCTTGCAGCTCCTCCTGTTCCAGCTGAGCGAACATCCCTTTCAAGCGCTTCAACAGCAGGGACCGATCATTCGGCTGCTCCATGCCGACGAGCGTTATGAAGTGCAGGTTCTTGTCATAGAACACATGGACATCGTCGCTTACCTTCTGCAGAACTTGATGCAGAACCTCGATGATCTTCTCCACCGGTAACATCGGCTGCTGCTCTTTATCCTTCGGATCCAAATGCACCATCGTGATGGCGAAATATTTGCTGCGCACCGGATCGCTATAGATGCTCTGCGGCTGCAGATCAGGATCGGCAGCGTAAGCGTATTCATCGACAGCCTGCAGGAATAAGCTTCGACGCGCTTCTGACTCCGCTACCTTCAATTGCTGCTTCGTCTCATCGATCTCCATTTGCATTTTCACGACACCGCTCAATATTTTGCGGAAATCATTTCCCCTGCTGGTGCCGCCAAGCTGACGAATGATCTTCTTGACCGGCCTGTTCAAATAAATGCTGAGCAGCACAGACAACAGGATCGCACTGATGATGGCCGAGATCATAATCATCTCATTGGCACTGATGACGGAATCGATATTCTGGAACTGGTACGGCACTTTGTTGATATACACAAAATCGTTGAATTCCGACTTGTAGAAGTTGTATTGATAATCTTCCTTCGTCAACGACCCTTCATCGGACGCATTGAAATAAACCTCGTCCATCACGCCCGATAAATCGGTGCTCGCATCCGTGCTCATGACCACGCTGCGGTCTTGATCGAGCACGATCAGCGAAGCGCCCGGTATCATCTTCTGATTCAGATGCTTGAGCAGAGCCGTCTCATCCATGAGAATAATGATGTTCTTGTTCGAGATACGGATCTTATTTCCGGCGATAGCGACCATCAATTTCTTGCGCTGCCACGATGCATCCGTTGCAACCTTGAAATATTGTCCGGGCATCACCTTGAAGCCGTGCTTCCCCTTCACGTACGTGCGCCAATAGTTCTCGTTATACAGATCATGCTTGTATTTCTTATCGAACAATTGGTTGAGGCTGCTCGTTCCGATGGAGGTAATGGCGAGATCCATATCGTCGTAGAATACGATCACTTCCTCGATGAAATCCACGGAGGAGACAAGTGTGGAAATGCTGTCCTGCATCGTATATACCTTGGCCATGTCAATACGCCCGTCTTCTTCCGATTCCAGGCTGCTGTAAGGAAGCCCGTGAATGGCATGGATGATGTTGTTGACCGACCGAAAGCTGTCGTCGAAGGACTGAATCATCGTTTTGACCGCAAGATTGTTGTTCTGCGCGACCTTCTCGTAGATCCCGGAGATAGAGTTCTTATAGACAATATAATTGGATACATACATGATGCCGATGACTAGGAGCAGCGAACAAAAAATTTGCACGATACCCGTATTCGTAAATAAACGCTTCAAGTCGTAGCCATCCTTTCTCATTGTTGTTTATCCAATTATACATGAGTCACCCTTTCTCGGAACCTAACATAATTCCTTTCGCAAAGTACTTTTGGGCAAACGGATACATCAATAAGACAGGGATCATCGACAATACGATCGTTGCATTCTTCTTCGCTTGAGGCGCGAGTGCCGCCGCATCGACCAATCCTGTCTTGGCGCCATCATCGAAGATGAGCATATCCCGTAGAACGACCTGCAGCGGATACATGCTTGAATCTGTTAGATAGATCATCGGCAGGAAGAAGCTGTTCCAGTGTCCCATGAAATAGAAGAGCCCGATCGACGCGAGCGCCGGTTTGGATAGCGGAATGACGATGTTGAACAGAATCCTGTATTCCGAGGCCCCGTCGATCAATGCCGATTCGCGGACCTGCGAAGACATGCTCTCATAGAAGCTCTTCAGAATAATAAGCTCCATCGTCCAGATCGCATTTGGAATGACGAGCGCCCACACGGTATCGGTAAGTCCCAGCCCTTGTACGATTAGATAATTCGGAATGATGCCCGGATTGAGGAACATCGTGAGCACGATCCCGATCATCCAATATTTACGCCAGAAGAAATCTGGACGGGACAACGGATACGCCGCGATCGCAGTCAACAACAAGTTGATAAAGGTCCCGAATCCCGTATAAAAAATCGTATTCAGGTACGCTCTCGGTATCCGTTTGTCCTTGAGAACCTCCAAGTAAGCATCAAAGTTAATGCCTCGCGGTAGCAACGTGACTTTCCCCTGAACAACGGAAGCCGTATCGCTGATCGATATCGAGAAAATATAAATGATCGGATAGACCGTCATCAGTCCAATGCAGCATAGGATCAGGGCGTTGATGACTCCGAACAGATTAAGCTTGGATTCTCCTACCATAGCCCCTTACCTCCAGCCTTTCTGCTTATGAAGTTTGCCGACAGCAGCATAATCATGGCGATTAACGCTTCGAACATGCCAACAGCGGCAGCATAGCTGTAATTGGATTCAAGCAATCCTTTTCTGTATACATAAGTAGAGAATACATCCGCTACTTCGTACGTCGTCGGCGTGTAGAGCAGCAACACTTTCTCATATCCGATCCGAAGCATGTTCCCCGTTTTCAAAATGAACATAATGAGAATCGTCGGCATGAGACTTGGGATCGTAATGTACCACAGACTCCGAAGCCTGCTGCATCCATCGACCCTGGCCGCTTCGTACAGCGTCGGGCTAATGCCTGCGATCGCAGCGAGATAGATGATTGCTTCATAGCCCATGTTCGCCCAAATATCCGACGCGACATAAATGGTTCGGAACCATTCCGGCATGATCAAAAAGTAAATTTTCTCAAACCCTAGCGCGGCCATCAGCTTGTTGATCAAGCCGCTGCTTGGTGACAAAAAGTCGATCACCATGCTGCTAATAATGACAACGGACAAAAATGCCGGCAAATACGTCAGCGTCTGAATTGATTTTCTCATCCATTTCACCCGAAGTTCATTCAGCATGATCGCCAAAAGAATTGGAACCGGAAATCCGAAGATCAATGAGAAAAATCCTAGTGCCAGCGTGTTTCTGAACAGCAGCCAAAAATCATTGCTTGAGAAAAACTTGATGAAATGCTTAAGACCGACCCATTTGCTGCCCAAAATGCCTTCGAATACGTTATAGTCCTTGAACGCAATCGTTAAGCCGAACATCGGCCCGTACCTGAAAACAATATAAAAGATGAGGCATGGCAGAAAGAGAACCAATAACTGTCTGTCCCGTTTCATATGCTTCAGCGTCCCGATCAGCGAGACGGAAATCCGTGACGCAAGCGATGGCTTATGCCTTGTAAGGATCTTCTCCGTGTTAGGGTTTGGCACGTTTCTTCCCTCCTGGATGCTGGTGAATGGCACGCTGGAATTACAAGTCCTTCGCGCCATTCACCCTCTTCAATCATCGTAAATTTATCTATTTTTGGTTCGCATCATAACGTTTTTGAGCCTGGTTATACACGTCTGCATATTGAGCTGCACCCATCTTCTCAGCTGTTACCAACCAATCATTCCATTCCTTGTCGCCATAACTCTTGTTCAAGATATACTTCGCATTAAACTCATTCTGCGATTTCATAATCGAGGTCTGAAGTTCGGCAACGGTTGCAATTTCGTCCTCCGTTAGATTGAGCACCGGATCCAGCGGCTCGAATTTCTTGGCAGAGACAATCTTGTCCTGCGCCTCTTGTTCTTTCTCTGTGTAGTTGTAGTAGACGGAGCGATGATCCGGATTCAGATACATGCCCTCTACCCACATACCGTAATGCTCTTCCAATGCTTTGATCTCTACGGTTGCAAGGTCTTTGAGCTCCGGATAGACCGGTTTCCCTTTGTCATCGAAGTTGAAGTTGACGCCCTCCACGCCAAGCGTAATCAGTTCTGAACCCGATGGACTCGTCAAATAGTCGAGCAATTTGAGTGCAGCTTCTTTATTCGCGTTATTAGCAACCGTGATCCCGAAATCCGCATCGATTCTCGGCAGCGTACGGATATTGCCCGTAGGCCCGACCGGATTGCCATAACGCAGGTTGTATTCCGGATTTTGCGCGCTGACTTGGTTGTAGAACAGATCCAGACGTCCGATCCAATCCCATGTTACGAATGATTTACCCGTCGTCATTTTGGACGTCCAAGATTCACTTGTATCGGTCAGGAATTCTTGGTCCAGCAAGCCTTCGTTATACAGCTTTTTCAGGAAATCGAGCATTTCTTTATACTCCGGCTGTGTGCCTGCGAATTTCCATGTTTTATCTTTCTCAGCATAATAAGCAGGGTAGCTCAAGCCGCCGATGCCCCAGCCGTAAGCAAGATCGCTAAAAATATTTTCTTTGGTCTTGGAAGCCATCGGATAGGAATCCGGATAGATTTCTTTTAATTTCTTCAGCGCCTGATAGAACTCTTCCGTATTGGTCCATTCCGGAATATTGTTTTTATCAAAAATATCTTTACGATACATCATGCCGTGGTTCACGTCGCGGTTCATATTATGAATCGGCCATGAATAAAGCTTGTTATTCTCATCACCGAACGAATTGGCAACCCATGGATTCTCATCGACATACAATTTTTTGAAGTTCGGCAGCATATCGACGTAGTCGTTGATAGCTACGACCGCTTTTTGTTGACCGATTTTCTTCAGCTCAGCCGGTTTAAGTCCGTGGAAAATATCCGGAAGCTTACCCGATGCGACGATCAACCGAAGTTTGTCTTGGAACGTCGCCGAAGAATAATTCTGGAAATCGACGGTGATCCCCGTGCGTTTCTCGATTTCCTTCGCCACCAGCTTATCGTTCAGCGGCGTCTCGCTCACGACCATCCAAGTGATCTTCGTCGGCTTATCGACGAGCGGAAGTTTTAGACCACCCGTATCGCCATATTGTTTCGAAGTATCTTCCACCACCGTATTGCTTGGAGCATTCGCTCCTCCATCTGAAGCTTTCTCATTCTTGTTGTCGCTTCCCGAGCCGCATGCAGCGAGCAGCGAACCCGCCAGCGTCAGGACAAGCGCCATGCTGAGAATCCTTTTTGACATGTGTGTACCTCCCCTTGTAATCTGTGATTTTTCCCCCTCGCCCGAAGCGTTCGTTCGGACAATTCAAATGATAGACGGGGCATCAAATTCCGTAAATGAAGCGTTTTCATTTATCGTGATTTTTCGGTTCATATGATGATAGAAATTCAGAAAAACCCTTATATATCAAGCATTTTCGGGTGTGGAAATTGCTAAAGTGGTGGAAAATGCTCGATTTTATAAACGCACAGGACGCCCCGATCTCCTGCTCTCCTCTGCCGCCTCCACGAAACGGATAACTTCCAAGGTCTCTACCCAATCCAGCGGAGGGATTTGCGTGTGGAACAGCCTGATGATCTGCTCTAGCAAACCGGCATAAAGAGGCTTTCGAACCAGGTCTATCTCGACTGCCGAGCTCTGTCCCTCCCGGTGGATGATGGCGCTGAAGGGTGTCTCTGGCAAGCGGCTGAGCTTGACCGTCCCCAACCGCCCGTCCTCCCAAGTCGCAGTGATGAGATCATAGGCGTCCGTCGTGGTTACCTGGACTTCTGAGCAGCCTCTACCCATCAGGGCATACAGCAGCTCTACCGAATGAATGCCATACCAAAAATAATAGGATTGCGTAGGTTCCACAGCCAGAGGGCCTATGACGTCAGCGCCAGTGACCGCCGTAGCGCCTCTCAGTTCTAACTCGTCAGCAATTGGCTGGACATATCGTAAAGCTGAACTGCTCATGAACGGAACCTGATGCTGCCGGGCGATCCGAAAGATTTCATCGGCATCCCTACTAGTTAACGCTAACGGCTTATCGATAAAGACCGGTTTGCCGTATGGCGCGATTCGCCGGAATTGATCCAAATGGACCCGGCCGTCTGCGGATGTTAGCAATATGGCGTCGCAGGCTTCAGCAACTTCTTCAGGCGTCTGCACTCTCCGAACGCCGAACTCGCTTACCAGCGTCGCCATAAAGCCCTCTACCCGATCTGCGCTAAGCGGGAAATCGATGGATCCGCCTGAAAAAGCTGCTATAACCTTCCCTCCTGGCACGTGATTCGCGTCGGTTAGATCGCTCAGCAGCTTCGTAAATGCAACGGCATGAGAGGAATCCGTACCGACAAGACCTATGTTCATCACATCCACGATGTTCTCCCCTTTCGGATCTCTACTTGTCGCCAAGCCACGTCGCCAGATGCTCGGATACGAACGCATCGTCATTCAGATGCGGGTACGCCTGATAGACGCGATCAATCTCCTCACGTTGTCCCGGAGACAAGGTTTCATGCGGGTTCAAGCACCATATGCCCTGCAGCAGCCCTTGACGTCGCAGCACTTCATGAATGCCGGGAATGCAGCCTGCGAAATGGTGCGCCGGATCGAAGAATGCCGCATTCGCATCCGTCACTTCTACGTTCCGCGTTAGCCATTCTGTTGCGATTTCTCCGTTCGCTCTTGCAAGCTTGATCTCCTCCAGCAGCTCCACGGCCTTGTTCGTCCAGACGGCCCAGTGTCCCAGCAATCCGCCAACGACGGCTTTCTCGACCGTCTCTCCGCCTACTTCGAACCGATAGGTCGTTAGTAGATCATTGATGATATTGTCATCATTTCCGGTATATAACGCGATTTCATCGCGCCTGCTGGAATTGCACACGGCGCGGACTACATCAATCGTCTGATAGCGATTGAACGGCGCCATCTTGATCGCCACGACGTTAGGTATGTCCGCGAACTGGCGCCAGAAGTCGAAGCTGAAGATACGGCCGCCCACGGATGGCTGCAAATAGAAACCGATGACCGGCATGATCGCTGCAATCTGCTTCGTACGCTCCAGCACATCCTGCTCGCTCCAGTCGACCAGACCGCCCATGCTCAGCAGCGCCGCATCATAGCCAAGCGACGCAGCTAACCGGGTCTCCTGGATGGCCTGTTCCGTCAGTCCGCACACGCCCGCGACCTTCAAGAACGGACGCGTGATGTTCGCCTTTGCGATTTCTTCCGCCGCCATGCGCAGGACAGGCTCATACAAATTGTATGGTTCGTCGCGAATTTCGAATTGCGTCGAATGAACGCCAATCGCAATCCCGCCCGCTCCCGAAGCCGCATAATAACGGGTTAAAGCGCGTTGATGACGCTCGTCCAATTGGCGGTTCTGATCCAGTGCTAAGGGATGCGCCGGAATGACCAGTCCCTCATGCAGCGCGCTGAACAATTCAGATGAAAGTGTAGTTGCAGCCACTAGTATTTCCCCTTTCGTTCCTGGAAGTGCGTAGGCTTATTCCACGTTGTGCCGCCGGCTTGAATCCATTCTGCGACCCAGTCGATCATCTGGAGCATAGATACCGATGGATAACCAAAGCGCTGATGCGATTTCGAGGCGTTATTCAGCAGCGCCAGCTCCGATTCCGTGCCTTCGAATATCGCTTCCTTCGCGAGCCGCTTGGCAAATTCTTCGGCAGCCCAGCGAATAGACATCGTCTCCGGCCCTGTAATGTTCATAATGCTCGGCGGATTCGTGCATTCCGTCAGGCAGCGCAGCGCCATCTGATTGGCATCCCCCTGCCAGATCACGTTCGCATGGCCCATCGTTAGATTAATGGCACGTTGTTCGTTCACCGATTTTGCAATTTCGAGCAGCACACCATACCGCATATCAATGGCGTAGTTCAAGCGATAGAACACCATTGGGGTTCCGTTCTTGTGGGAATGGAACTCGAAGATGCGTTCGCGGCCCAAGGTAGACTGAGCATATTCCCCAAGCGGCTCGGGCGTTACCGACTCGCTGGCTCCGCCGCTGCCGATCGGCATGAACGGGTAAATATTGCCCGAAGAGAAGACGACGATTCGGGAGCCCTTATATTTCTCCGATACTCTGCCTGGCAAATAGGTATTCATGCCCCACGTGAAATGCTCTCTGCCTGTCGTCCCGAATTTATTGCCCGCCATATAAATCATGTTGTCGGCATGCGGCAGCTGCATCAACTCATCATCATTCAACAAATCGCAGGAAATCGTCTCGATTCCCGCATCCTCCAGCTCACGTCTCGCTTCTTCATTCGAGAACCGCGATACACCGATCACGCGTTTGTTCAATCCGCCTTCACGAATCGCATTTTTCGCGAGGCGAGCAAGGCTCGGTCCCATTTTCCCGCCAACACCAAGAATTAAGATGTCGCCGTCTACGGAAGATAAATCCTTGATCAATGCCTCAGAAGGCTCAGCTAACTTGGCTTCCAATTCCTCTATCGTTCGCAATGTACTCTTCCCCTTTCGCCATGTGGATCTGTCTCCATCATAGCGACAAGAGTGATATAAAGACAAATCTTTAAATCGTCTTTATATCGGCAAATGAACTACGTTATCGTCTTATCCTTCAAAAAAGAAAAACGGAAAATTTGACGCGGCCGTCCCTTCGGCACCTTCTCCATACCGGATATATCGACGAGTCCATTATCCATCCAGAGGAGCAGCAGTCGGTGTGCACTTCTTACGGTAATATCCAGCAGCGTGGCTAACTCATGGACGGTGTACTCATATTTGCCGAATTTCGCGGTATGAGATAACAGCTTGCTTAGATAAGCGCTGGTCATGCCGGCATCCTCCGCTTGCTTGATCAAGGCCGTATGCGTCGGCGACAGCGCGGTCTGGATCGGATCCGACATTTCGAGCGGCCCGATCAACGTCTGATCCTCGCGGATAATGAAGCAGGTATTCCCTCCGGCTTCCCTCGAATTGCGGAGCGCTGCCCGCGCGTTGGTCCCCGCCTCATTGGCCGATGTTCCAAATCCAACGCCGAAGCTGAGCGAGATGCCTAGCGATTGACTGGCGTCTTTCGCGAGTGGTATCGTCTTGTAGCCGCCGGTCTCCCGTTCAAAAATCCCCCTCGTCGTAAAAAATAAATATTCGTCTCCACCGATCGGCGTCAAATAACCGTCCAACGATTCGACGTAATCCAATACCATGCGGTGAATGTCGAGCTTCAGCTTCTGTACCTCATGTTCGTTGCTGCGTTTCATGACCAGCTTGCCGAACTCGTCCACCTTGATCATGCCGACGACAATCTGCGATTCTTTGATACGACGCGATTCTGTCGACAGCAGCGCACGCTCCAGCGTCACGCTCATATCTTGATCTGAGGGAACAAGCCATTCATTCGCTGCCTGATCGGCTGACAATCTTCGGGCGACCGATTCCACCCCGGTAATAGCGAATTCACAGGCCCCCGTGCTTAGGAGTTGGTGGTGAAATTCGTACAGCTTGTCCGGTGACGCATGTGCGGGGCCATTATAGACGACGCACTTGGCAGACTCGATTCCTAGGTCTTGCAGCACATTCATCACCATGGATTTGGTGAGCGAATCGATGGAAAACCCTCCGTTTAGGCGACCTGTCTGCAAAGCACGAAATAAAGTTTTGTACAGACCTGCGCCTGTTAACGGGACATAGTGAACAGGAATCGTGACGTCCACATGGTCTTTGATCTGACGATGCGCATGCGCGCCGAAGACAAGAAGCACCTCTACTTCTGTCGCCAATGACTCGGCAGCTGAAGAGACTTCCTCTACATCGCTCACAATCCGGACTACCGGAGCGAACGTCGGGAACGCTTTGATTACTTTGAGCAGCTTATCCACGACTTGCTGCAAGCCAATGATGCCTATCTTGATTTGCATAACAGCCCATAACTCCTCTCTCTAGCAGCGATGACTTGCTATTCTATCATCTTCTCATATGGCATCCGGTCATCGCAACGCCGCATACAAAAAAAGCCAACCCTCTTCATCGAAGGTTAGCTTCTCTCCACTTTTAATGTATATAGAAAAGATCAATTAATTTGAATACACCCATTGCAAGCACGAATGCAATTGGAATCGTCACGATCCAAGAGATGACGATACGACCTGCTACGCCCCATTTTACCGCGGAAAAACGCTTCGCAGAACCTACACCCAGAATCGCGGATGTAATCGCATGCGTTGTACTTACCGGCAAATGTGTTAGTGTCGCTGTCATAATAACGGATGCGGCGGACAAGTCTGCTGCAAAACCGTTAATCGGTTCAATTTTGAAAATTTTCGTTCCCATCGTCTTGATAATTTTCCAACCACCGACAGACGTACCGAGCGCCATCGCTGTTGCTGCTGAAATTTTAACCCAGAACGGAACTTCTAGATGATCTTGAATACCTGCCGCGACGAGTGCGAAGGTCATAATTCCCATCGCCTTCTGGGCGTCATTCGTACCATGTGTATAAGACTGAAGTGCCGCCGTCATAATCTGACCCGTACGGAAGCCTTTGTTGACGGTATGAGGGCTCATCCGACCGAATATGATCTTCAGGATCCACATCACGATAAAACCAACCGCAAAAGCAATGAGCGGCGAGAAGATAAGTCCTTCGACGATCTTCGTAAATCCGCCATAGTTCAAGCTGTCCGAACCTGCTCCTATAAAGACAGCACCCGCGAGTGCACCAATGAGTGCGTGGGATGAGGACGAAGGAATACCGAACCACCAGGTCACAAGGTTCCATATAATCGCCGCGATGAGGGCTGCAATAACGATCTCTACCCCATTATCCAGCTTGGAGGGGTCGGCCACACTTCCTCCGATGGTCTTCGCAACCCCGGTAAAGGACAAGGCGCCGACGAAGTTCATCGTCGCTGCGAGCAGAATCGCATGGCGAGGCTTCAGCGCGCGTGTCGAGACGGAAGTCGCGATGGCATTCGCAGTATCGTGGAATCCGTTAATAAAGTCAAATGCTAGAGCTAGAAAGATAACAATACCTAAAACGATCATGGTCTGATCCATAGAAATGTATTGCACAGAACGACTAGAGGTACTTCAAAAAGGTACCTTTTTGAAACACACTATGTAGGTGTTCCCGCGCAACTCTGTCCTCCTTTATTTCACCTATCGTTCACGCGACCTTAGGAGTTGCGCATAATAATGGTTTCAAGAATATTAGCAACGTCTTCACAGTTATCCGTCGTTTGTTCCAGACGCTCATAGATTTCTTTTTTCTTAATTAGCTCAATCGGATCTTTCACCGCTGCGAATAGATCTTTGATACTTTTACGCAGAATGTCGTCTGCTTGGTTCTCAAGGTCATTAATAAGGATCGTATGTTCGCGAATCGCGAGCAATTTTTTCTGTGATAATAGTCGAATCGCTTTTTGAATCTCAAATGCGCTCTCAAGCAGCACTTTACCAAATTGGTCGATCGAAGCATCGTACTCCTTCACATGGTACATATCAAAGCGCGATGCACAAGCCTCAAGCCCGTCTAACACATCGTCCAGCGAAGTAGCAAGCGACATAATATCTTCACGCTCGATTGGCGTAATGAACGTTTTGTTCAACTCTTTAATGATCGTATGCGTAAATACGTCACATTTCGACTCCAGCTCTTTCATCTCTTTGGTGAACGCTGCCGTGTCTCCTGGCTTAGCTACATACTTCGCAAACACATCCGCACCTTGGACAATGGCATCGGCCATGTTTTGCAGATTTTGAAAAAATACATCGTTCTTCTTAAACATACGCTGTCCCCTCTGCTTCAAATTGCTTAGATTACCTTAATAATGAGAAATATAACCTTTGTTATCTTATCACATGTGACATAGGGCTTGTAAAGGAATTGTAAAGCAAAATCGTGAAATTCTTTTTACAGTTTGTCGATATTCGCCTACAATTATCCAGTCCCTTCGACAAAAATAAATCCGACAAGGAATCCCTGCCGGATTTGTCAAATTACCCCACTTGGACATGGCTTGCAAATGTTGGATTATTCGGGACAATATTGAAAATCGTCTTGCCTGGATAGAGCGGCAATTCTTGTCCGTTTTTGTACAATCGAATGACATCGTTTGTCTTGCTGCGCGACCACCTGCACGAGATCGCTTTGCCACGCTGATAGAGGATGGCTTCTCCGCCTTTCATTAAGTTCACATCCAATCGACCTACATCGTCAAGCGTGCGATGATCCGCGCCCAACACCACAACATTCGTCGCGGTGATCGCCGTCTTCGTATTCAGATCGATATGCGGCTGCCCGTTGATCGAACGGGTGTACAATTTGCTTGCTGCATCATAATCATAAGAGACTTTATAATTCTTGAGCAGGAAGTTGACGGTAATCTTCGTCGCATCGTCCCCTACCGGCATATCCTCTTCCTTGGCAAAAGGATACGTCGTCACCGGCACATTCGTCTTATATTTTTTCTTGTCCGCGCCTTCGCGCAGTTTCTCTAAGGTTGAATACAGGTTATGCGGCGCTTTACGTGATTTATCTCGGAAAAAGAACGGCCCCGCGTTTGATATTTCATCTAGATGCTCCTTGCGCTGACGTTGGAGAATGGCATACCCATCGGTACTCGCCCCGGCATGCACCAGCACCCCCTGGTAGCTGTCCCCGATATCGATCAAATAGGGACGAATGCTGCGGATCGGGCCGATCGGTTCTTGGAACTGCTCACTCTGGAAAATGGCCACAATCCGTGTAATGCCGCCTTCCGCCAGCACTTCATACAGCATATCCGCATGCGTAAGGCCAGACTGTGGTCTTGCCTTGGACATATTATTGATCATCACAGCGATCGGTCTCGCTGTAACTTGCTCGGTCATCGGTAATCCCGTTAGTGGCGCGATATAGGATGCACCCGGCTCTTGTGAAGATTCTTCTTCCGGTGCTGGTTGTTCAGTGGATTGCGGTTCAGGCGTGTTCTCTGCTTCAGGTGACTTGCTCGTGCAAGCGCTTAGCAGCAGCGTCAGTAGAATAATGAGAACACCAAATGTACGATAGAATGATTTCGACTTCATGAAGACCCCTTTCAAATGGCAATATTTTGGATACGGCATGTCCATGGTTTTTATTTAAGCATAAAATGGAAGATTTGTCTGTTCTTTAGACGACAGATGGCCGTGGAAAAAAGTTTTTGGACGAGTGTGACATTTGCGCTTGTGAAAATTTGAACAAAGTGTGTACTTTGAATTCGAAATTTTCAAATTAGGGGTATTTATGTGATATAAATCACATGTCGAGGAGAAAACTGGATGTATGATAAAGCCATAGAGATAAACAATATTAACTACAAAACGGACTGGAGCTGGTATCAATGTTCACACATTGGTTAAGAAACAACATCGTCGCAGCTTGGCTGCTCACCATCATTCGCGTGTATCTCGGCTATCAATGGATCACGGGCGGCTGGGGCAAAATCACAGGCGGAGGTTTCGATGCCGCAGGATTTATGCAAGGCGCAATCGCGAAAGCAACAGGCGATCATCCCGCTGTTCAAACGTGGTTCGCGAACTTCCTAGAGCATTTCGCACTGCCGAACGTCAAACTCTTTAACGTCCTCGTTCCTTGGGGCGAATTCTTAGTCGGACTTGGACTCATCCTTGGTACATTCACAACATTCGCTGTCCTCATGGGTATGATCATGAACTTCGCCTTCCTGATGGCAGGAACCGTGAGCACCAACGCTCAAATGTTAGTCCTTGAAATCTTCATCGTCGTCGCTGGCTTCAACGCAGGCCGCATCGGACTTGACTACTTCGTCATCCCTTACATCCGCCGCCTCTTCGGCCGTAAGGAACGAGCGAATACCTACCAATAACGGCACATAGGAAATACGCCCTCCGCTTCATGCGGGGGGCGTTTTTTGGTATTGGCCTATTTAGCGTCTTGACGCTTTAGCTGAAATATTATCTTCAAAGCGATTGTCTGGTACATAACATTCCACATAGGAAGTCACAAAGTCTGTTCCCTCTCCCCCATATTCACCAACATATAAACCTGAAGGTAAATTGACGAAAAAGTATCCGTTTTGATCTGTTGTGACAGTCGCCACAAATTCTCCATTTTTAGGATCATCATACTTCCCATCCCTGAAGCGGATCTCTAATCCCGGTACTGCTGCTCCATCCATTTCAGTCACTCGCCCAGCAATTGCGGATAATAAAACGGAAACACTTTGACTACCTGCAGCGAGTTGACTTCCACTCTTCGCTTTGACATTGATATGCAGCATTTTTCCGTAGAGTTTATCATTGGAATACGGAGAAACCAAGGTCAGTTCATCTTTGGAACGACTGAGTATCTTTAACTCTTGTGGCTCACCGTTCACAATTCCAATAACCTCTAGATCGTCATAGACATTAGCTGCAACGGATTGATTAAAACTCAAATGAATCGTATCGCGCTCTAGAGAAATAGATTTTAATTGCGGTACCCCGTCAATCACTTCTACTTTTACAGGAATCGTAACCGTATAACCGCTGTATTCCCCTTTTATAAGGGTCTGCCCTTCTCTTTTTGCTGTAACCAGCCCTTTAGAAACGGTTGCGACCCCAGGGTCAGCAGTATTCCATACACCTAGTTTGGTGACATCTCTCGTACTTCCGTTTTTATACTTTGCCGCTAACGCGATTTGATGTGTGGACCCGATCGTTGTTAATAATACATCCTCCGTGTTATAGACAACATTTGTTACGGATTTATCCAAGATGACAACAGGATCATTACCATTAAAATTAGTATGCTCAGCATCAACTTCAGCATATCGAATGCTTACTGGCCCAACGATACTTGTGTAATCTCCGTTCACCACTAACTTCTCAACCGTTGTATTTGGATCAAAACCGAACAAGTTCCCCGTAGCTGTTTTAGAAATATGAAGAAGATGTACCTTCGATCCTCCACCAAACATAATAATGCTATCTTCAGCTTTCACATCCATCTCATCTATATTCACATGTAACATGTATGTACCTTTACGTTCAATTACAATATTTTTATATCCTGTTGAACCTTCTGAGATACTGTACTCAATAATGTTCGCGCCTGATTGTAGAGTTAAATGATCTACATTCGTAGATCCTTCGGCGCTCAACGACATCAAGCCATTTTCTTTAAATACGACCACTTTATTTATTTTTGAGTCTTTTAGAACGATCTCGTTTTCTAAAATGCCTCCACCATTAACCGTAATGGTTCCCGTCACTTCAACATGATCAAGAACAACAGGAGCGTCTCCAACACTTTTACTCAACAATAGATTTCCATTTATTTTTGTATCTTTCAAAATCACTTTTCCAGCAAGTATCTCAACGTTTCTATTCAATTGTCCCAACGTGTATGTACCCGCTTGATTAATTATGTAAGCACCTGTCACAGGAGGTTGACCACCGTTATTGCCACCTCCCCCGCCACCGCCAGATCCACCCGATCCGCCAGTGCTGCCGCCATTTCCAGCTGATCCTGTGTTGCTAGTTGGAGGCGGTGTAGTTTTATCATTTTCTTTATTCGGTGCTGGTTTGGTAGTAGAAGTATCTTTATCCTGAAGTTTTGCTTTTTCAATATATTTCGCTTGATTGTTTTTCACTTCATAGACGAGCCTTGCTAGTGCCTGGCGATCAGCTTTGGCTTGAGGAGCAAATCGAACGCCATCTTTATCGCTAATCCCTTTTATTAATCCAATTTGATAAGCAAGCGATACATGGGGTTTGGCCCATAGAGCAACTTCGTTGATATCAACTAAATTTAAATCAAACGTTGCTTTCTTTGCTGTATCCTCTAGCTTCAATGCACGTATAAACAACACCGCAAGTTCCTCACGGCTAACAGAAGCATTTGGAGAAAAACTAGTAGGCGAAGACCCTTGTGTAATCCCTAATTTCACCAAAGCACCAACATAACCTGCATACCATGAACTACTCGGCACATCTTGGAAGACCTTCGCCGAACTTGTGTCTTGCTCGATACCTAATGACAGCACTAGAACCTTTGCTAATTGCGCGCGAGTCATGGCTTCTCCAGGTTTAAACGTCCCATCTTCATATCCTGCAATAATCCCAGCATTGACTAGTGATATGATCTCCTTCTTAGCATAGGACCCATCGATGTCGTTCAAGGCGTTTTTTGATTCCGATGCACTGTCCGCAAACGCAAAGGATGACATAAAAGAAGCAAATAGCATAGATGAAACAAGTATTGCTGATATTTTTTTACGAATATCTTGAAGCATTCTTTTTCCCCTTCCAAATCATAGTTAAAAATACCCATTACACCCAATATAGGTATTTCGTATAGTTAAATAATAACAGTTCTTTGATAGAATCACTAGATTTTTCGTGGTTAGTCTCCCCTCGACATTCTTAAGTCGCTGCACTTATAATATATAGATTCTTAATATCACGAGGTGGTATCGCTTGAGTTCTTCGATGGTCGTTATGGGACTGCTCGGATTGGTATTTATCGTATTTGGTTATTTCATTGCTGTGAAGAAAATGCTCGTGCTCATCGCGGGATATCGTGAAGAGACGTTTACGGGGAATAAAGACAAGCTAGCCAAAACGGTTGGCATGGCATATGTGATTATCGGTATACTTACGCTATTACTCCCCTTTGGGCTCGATTATATCGGCTCCATGGCCGGCATCATTTATGCGGCGGTCGTCGTCATCGGTGCAGCAAGCTTCATGGCGAAGATGAAACGACGCGATTAATGCAAAAGAACCTTCGATCCTTCCTCATCTACTACGGGGACAGGAACCGAAGGTTCTTTTTTTCGTCATCATAACTACTTCTTTAGCTTCGCAATTTCCTCCGTCACGACAGCCGCGAGCTCATCATTGTTGTACGCCGCCAGCATGCCGAGCACGATATGCTCCCCGATCGGTCCCGCTTCTTCCTTCGGCACCGCAATCTTCAGCGCTTCGCGCAGTTCCACGTTATCCGCTTGCTGCGGGTATGCCCGCGTATACAATGCAACCGGGTCCAGATCATGATTGATGCACCACTGTGCAAAGACGAGAATCATCATGCGCTCATCCCGTTCAAATTGCTCTACCATCTGACGTTCCATTTCTTGTCTATTCATCTGCCGACTCCTTCACGCGATTTCCATAACTACTAAGCTCTATTGTACTAGGAAATGGTGATGAAATCAGCCCCTGCAGTCGCCCTCGACTTAAATGCTCCAATGCTGCCAATCGGACTGGCGTTCCTCCAGCGCGCGCAGCCACATCTTCGTCTTGCCGATCACCTGCGTCTGGTGCGTTCCTGTCGAATACGTATGATCCGCTTGAAAAATGATCTCTTTATCACACCGGCCATCACTGCGCAGCCAGAACGTTTTCTCATACAAGAAGCTATAATCGACAGGAATGACGTCATCACTTGTGCCATGAATCAAGAGGACGTCGCCAGCGAATCGGTTCGTCTCTTGAAAAGGTTGATAGAGCCCGAGTGAATCGAAATATTTGGGCGTAAAGCTGTACCCCGCATAATCCGTTTTCCCTTTGAGCTTCGATTCATCATACCCGCTGCGTCCAATAATTTTCACAATATCGTTAAAAGGATAGCCTACCGCCGACCACATCACGAGCCTTTTCACCCGGCGATCCTTCACCGCCGTGAGCAGCGCAACCGCTCCGCCTAAGCTGTGGCCAAGCAGCGTCACACGCGACAGATCCACATCACAGCAATCCAGCGCATAGTCGAGTGCGGTACGCGTCTGAGCGATCATGGATTCCAGCCCTAAGTCGCCATACTCCCCTGAGCTCTCCCCGCATCCGCCATAATCGAATCGCAGCACCAGGTTGCCTGCCAGCGCGAGCTCGCGCGCGGTCTTCACGAATAACCGATCGACGCCGATCCGGTTGCCCACGAACCCATGACAGATGACAACTAGCGGAACCCGAAAGCCTTCTTGGCCTTGCTTCCCTGCAGAGCAGACACCCTCCGGATAATGAATCGTTCCTGCCAGCTGCAAATCCTCGTGTTTGATCGTAATATGACGTTCCATACGCTCATCCCCTTACTTCAATTTCCATTAACCATTAATTCCGATAAACTTACTATGAATTATTAAAGACATCTTATCATGAACCTCCGAGAACTGTCAACGGGGCGAATATCAATCGTTGTGACGCGCTGTATCTTCAGATATTCTTTAGTTCGCTCTTAGCCGAATCTACAGATTCTCACGTTAGGATAGAGCCATCAACATGCTGCGGCATGCAAAAAAGGAGAATCTATCGTGAAACGAAACACGCTTCTGCAATCCCTGCTCCCGCTCCTCTGGCTGCTCGTGATTCCTGTACTGAATGTCTTCTACATGGTGCTGAACCACGGCGGAGAGCGAGTATACAATCTCATGACAGACCTCGACAATGCCATTCCGTTCCTACCGGTCTTCATCGTCCCTTATGTGCTCTGGTACCCTTTCCTGATTGGCGGCTTCGTCTTGTTATGCCTTAAAAACCGTTCGATCTATTACCAGACGCTGCTCGCAGTCATCCTCGGGCTGATCGGGAGCTATCTCATTTATTATGTTTTTCAGACCACCGTACCGAGACCCGAACTACACGGCAATGGGATACTCATTCAATTGGTGCAAGGGATCTATACGCTGGACGGCCCATATAACTGTTTTCCCAGCATTCATGTCATGACGAGCTATCTGCTCTGGATTGGTGCCCGATCCTGTCATGCCATCCCTTCCTCCGTCAAAACTATGATTGGTGCGATTTCGTGGTCGATCATCTTATCAACCTTCTTCGTGAAGCAGCATGCCTTACTGGATGCGGTCGGTGCGATCGCCCTCGCAGAAATCGTCTTTCGATTCGCGGCCCTGCTGCTCCGCCAGTTATTTGGCTATCGACCTGCGGTTGCTGTACCTCGTGTCCAAGAACAACAAAAGCCAATGCCCTGACGTGTCATTGTCAGATCCATTGGCTCTGTCTGAAGAACTTCCTTAAGATGTCTCGAATCTTATTCGTACATCCCGTAGAATTGCTTCAACAAGAAATCCGTATCGTTGTGGTTCGCTTCGACTCCTGCTTGATCCGCTTCCGAACTTACTGCATTCGTCGCATCCGCTGTATTCTGCACCGCTTGGGCAGCTGCTGCGGATTCTTCCTGCTCACCATAGTCTACGTCATAACGTTCCATGCTCCATCACCCCACTTTAGTTCTGTACATTGCTTCTTCGCTAGTGTGGCAAAAGTGTCCCGTATTCTATGCATACGGGCAAGAAAAAAAGCTTAAGCATCTGCTTAAGCTTCATCGGATTCCATTGGTGATCTGGATAGTTCTGCCCTCGATCGGCAACAATAGGGGCAATTCACAGTTCACAGAGGAGGGTCCGTTAACTATGACTTTTCTAGATTTTCTACGTACTCATTGGCTGTCGGTTTTCCTGATTCTTATTGTTTTACTGGCTACTCTCTATGTCTATACCCACCGTGCTCTGTTGTTCCGCAAAGAGTAATCGCGACTAGACGAGCGCTTTGTTCGCAATATCTGTACGATTCTGCTTGCCTTCGAATTGAATGCGCTCCGCATCGGCATAGGCCTTCGCACGCGCTTCCGCGATGGTCGATCCAAGGCCCACAACCCCGAATACGCGACCGCCGTTCGTGACGAATTGCCCTTGATCATCAAGCGCTGTTCCGGCATGGAACACGAGCGCTTCCTGCACTTCATCCAATCCCTTCACAGGCAATCCTTTCGGATACGATGCCGGATAACCACCGGAAGCCAGAATGACGCATACCGCTGCTTCATCGCTCCACTCGATCTCAAGCTCATGCAAGGTCCCGTTCACCGCTGCCATGAAAATATCGACGAGATCCGTCTTCAGACGAGGCAGCACCACTTGCGTCTCAGGATCACCGAAGCGTGCATTAAATTCGACCGTCTTCGGCTTGCCGTCCGGCGTAATCATCAGACCCGCGAACAATACGCCGCGGAAAGGACGTCCTTCCGCAACCATTGCTTTAGCTGTTGGAATGACAATCGTCTCAATCGCCTCATCGATAATGGACTGGGGAATATGTGGCAGCGGGGAGTACGTCCCCATCCCACCAGTATTCGGTCCTTTGTCGCCGTCGTAGACAGGCTTATGGTCTTGTGCCGGGCTCATCGGACGGACAGTCTCCCCATCGACGAATGCGAGAATCGACATCTCTTGACCGGCCATGAATTCTTCGATAACGACTTGATTGCCGGCATTGCCGAATACTTTGCCGACCATCATCTCCTGCAATGCTTGCTCCGCCTCTTCCATCGTCTGCGCGACGATGACGCCTTTGCCTGCTGCTAATCCGTCAGCTTTGATAACAATCGGTGCTGACTGCTGACGCAGGTAGGCAAGTGCATCCTCGTAGTTATCGAACTTCTCGTATGCGGCCGTCGGAATGTTGTATTTGCGCAGCAAATCCTTCATGAATGTCTTGCTGCCTTCAATAATGGCTGCGTTCTTCCGTGGTCCGAAGACGGGAATGTCCTTCGCCTCGAACACATCTACAATGCCTGCTGCGAGCGGATCATCCGGTCCGACGACCACGAGGTCGATCGCTTGATCCAGCGCATATTGAGCAAGCTCTTCGAACTGACTCTCTGCGATATCGACGCACTCGGCGATTTGCGCAATCCCTGCATTTCCTGGCGCGCAGACGAGATGCTTCACTTTCTCGCTCTTCTTCAAGGCCCACACGATCGCGTGCTCACGTCCGCCGCGGCCAATTACCATAACACGCATCAAGCTCACCTCACATTTTATAAATTAAATCTCGTATACCTTGCGAGCCAACCGCTCCGGGTACGGATCGTACTTCCCAATCGCTGTTGTCCTCGGATTTCTTGATCTAACTAATACCTAATGGTTGAAATCCGAGGACAAAGGCGAACGCTTTCGCTTTTCCAGCACGATTCCGTCCCCTGCGCTACACTCGCCACGTATTGAACATGAACCATGTAAATGCCTAAACCTATATCTTAATGCTTGAAATGACGCACACCTGTGCAGATCATCGCAATGCCGTGCTCGTTCGCCACGCGAATGGACTCCTCGTCCTTGATCGACCCGCCTGGTTGGATGATTGCCGTTACGCCAGCTTTGACAGCCAGTTCAACGGTGTCGCCCATCGGGAAGAATGCGTCGGAAGCGAGTACGGAGCCTTGCGCTTTCTCTCCAGCTTGTTCAATTGCGATACGCGCTGCACCGACGCGGTTCATTTGGCCTGCACCTACACCGATTGTCATATCGTCTTTGGCTAATACGATTGCGTTGGATTTTACGTGCTTCACAACTTTCCAACCGAACAAGAGCTGCTTCAGCTCTTCTGCCGTTGGCTGACGATCAGTTACTACTTTCAGGTCTGACTCATCCAATTGACGGATATCTGTCTCTTGGACGAGCATGCCGCCATCAACCGATGTCACCGCGAATTCGGTCTTGCGATCAGCAGAAGCCGAGAACTCGCCTAATTTCAATAGACGAATGTTTTTCTTTTTCGCCAGAATATCGAATGCTTCTGGTGTGAAGTCTGGCGCCATCACGATCTCAAGGAAGATCTCGCCAAGCAACGATGCTGTCTCTGCGCCGATCACACGGTTTGCAGCCACGATACCGCCGAAGATTGAAGTCGGGTCAGCTGCGTAGGCTTTCTGATACGCTTCGTGGATCGTCTCGCCGATGCCCACGCCGCATGGGTTCATATGCTTCACCGCGACAACCGTAGGCTCATCGAATTCACGTACGATCGAGAGCGCTGCGTTCGCGTCGTTGATGTTGTTGTAGGATAGTTCTTTGCCGTGCAACTGCTCTGCTGTCGTAATGTTGCCTAGGCCTGCGAGCGGTTTGCGATAGAACGCCGCGCTCTGATGCGGATTCTCTCCATATCGTAGGTCCTGCACCTTCTCATACGTCACAGTGAACGTCTCAGGCAATGGCTCGCCGACTTGCTTGGAGAGGTAGTCCGAGATAAGCGCATCGTATGCTGCCGTGTGACGGAATACTTTGGCCGCTAAGCGTTTACGAGTCTCAAGTGTCGTATCGCCGCCAGCACGTACTTCCTCGATCACCTGCGCATAATCCGCTGCATCCACAACCACGGTGACGAACGCGTGATTCTTCGCAGCGGAACGCAGCATCGTCGGTCCGCCGATATCGATATTCTCGATCGCATCCTCGTATGAGACGCCCGGTTTAGCAATCGTTTCTTTGAACGGATACAAATTCACGACCACGATATCGATATAATCAAGCCCAAGCTCTTTCATCTGTGCCGTATGCTCTTCATTGTCACGCACTGCGAGCAAGCCGCTGTGAACCGCTGGATGCAATGTTTTGACACGGCCGTCCATAATCTCCGGAAATCCTGTTACTTCGGAGATCCCGATCACAGGAACATTCTCCTTCTCGAGCAGGCTCTTCGTGCCACCCGTCGAAATAATCTCTACCCCTGCTGCCGCAAGCTCACGTGCAAAATCTACAATCCCCGTCTTATCCGATACGCTGATCAGCGCTCTACGAATAGCCACGTCTGATTCCTCCCATGCTATGAATTTATATGAACAATTCGATCGATTAGTTGTATACGTTCTTCGCAGAACCACTGCACCACTTGCGGGTACAGCTCGCGTTCGATACGTTGAACCGACTGTGTAACCTCTTCTATCCCTGCTCCCTCTTCAATCAGGGCAACACGCTGTGCAATGATCGGACCTGTATCCATGCCGCCATCAACGAAATGAACCGTGACCCCCGTCACCTTCGTTCCGTAGTCCAGTGCTTGCTGAATCGCGTTCATGCCGGGAAAAGCAGGCAGCAGCGACGGATGGATATTGATCAGACGGCCATAGAACGGCTTGACGAGCGTATCGGTAATAATCCGCATATACCCCGCCAACACGACGAGATCAATCTTCTTTGCCTCTAGCTGCTTCAAGATTTCCGCTTCGTACGCTTCGCGATTCGGGTACTGCTTCGGCGAGAACAAGAAGGTGTCCACGCCTGCCTGCGCTGCTCGCTCCGCCACGAGGGCGGACGGCCGATCACAGACGAGCAGCTCCATGGTCGCATGGAGCTGTCCTGCCTCGATCGCGTCGACCAGCGCTTGAAAATTGCTTCCGTTCCCGGAAGCAAACACCGCCACACGCAATCGTTCCATTACACGTCCGCTCCTGTGAAGGTGACCACACGCTCTCCTTCAGTAACGGAGCCTAAGCGATAGACTTGCTCGCCCTGCACATTGAGTACAGCAACAGCTTGATCAGCCTGATCCGCAGGTACGACGATAACCATCCCGATCCCCATGTTGAACGTCGTGAACATGTCACGGTTCGTGATCTCGCCTTTCTGCTGCATCAACTGGAAGATCGGCAGAATTGGCCATGTGCCGTATTCAATATTCACGTTCACGTTCGAAGGAAGCATACGAGGAATATTCTCGATGAAGCCTCCGCCCGTAATGTGAGCCATGCCTTTCACTTGTACCTCTTCGATCAGTTTCAGGATCGGCTTCACATAGAGCTTCGTCGGCTCGAGCAGTGTCAAGCCGAGTGTTGCACCACCAAGCTCAGGCAGCGCATCTGTCAATTGATAACCATGCTTCTCTAGCAATAGCTTACGAACCAGCGAAAATCCGTTGCTGTGTACGCCGCTCGATGCTAGACCAAGAACAACATCCCCAGGTGCAATCGTGGAGCCGTCAATGATTTTCTTTTTATCGACAATCCCGACCGTAAAGCCCGCAATGTCATACTCGCCTTCTGCGTACATACCCGGCATCTCTGCTGTCTCGCCGCCGATCAGCGCACAACCTGATTCTGCGCAGCCATCTGCAATTCCTTTGACAATCGCTTCGATTTTCTCCGGAATGACACGGTCGCAAGCCAAGTAATCGAGGAAGAACAATGGCTCTGCCCCTTGCACGATAATATCGTTGACGCACATCGCCACTGCATCGATCCCGATCGTGTCGTGCTTATCCATCGCGAATGCAATTTTGAGCTTCGTCCCTACACCGTCGGTACCGGATACGAGAACTGGCTCTTCGTATTTGTCTTTGTTCAATCCGAACAAGCCGCCGAATCCTCCCAGGTCAGTCATCACCTCAGGACGGAACGTTCTTTTGACATGCTTCTTCATGCGCTCGACCGCTTCATTTCCTGCCGCGATATCGACGCCGGCTTCTTTGTAGGCTTCTGAGGACATCATGTACACTCCTTTACATTCTGGTGGTCTTTCTCTTTGTACTCGTCATATCTATTCGATCAGTCGCATCCGCAACCGAATTTCTCTGTTCCGTGGAACTCCACTTCTGTTGGGTAATCATTATCAAAACATGCCAGGCACAAACCGCCGTTCATCTCGTTCGTCGAGTAGCTGTCAATCGCTTCAATCAAGCCATCTTTCGTTAGAAAAGCAAGCGAATCTGCATTAATCTCCCGGCGAATCTCATCGATCGATTGATAAGAGGCGATCAATTCCTTGCGGCTTGGGGTATCAATCCCGTAGAAGCATGGATTCTTAAACGGCGGCGACGTAATCCGCACATGCACTTCCGTCGCACCCGCTTCCCGCAGCAAGTTCACGATCCGGCGAGACGTGGTGCCGCGTACGATCGAATCGTCGATCATGACGACGCGTTTACCTTCCACGACTTTGCGGACGGCGCTCAGCTTCATCTTCACGCCTTGCTCCCGCAGCTCTTGGCTCGGTTGAATGAAGGTACGGCCAGTATATTTGTTTTTAATGAGCCCTAACTCATAAGGTATACCTGTCTCTTCTGCATATCCGATCGCCGCGGAGATACTGGAATCCGGTACCCCTGTGACGATATCTGCATCCACGAAGGATTCCTGCGCCATCTTCTTGCCCATCCGTTTGCGAGCCGCGTGAAGATTCGAACCGTTCAAATCCGTATCCGGACGGGAGAAATAAATATACTCCATCGCGCATAACGAACGGCGCTGCATCTCGGTGTAACGATCTTCCTTCATCCCTGTCGCATCCAGAATGAGCATTTCTCCCGGTTGAATGTCACGAATTTGCTCCGCTCCTACAACCTCGAATGCACAAGTCTCCGAAGCGAACAAATACGCATCCCCGAGTCGTCCCATCGTTATCGGACGAAGTCCGTTCGGATCGGAAGCAACGATCAGCTTATCATTCGTCATGATGAGGAAGGCAAAACCGCCGACCAGCTTCTGCAGGGCTTCTTTCGTCGCCGTTACGAAATCCTTCGGCGATCGTGCGATCAAATGCGCCAGTACTTCCGTATCGCTCGACGTCTGGAAGATCGAACCCGAAGACTCGAGCTCGCGACGGATTTGATTGGCATTCACGATATTGCCGTTCGTTGCGATCGCCAGATCGCCATCCCGATATTTGAATACGAGCGGCTGCGCATTCGCCAGCTTACTCTCCCCTGACGTCGAATAACGAACATGGCCGATCGATCGAGAGCCGACTAAGGACGCCAAGCGATCCTTATCGAACACTTCTTTTACAAGACCCATCCCGCGATGATAGTTGAAATCACCGCCGTCCGTCGTGCAGATTCCCGCGCTCTCTTCGCCGCGATGCTGCAGGGCATGGAGACCATAATAAGACAAGGACGCTGCGTCGGGGTGACCGAACACCCCGAACACGCCGCATTCTTCTTTTAACTTATCGAAAATATCGTCCCGGCCCATTCCCTCGTTGTAGTAATCGCCGACCCATAACTTCGGAGCGATCGCTTCGGAGGATTTTATTTCATGAGACATGGAATCGCATCCTTCCAGACCTTCGCAAATTGAGATACAGGTGCCGCGACCCCTGGTTTGCCGTTCACTGTGATCGTCAGATCGCTGCCTTGCACGGTTCCGATTCGCTGAACAGGAACACCTTGTTCACGTACATAAGCCGCTAATGCTTCTGCCTGTGCTGCCGATGCCGTCAATAGAATACGAGATTGGCTCTCGCTGAATAGCGCGAAATCCGGACGCAACTCCGTTGCAATATTGACCGATGCGCCGATGCTGCCGCTAATGCAGCTCTCTGCTACCGCTGCAGCAATACCGCCTTCGGACAAATCATGCGCCGATGCCACTAGTCCTTGCTGAATCGCGCCAAGCACCGAGTTCAGCAATGTACGTTCCGTGGCCAGATCCAACTGCGGAGGTCTGCCTTCCGTTACGCCATGCACGACATATTGGAATTCGCTTCCGCCAAGCTCTGCATGCGTCTCCCCGAGTAGGAAGATCACGTCGCCTTCGTTCTTGAATGCTTGAGTCGTAATATGATCCGTATCATGTACAAGGCCAACCATCCCTACAACAGGTGTCGGATAGATCGCGCCCTTCTTATTCTCGTTGTACAAGCTCACGTTACCGCCAATTACCGGCGTATTGAGCTCGCGGCAAGCTTCTGCCATGCCGTCTACAGCACGTTCCATTTGCCAGAAAATATCCGGCTTCTCCGGACTGCCGAAGTTCAGGTTATCTGTAATCGCAAGCGGCTCAGCACCGGAACATACGATGTTGCGCGCTGCTTCACTGACTGCGATCCGTCCGCCGACTTCTGGATCCAGGTAGACATAACGGCCGTTACAGTCCGTTGTCATTGCCAGACCTTTGCGCGTGCCTTCTACGAGCACGACAGCCGCATCCGAACCCGGACGAACTGCTGTGTTCGTGCGTACCATGTGATCATATTGATTGTAGACCCATTCTTTGCTCGCTACCGTTGGAGAAGCAAGTACTTGCTCCAATGCGCGGTTCAAATCCGTCACTTCTTCGTAACGCGTCGTGTCTACGTTCTCGTTCGCTGTGTAATACGCTGGTACTGCCGATGGTTTGTTGTATACCGGACACTCGTCAACAAGCGCTTGAACCGGCATATCGCCGACCACTTCGCCTTTGTGGATCAGACGCAGACGTCCGTCGTCTGTTACTTTACCGACTTTGGCACAAATCACGCCCCAACGCTCGAAAATCTCCATCGCTTGCGCTTCGTCCTTCGGTTCAACGACGAACAGCATCCGCTCTTGCGACTCGGAGAGCATCATCTCATACGCCGTCATGTTCGGCTCGCGCTGCGGTACTTCATCCAGGTATAGCTCTAAGCCATTACCTGCTTTACTTGCCATCTCAGCACTCGAGCATGTAAGGCCCGCTGCGCCCATATCTTGAATCCCGACGACGATTCCTGCATTGATCAGCTCAAGCGTGGATTCCATAACCAGCTTCTCCATAAATGGATCGCCGACTTGCACCGCCGAACGCTTCGCTTCCGTCTCAGCCGTCAATTCTTCCGATGCGAACGTCGCACCGTGAATTCCGTCGCGTCCAGTTGGAGGACCAACGTAGAACACCGGGTTGCCGATCCCTTTGGCTACGCCGCGTTGGATTTTATCGTGGTCGATTAACCCTACGCACATCGCATTGACAAGTGGATTGCCTTCATAGCTCTCATCGAACATGACTTCGCCTGCAACCGTTGGAATCCCGATACAGTTCCCGTATCCCGCAATCCCGGACACGACATGCTCGAACAAATATTTGACCCGCTCGGATTCTAATTTACCGAAACGGAGTGAATTTAGTAGCGCCACAGGTCTTGCGCCCATGGAGAAAATATCGCGGATAATCCCGCCCACCCCTGTCGCTGCGCCTTGATACGGCTCAACCGCGGAAGGGTGATTGTGACTTTCGATTTTGAATACAACCGCTTGATTGTCGCCGATATCGACGATCCCTGCGCCTTCGCCCGGTCCCATCAGGACGCGTTCTCCCGTTACCGGGAAGCGGCGAAGCAGCGGTTTCGAGTTCTTGTATGCGCAGTGCTCCGACCACATAACGCTGAATACGCCAATCTCGGTATAGTTCGGCTGACGGCCTAGAAATCCACAGATTAATGCGTACTCGGATTCGGATACGCCAAATTGCTTATAAATTTGCTGGTCAGCGATTTGCTGTGCTGTTGGCTCCTTAGCCGATACTTGCTGCGTCATGTTGTTCCCTCCATGCATTCAAAATCGATGTAAACATTTTCTTACCGTCTTCCGAGCCTAACAGTTGGTTCACTGCGCGCTCTGGATGCGGCATAAGACCCAGGACATTGCCCTGCTCGTTACAAATTCCTGCGATATCCTCCAAGGAGCCGTTCGGATTATCCGAATAGCGGAAAATAATCTGGTTATTCTTCTTCAGTTGTTCTAGCGTTGCTTCATCGCAATAATAGTTGCCTTCCCCGTGCGCAATCGGAATATCGATCAACTCGCCAACTTCATATTGATTCGTGAATGCTGTCTGGTTGTTCTCCACACGCAAGATCGTCGAATGGCAGCGGAATTTCAGAGACACGTTCCGGCGAAGTGCGCCTGGCAGCAGTCCCGCTTCTGTGAGCACTTGGAAGCCGTTGCAGATACCCATTACATATTTGCCAGCTGCCGCTGCTTTCGCTACTTCAGTCATAACAGGTGCGAAACGTGCAATCGCGCCGCTGCGAAGGTAGTCACCGTAGGAGAAGCCACCCGGAATCAAGATGCAATCATATTTGGATAAGTCCGTCGCGGTATGCCATACGTAATCGACTGGCTGCCCCACCGTTTGTTCTACGGCTTTGTAGCAGTCGATATCGCAGTTGGAACCTGGAAATACGATAACTGCAAAATTCATGCTATTAACCCTCCAACTCAAAGCGATAGTCTTCAACCACCGTATTCGCCAGCAATTTCTCGCACATTTGACGTACGCGCTCTTCCGCTTCTGCGCGATCTGTCGTATCGACTTCAAACGCCATATACTTCCCGATTCGAACCTTGCTAACTTCGCTGAATCCCATCGAATGCAATGCGCCTTGAACGGCTACACCTTGTGGATCCAATACGTTTTCCTTCACAGTGACATACACGGTTGCTTTGAACATCGATTATTTCCTCCTAGAGTGAAAAATAATATAAAAATGGAGATTGTTTATTCCCTTTTTGGGCAGGGGCCCTCTTTGATAAAACCTTTTTACCATCCCCCTAAATCCCCCTTCCATCTGGAAAGGGGACCCCAGAGGCTACGCCCCTGGACCCCGAAATCGGCCTGATGACGGACTGCGGCGGAATCTATCTACTTGTGTGCAATGATCGCTCCCATGTGGGACGATGTTTCGATCGTGCTCTCTAGCACGGCCGAAACATCGTCCCACATACGCTTGCCATGCGTGCGAATCTAGTAACTTCAAATCTATCGGTGGAGATGCGTGAGTACGTGCCTCGAGCGTCACAGTGTGCTAGGAGCGCTACTGTGCGTGGGGTTGTGCTAGGCAACCCCGTCGCACACGCTCTACTGCGGCTATAACACCTAAACCCTACTACCTTTTTCGCTAGACGCGGGGCTATTTCAGGCTATGCCTGAACAACTGCTCCCAGCGCTTCTCGCTTGCCGTGCGGCCGATTCTCGGCGCACTCGCTCTCAGCGTTGTTCACGACACCGTTCTTGCCTATGGCTGAACGGTGCATCCCTGCCCCCTCCCCGTGATGGGGAGGGGCAAGCTGCGATGATGCTGGACTCAGGAAGGAAAAGCGGGTGTAGCGGCTGGAGAGCGATAGCGCTCGCCTTTGAAATCGGGAAAATACCATAACATCCAATCAAACCTTTCCCGATTTCAACAGCGATGGAAGACGATACACCTGCGTTCCGCCCCCCTATGTCCAGCATCATCGCCACGCCTCGCGACTACTCCGTCAATCTCCGATAGATATCTTGGTACCGATGCGTCGTCTCCGCCACTACTTCGGCTGGCAACGGATCCGGCACGCTGTTCTTATCCCAATCGCTGTTCGCCAAATACGTGCGCACAGGCTCTTTATCCATGCTGTCAATCTCGATGTTCAATGCATAATTTTCTTTCACCCAGAACCGAGCGGAATCCGGGGTGAATAATTCATCGATCAGAATGACTTGGCCGTCGATCAAGCCGAACTCGAACTTGCAGTCCGCAAGGATGATCCCGCGCTTCTCGCAGTAAGCATGTGCGAAGCTGTAGAGCTGAAGGCTCTTCATTTGCAGTTCATGCGCAAGCTCTTCGCCGACGAGTTCCTTCATCCGATCGAAGGAGATGTCCTCGTCATGCCCCACATCATTTTTCGCCGCCGGGGTGAAGATTGGCGCTGCGAAGCGCTCGTTCTTCTTCATGCCAGCTGGTAACGCAATCCCGTTCACCGAACCGGATTGCTGATACTGTCGCCATCCGCCGCCTGTAATATAGCCGCGGACCACGCATTCGATATCGATGCGCTCTGCTTTTTTCGTTACCATGATGCGGTCCTTCAACAATTCTGGTTCCGTCACCAGATCGCCAAGCTTCTCGACATCGGTATGAACGACATGGTTCGGCTCGATCGCCGCCGTCTGTTCGAACCAGAATGCCGTGAGGCGATTCAGTACATTGCCCTTCTCCGGTACCGCCGGCTCCAGCACATAATCAAAAGCGGAAATACGGTCGGTCACGACGATTAAATAATGTTCCCCAAGATCATACAACTCGCGCACTTTCCCTTTATAGAGCAGCGGCGCTTTCACTAGATCAACAGCAGTCGAAATCGCTCTGACAGACACCTTATTCCTCCCCTTCTCCCTCTACTATTCCAATCCTAATTGCGCAAAAATCGTATCCACATGCTTCAAATGCCAAGCCGGGTTGAATGCATCCGCAATCTCTTCAGCGCTTAATACCGTTGCAATTTCAGGTGTTGCTTCAATAATCTCACGGAAGCTGCGTTGCTCTTCCCATGCTTGCATCGCGCGCGGTTGAACCGTATCGTACGCTTGCTCACGGCTCATGCCTTTGTCGATCAGCTTCGTCATCACGCGGCCTGAGAACGGTACGCCGAATGTTCTTTCCATATTGCGCTTCATGTTCTCTGGCATCACCGTCAAGTTCTTCACGATGTTCCCGAAGCGGTTCAACATGTAGTTGAGCAGCATCGTCGCATCCGGCAGAATCACACGCTCAACGGAGGAGTGCGAAATGTCGCGTTCATGCCAGAGCGGTACGTTCTCATAAGCCGATACCATGAAGCCGCGGATGACGCGCGCAAGACCGGAAATATTTTCGCAACCGATTGGATTGCGTTTGTGCGGCATTGCTGATGATCCTTTTTGACCTTTCGCAAAAGCCTCTTCCACTTCACGCACTTCACTCTTCTGCAAAGCACGAATTTCTGTCGCGAATTTATCCAAGCTCGTTGCGATCAACGCAAGTGTCGCCATATATTCGGCATGACGGTCACGCTGCAGCGTTTGCGTCGAGATCGGCGCTGCCGTTGTTCCTAATTTCTCGCACACGAACTTCTCAACGAACGGATCGATATTCGCGTATGTGCCGACTGCACCGGAGATTTTACCATACTGTACACCGTTCGCTGCATGGCGGAAGCGCTCCAAGTTGCGCTTCATTTCTTCGTACCAGAGCGCCATTTTGAGTCCGAATGTTGTCGGCTCCGCATGCACACCGTGAGTACGACCCATCATCGGCGTATGTTTGTAAGTGAGAGCTTTCGTCTTCAGAATGTCGATGAACTGAAGAATGTCCTTCTCAATAATTTCATTCGCTTGACGCAATACATAACCAAGTGCTGTATCCACGACGTCTGTCGACGTTAATCCGTAATGCACCCATTTGCGCTCTTCGCCTAGAGACTCAGATACCGCGCGCGTGAACGCGATCACGTCGTGACGTGTCTCCTGCTCGATTTCATAAATCCGGTCAATGTTGAAGCTTGCGTTCTTACGGAGCGTCGCAACATCTTCTTTCGGGATGACGCCTAGCTCTGCCCACGCTTCACACGCACAGATCTCAACTTCTAACCAGGAATTGAATTTATTCTCTTCCGTCCAAATTGCTCTCATTTCCGGTCTGCTGTAACGTTCTAACATCTAATGATTCCTCCAAATTTGTGTTTTCTCGATCCATGCGAGGGCATCATCTAGATGATCTGCCAAGACATTCACATGGCCCATTTTTCGTTTTACTTTTGCTTCTTTTTTGCCGTATAAGTGAACTTTCGGAGCGACGTTGAACGCCTCAGCCGCTTCATCTTCCTGCACCATATGGGCAAGCAGCGGTTCAACATGCTCTCCTAGCACGTTGACCATGACGACGGGCGTCAACAACATCGTATCTCCAAGAGGTAAATTACAAATGGCCCGCACATGCTGCTCGAACTGTGACGTTCGACAGGCCTCCATCGTATAATGCCCAGAATTATGTGGTCTTGGTGCTAATTCATTGACGAATAATTCACCGTCTTCCGTTAAGAAGAGCTCTACCGCGATCAACCCGACGACATTCATCGATTCCGCAATGCGAATCGCTAGCGCTTCTGCTCTATCCTGTATATCGAACGATACCCGAGCTGGAACAATGGATTGATGCAGAATGTTGTCCACATGAATATTCTCTGCTACAGGGAATACTTTAACCTCTCCTCGTGGGCTACGAGCTGCAATGACTGACAATTCCTTTGTAAACCGGATAAATTGTTCGAGCACGAGCTCTGTCTTCGCCGCTGCAAGCGTTGCATAAGCCTCTGGGATTTCATCCGCTGAACGGATGACCCATTGCCCTTTGCCATCATATCCGCCAGTAGCCGTCTTCAATACACAAGGCAATCCAAAGCGATCCACCGCAGCGCGAAGGTCCTCCTCGCTCGTAATCTCCGCGTAAGGCGCGACGCGCACGCCAGCCGCTTCAATCGCCCGCTTCTCCCGCAGTCGATGCTGCGTCGTGTAGAGCAGCTCACTGCCCTGTGGAACATAGGATTCCGACATCAGCATCGCCGCCACGCCGGCATCCACATTTTCGAACTCATACGTAATGACATCCGCTTCGTCCGCGAGCTTCCGAGCTGCATCCTGATCATCATAAGCAGCGATAATCTGCTCTGCGACCTGACCGCAAGGGCCATCCGGCATCGGATCGAGCGTCACGAAGCGATAACCGAGGTTACTGCCCGATAACGCCATCATCCGGCCTAATTGTCCGCCGCCTAGTACACCAATGGTCGAGCCTGGAGCGATGATTCTCTCAACCGATGTAATCATGTTCTTCTCGATCATAGTGAATCACTGCCTTCAAGCACATGATCGCGAATGGCATCGCGTCGTGACTGCACACGCCGCTGTACCGCTGGATCGAATGCGCCGATGATTTGGGCTGCGAGCAGTCCTGCATTCGTTGCTCCTGCATTTCCAATCGCTACCGTAGCAACTGGAACGCCCCCTGGCATTTGTACAATCGATAGAAGGGAATCCAGACCATTCAGTGTAGACGACTTCACGGGCACTCCGATCACTGGAAGAATCGTCTTCGCTGCCACCATACCTGGGAGGTGCGCTGCGCCGCCTGCGCCAGCAATAATGACTTTTAAGCCTCGCTCTACCGCGCTCTCTGCATATTGGAACATCAGGTCTGGTGTACGGTGAGCCGATACGACCTTCTTCTCATATGCGATCCCTAGCTCATCCAGCACGTCGCATGCATGTTTCATTGTCTCCCAATCGGACTGACTGCCCATAATGACGCCTACTTGTACTGACATGTCATAACCCACTTTCTATCGATTCAGTAATGGAATAAATATAAGAAAAGGTCCTCGGATAGGCGTGTACGCCAAGCATACACTTCGTTCTATCTTCGGACCGTTTTTTTAGGAATAAGAAAATGAAAGAGTCTTGCACACTCGCATCACTGCAGATTCGCAAGCATTGTGCCTAACGCAGGCCTTATGATGCGATATTCGACAGTAAATTTCGACAGCAGTAACCCACGGATCATCGCTGTCCTCGCCAGATGCTAGGCTTTCACTCGTAGTCCAAAAATTTAAGGTCTTTGGGTAGAAACTTTGGGCCATATCCCCACAATTATACGAGATCATTTATTCGTGGCTCGCCACTTTATATCCCTATATTATCAGTCCATTACATGAGATGTCAACTTAAAGACGAACATTAAATTGTTTACATTAAATTAAAGTTCGTATTTTCTGACAATTCACTTTTCAGATAATTCACTCTTTTCGCTCAAGCGCTGCCCGCAGTGCGTCACCGAGACTCGAACCCATCGACTCTGTCTTCTCGAATTGCTTCACAAGCTTCTGCTGCTCTCGCTTATTCACACGGCCGCCGCGTTCCCCATCCAGCACTTCGATGACATTACAGCCGAGGCATTGCACATACTTGCCAGCCTTCCCGTCTTTGAGCTCCATCTTCTTATGGCATTGCGGACAGCGTCTGTTGGAGAGCTGCTTCTCGCCGGATCGACGGTAGCTGCAATCCCCGCTGGAGCAGACGAGCATTTTACCGCGCTTGCCCTTCTTCTCCATCATCTTCTCGCCGCACTCTGGGCAACGGCTGTTCAGCAAGTTATGCGGTTTATACGCAGCATCGCTTGTCTTCACACCGCTGACGAGGCTCTGAGCCATGTCGCGAATCCCTTTCATGAAAGGTTCTGTCCCGCCTTGACCGCGTGCAATTTTCTCAAGCTCCTGTTCCCATTTCGCTGTTAACTCCGGTGTCCGCAGTTCGCTTGCCACAAGCTCAATCAACTGAACGCCTTTACCCGTTGGATGTAAGGAAGCCCCTTGCCGCTCGATCGTATCGCTCGACACGAGTTTCTCGATAATATCCGCGCGCGTCGCCGGTGTGCCGAGACCGTATTTCTCCATCTGACCGAGTAGCGATGCTTCGGTATACCGCTTCGGAGGCTGCGTGCGATCTTTGCGAAGGTTAGCCCGCTTCATTTGAACAGCTTCCCCTTCACGCAAGCTTGGCAGCAGCTGAATGCCGGATCGGTCGTCGTCGCGATCTGCACCAGACTCGTCCTCGTCATCGTCCCAGCTATCCTCTTGCCCGTACACTTCACGCCAACCGTTCTGGATGACCGTCTTGCCGCGTGTCATGAACGTCTCGCCTTCGACCTCAATCGTTAAGGCCGTTAACTCGTATTTCGCTGCTGGATAGAATAATGCCAAGAACCGTCTCACGATCAGATCATAGAGCTTCCGCTCTTCATTCGATAACGCATTCAGCAGAACGGTCTGATCCGTCGGAATAATCGCATGGTGATCCGAGACCTTCGAATCATCAACAACACGGCGCGTGATTGGCAGCTTGCCGCGCAAGAGCGGTTTGGCGATGGCGGCATACGGTCCAACAGCTACGGACCGGATGCGCTCTGGCAGCGTGTCCGTCATATCGCTGGACAGATAGCGAGAATCCGTACGTGGATACGTGACGAGCTTATGCTGCTCGTACAGTCGCTGAAGCACGTTCGACGTCTGCTTAGCAGAGAACCCATACCGTTTATTCGCATCCCGCTGTAATTCAGTCAAGTCATACGCGAGCGGATGCGGCTCCGATTTCTCGGATTTTTTCACCAAGGTGACCTTGCCTTTCTTGCCGTCCACCTTCTTACGCAGCGCTTCCGCTTGATTCGGATCGAACATCCGGCCATCCCCTTGACCGCCTCGAGGCCGCCACTGTGCCTGGAATCCTTCGAACTCCCCTTGAAGCGTCTGATACTCTGCGGAACGGAAATTACGAATCTCGTTCTCGCGATCCATAATCATCCCTAGCGTTGGCGTCTGCACACGGCCAGCCGACAATTGTGCATTGAATTTACAAGTGAGCGCACGCGTCACATTAAGTCCAATGAGCCAATCCGCCTCCGCACGGCAGCGAGCCGACTCATACAGCCGGTTGTACTGCGAGCCAGGCTTCAAATTCGCAAATCCTTCGCGGATCGCCTTGTCCGTCTGTGAAGAGATCCACAGCCGATGGAACGGCTTCTTCCACTTCACCATCGCCATAATCCAGCGTGCGAGGAGCTCCCCTTCACGCGCCGCATCCGTTGCGATGATAAGATCCGCCACATCCTGACGGCCTGCCAGCTGCTGCACTGCCTTGAATTGATGCGATGTCTCACGCAGCACCTTCAGCTTCATCTTCTCCGGCATGATTGGCAGATGCTCCAACTCCCATGTCCGGTACTTCACGTCATAGTCTTCCGGCTCTGCCAGACCGACCAAATGCCCAAGCGCCCAGGTAACGATATACTTCGGGCCTTCGAAATAGCTCTTGTGCTTCTGGTTGCTCCCCATGACTCTTGCAATTTCCCTCGCGACGGAGGGTTTTTCAGCCAATACTAATGTCTTCATTCCCTACTCCTTTAATGGTAGTCAAAAAGTTACCTTATGCCCACACCAGTAAGTTCCTTACTGATTGGCGAATAAGCCCACCTATTAACGCGGTCGCTCAGCTTCGAGACGCTTCGATCAGGGCTTATCTCATCACGAAGATAACTCATGAAGTCGGATCGACATCGAATCTTACTTTCAGCCTCGAACTCCGGTGCTCATTTAGGCTACTCCTAAACTCCGCTCCTCCTCAAAGTTTTTCGAAGAAAAACTCTCTTCGGAAGCCTGGCTTCAACTTCAAGTAACCTGAGCTTACGCTTTCGATGCAGTTTCCTACGGAAACTTTCAGGTGCTGATAAGTCAACTTTTTGCCCCCTATTGAACTTAGAAAATTTTCAACCATAAGCAACCTTATCCCCCCCATTATAGCATTAGCCCGGGGTTATACATAACAAAGCTGGCGCCTGATAATCAGACGCCAGCTTGTGAATATTACAACTATTATTTTATAACTAGAACCGGTACTTGCGTATGCTGCACCACATGGTGGCTGACACTGCCGAGCACCCATTCACCGATCGGGCGCAGGCCTCTGCTGCCAATGACGATGAAGTCAATGGCGTTCTTTTTCGCAAAGTCAAGAATCATCTGAGCAGGCGTACCCTGCTGAAGCTCAACATGCGTCTCATGCGTAACCGATGCTACCCGCTGCTTCGCCTCTTCTACGATTTGCTCAGCGATCTCGTACTGCTCCATGTTCATGCTGACAGGTACGGTAAGAACCGAATCCGCCATGTACATTTTCTTGAAGTCATAGACATGCAGTACGAAGAGCTTGGCCGACGGATTAAGCTTCAGCATGTCGATCGCAGTTTCAAGTGCTTTCCTCGATTGCTCTGTTCCGTCATAAGGCACTAATACGTTGGTGAATAACATACCTATCACTCTCTTCCAGTGTGAATTAAGCAGAAGGGATTCGGGAGTTTATACTATCACCTGAAATAAATAACCATATACCACGACATTCACAAGAAATAAGAAAGGCATTCCGATCCGAAAGCTCCAATGCTTCGTTTTGTGCCGTTTACGCTGCATGGCGAGCATAGAACCTAACCCGCCGCCAAGCGCCGCAAGTGTAAATAACGTACGCTCAGGCACACGCTGCTTATGCTTCTTGGCCCGAACTTTATCCGCCGCCATCACTTGGTAGCTTACGATGTTCATCAAGAGGTAAACCACACACAAGACAATCTGTATTGAATTCATCTTATCCCCCAAATCTCGTACCTGCTGCCTCTATTATATCACACTAGTGCTCTCCCATCACGCGACGAAGGTAGTTCCGTCTCGCTGCCACAAAATATACAAATTGTACGCCCACGAAAATCCCTGCCACAATCGACGCATATCCCCATGTACGGATGGATAGAAGATTAGCAAGTGCCTTCATTGCGAAAGCAGAATGAACCAACCCTACAATGCATGGCAAAAAGAATAGGATTCCCACCTGCGTGCTGACCGCTCTCCGAATCTCAACTCCGGTCATCCCCATCCGTGCAAGCGCCCGATAATGCTCACGGTCCTCATCAATCTCCGTGAATAATCGGAAGTAGAGGATGCTTCCTGTCGCAATCACGAACAAGAGACTCACGAAAATCCCGACGAATATCATAACGCCGGAATTCTGCTTCACATTCAAGTAGTAGGTCGAACGGTTCTCAAATGTCGATTCATCCTTCACCAGCGCCATTACTTTCCGATTCGTCTGATACGAGATTCTCTCCCAGTCCTTCACCTCAAGAGCATAGTTCACGAACTTGTCCTGATCGGCGATCCCTTTCATCAACAGATCATGCTGCTCCGTATTCATAACAAGAAACTGAGAGAATCCCGAGTGTCTTGCAAATGGAAATCCACCACGCTGCTCATCAACCGTTAGCATGAGCGGCTTGCCGTCACTACGAACGCTCTTCACGACCTCTCCTGGATACACGGCTTGATAAGCACCCATATCATCAAAAGGCAGCACAAGTACTGCATGATCCTTCTCCACCTGGATCGTCTGCTTTCCTTTATGGGATACGGCCTCATTATAATCTCGCGCCGAAATGACGAAATTATCTTGCTCACTCCGCTCCCCCGGATAGTTCAGCAACTCGGGTCGGACCTTGAACCCTGCTGTATGCAGTTCATAACTTAAGGTATGCCTGCTCTCCTGAAGCACGCGAACGATCTCCTGAGGATTTGCGACTTGATGCGTATTCAGTCCTTGCTCCATATAACTATAGGTCAGTGGAAAGCTGTTGATCAACTGTTCATATGTTTGTCGTTCCATAATGTACGCCGTACTCGACGCTGTCATCACGACAGCGCTTAGAATGGACACCATAAATAGGACGCGCGCATTATCCTTAACCTTGAAGAGCAGTTGACCGAGCGTGACGAGATTCGTTCCGCGATAACTGATTCGGCGGCTTCGCTGCAGTCGATTCAGAATCGCAACGCTGCCCTGGGTATACAAGAAATATGTCCCGATCATCACCAGCGTCATAATGGGCATAACGAAGGCGAGAGCTGTCTGTGAAGACATGATATACGCCATGTAATAGCATCCGCCAAGGCTGAGCACCGTGACGAGGAGCAGCCATTTCGACGCCATCGGTGGCTTCTTGGGCTGTCGCGACGCCTGGATCAGTTCAATAATCTCTGCGCGACCGACTTTCAAGATGGAATAGACGGTTATCGTCATGAACAGCAGGGCGAATCCGATAGCCGTCTGCAGCACCGCCTTCATCGACACCGCAAATCGGAACGGCAGCTCAATGCCAAGCAGAACGCCGATCCCCATATAAAATAGCTTGCTGAACATCAGCCCGAACACGATGCCGACCAAGATCGCAAGTATGGAGATCAACATATTCTCCAGGAGGATCATCCATTTTAATTGACCTGACGTCATTCCACACAAGCTGAATAGACCGAATTCCTTCTTCCTGGTTCGGATAAATGACGTAATCGCGTAGAGGACGAAAAAGAAAGAAAAGACCATAACGATAACTTGGCAGATGATAAGACTGTTCTTCACGGATTTCGCGGCACGCATCACACCGTGGACGATGTCTGGATGATTGAGGAACGACGCATAGATAAAGAAGACCATGACGGAGAAGACGCTGCTCCAGAAATACGCGCCGTACCGATGCCAATTGCCCTTAATATTATGAATGGCGAGTTCGCGAAAGGTCATCGAAATTGCCTCCCAACACGCTTAACGCATCCAGAATCTGCTGGAAGAACGCAGGGCGATTCGAACCGCGACGAATTTCAGAGAAGAAGCTCCCATCCTTAATGAAGACAATCCGATCACAATAACTTGCTGCAAAAGGATCATGCGTAACCATCAAAATCGTCGCGCGCAACCTTTGATTGACATCCTTCAGGGACTCCATCACATCTTTCGCCGCTTTGGAGTCGAGATTCCCCGTTAATTCATCGGCGAGAATAAGCGATGGTGTATGAACCATCGCACGCGCAATCGCCGCACGCTGTTTCTGCCCCCCGGACACTTCATATGTTCTTTTATCGAGAATAGGAGCGATTCCGAGCAGCTCAGCAATCGCATGCAGCCGCTGATCAATCTCGGCCGCCGGCATCTTCTCGAGCGCAAGCGGCAGAATGATATTTTGCTTCATGGATAGTGTATCGAGCAGATTGAAATCTTGGAATACAAATCCGAGCTCCCGGCGCCGGAATAAGGCTAATTGTTTATTGCTGAGCGTTGCTGGATCTTGTCCATTAATCCAGACCCGCCCCGAGGTAGGCTTATCCATTGTCGCGAGGATGTTGAGGAGTGTTGTTTTGCCGCTACCCGAGGGTCCCATAACCCCGACGAACTCACCTTCCTCGATCTTTATTCCGAAATTGTTCAGTGCGCGGTATTGAACGCTCTTGCTCGAACCATAGATTTTGCATAACTGCTCTGCTTGCAGCACGGTCATGAATTGTCCCTCCATTCATCCCTTATGTGTCCTATTATATGGACAACAATCCTGTTCACCTATTGATCCATCTTTCATATTCAATCCGAATAGCTTACATTATTGAAAGATTGGTTTCTTCAACACTTCATGAAAGATTCCTGTGGAGCGGAACCGCAGGGTGACGGTTGTACCTTCTCCTTCGATCGAATCGAATGCGATTTGTGCGCCAAGCTTCTGGATCACCTGATGGACGAGGAATAACCCCATGCCCGTCGATTCCGGTCCTTTTCTACCATTCTCCCCTGTAAAAAACGGCTCAATCACACGAGGTAAATCATGTGCCGCAATCCCGATCCCCGTATCGATGACTTGGACGATGGTCTCTTCCCCGTCTGCTGAGCATTCGACTCGAATCGTAAGCTGCTTCGTCCCTGGTTTTAGTTTGGAATATTTAACCGCGTTGATAATTAATTGGTTTAAAATAAACCGCATCCACTTCTCATCGGTCTCGATTTCGATCAACGGATCCTCACATTCGATTTTCGGGAAAATCCCGCCATGGATACATGCCTTCTTATGCTCATTGATCACTTGCCGAACCATTTCAATCAGAGCGATCCGCTGAACATGAAGATCGAACTCGAATTTATCGAGCCTAGCCGTGTGCAGCATCATCTCAAGACCGAGGCGTATTCGCTCGTTTTCCTCTTGGATACTCGACAGGGCTGCCTTCATCTCCTCCAATTGATCACTGTTCTTCGTCTCTTGAAGATGAAGATCAATCACAGAGACCGGCGTCTTCATATGGTGTACCCATTGGTTGGTGAAATGGTGCTGCTGTTCCTGACTGAGCTGCAACCCGTTCAGTTGATCCATATATGCGCGGTATTGCTGGTGGAGCGCCCCATGCGTCCATTTCTGTTCCTCAGTCGTCCCCGCAGCCATGCCGATCACTTCTTGCAAGTCTGTATTCACGTTGTTGCTCATTTGATAGATCGTCATCAGAAATTTGTACTGCCTTACGAAGTCATACGCCAGTCCAAGACTGAGCACAAATGTCGATAAAATAAGCAAATAGATCAGGTTCTCCGGCTTCATGAAGCCGAGATCCTGACCTAGTATATCTAACCAGCTTAAAATAACAGTAAGGAGAATCGCCACGTAATACGTAATAATGAGAACGGCCCTGTCTTTCAGATAGGAACGTAGAACCTGCAGCACCATGCGCTTCATGACTGCGTTCCCTCCCATTCTTGTACGAACCGATACCCTTGTCCACGTATCGTATCGACGGCATTTGTAATTCCTAATTCCTCGAGCTTCTTCCGAACACGTCCCACATTAACCGACAGCGTATTATCATCGACGAATTGCACATCATCCCATAGGAGCTCTAATAACTCTTCCCGGCTGACAATGATCCCAGGCGTGGATAACAAACGCTGCAGCAGCAGACTCTCATTCTTGGTCAATTCCGTGCGGTGATCCTTCCAAGACAGGACATTTCGTCCCCGATCGAGCTGCAAACCTTTGTAGTGAAGCTGAAGCTTGTCCTCATCTGACTCCTGTTCTGCCGCCTGCGCAGGCGCGTATTCTCCATAAACTCTGCGCAAAGTACCTTTAATTTTGGCTTGAACGACATCCAGATCGAATGGTTTGGTGATAAAATCATCTCCGCCATTTTCGATTGCCATCACCTGCTCCATATTGCTCGTCCGCGCAGATACGAAAATAATCGGCACATTGGATACCGTCCGAATTTGACGGCACCAATAGTACCCATCGAAATGCGGCAAGTTAATATCCAAGAGCACAAGATGCGGCTCATGCTCGATCACTTCCTGCTTCACCTGATCAAATTTCTCTCCACGAATCACTTCGTAGTTATATTTCTCTAAATTTCGTTTTAGAATGGCTGCAATTTTGTCATCGTCTTCAATAATGAGAATTCGATACATCCTCGTGTCATCCTCTTTCTGCAGTGATCCTGCTGTACTATTGTTATTATATTTTCCAACTTCGTAACGCTTGTTGAATCGGAACGAATTTATCAGTATAGAACTGTTGATAAGCTTCATGCTCTTCCGCTGCGTAGCTAACACGTCTGAGGTTCCCCGCATGCTGGATGGCAGCTACCGCTTCGGGCCGCGTTCGCATATTGCTTGGCGCCAATCGCAGCAATCATCGCTGCGCCGACCACAGCCGCTTCATCGACCTCCGGCAAAATTAATTCGACACCGGATACAGCTGCTTTAATCTGCATCCATGGCTCGAGACGTGTCCCGCCGCCAATGACGCGCACTTGCTCAATGTGTTGACCTGTGACTTGTTCGGCGCTCCGGCGAATGTATTCCTGCTGATAGGCCGTCCCCTCCAACAAAGCTTTGAGAATTTGCGGACGTCCATGGCTTTTGGATAAGCCGATAAATGCTGCCTTAGCCCCTGAGTCGGGTGTCGGCGCCCCACAGCCGGAGAGGTACGGGTAATAGAGAATCCCTGTCGGCCCCGGTGAGCAAGAAGCGACTTCGCTCTTCATCGTCATGTAGTCTAATATATTGACGCCGATAACCTTCCGGATCCATTCAACCGATCCACCAGAAGATGAATTTCCGCCCATCCAGAAATGCTGTCCAGGTACCGCATGTACGCCATAGGACAATCCTGAATGATATTCCTCAGCTCCAAGCTTACGCTCCGGGATAATCCCTACTAAAGTCTCAGCCGTCCCCATGGAATTGTATACATCACCTGATGCAATAGCGCCAACAGCGAGCGCTGCACTGACATGATCATGTCCTGCAATCGCAACAACCGTATGATCAGGCAATCCCAGAGAACGTACTTCCTCTATCACAGTGCCAAGAGGCTCACCGCTTGGGACCAGTGCCGGGAATAAGTCAGGGTTGATGCCAAAATGCGCAATAAATGCACGATCCCACGATTTCGTATTCATATCAAATGCATACGTACGAGCAGCAAGGGTATAGTCGCAGGCCATGATGCCCGATAAGCGATAGGCGATATAGCCGGATACGGTCAGCCATTTTCCGTGTTCAAGCGCTTCGGGATTGCGACTGCGGACCCATAGAATTTTAGCTAGACCCAGCTTGAAGGACAGATTCAGACCTGATTTCGTGAATTGCTCTAACGGGTCCGACTCTGCTGCGATATGGCGCGCTTGTTCCCCAGAACACGTATCGAACCACGGCACAAATGTCGACTGGGGTTTGCCTGTGGATTCATTCAAGATTAGGCCGCTCTCCGCCATGCTCGTAATCCCAATCGAAGCGATCTGAGCAGCATCGACCTTGCTCGTGACTTCCTGAATCATACTCGCAATATCATCCCACATTTGTTCTGGATCATAATACGAGAATCCTTCTTCATGCGTATATGAAATCGTCGGACGGCTCGCAATCGCTAGCACTTGTCCTTTGGCGTCCATTACCCCTACTTTACTGTTCGTTGTTCCTACATCAATCCCGATCATCAACATGTCATGCACCTCGTTATTATTTACATATTCTGGATGTTTATCATTTGCTCTCTTTCGAACGGTATGGTTTTAAACACAATAAGAATAGAATATCGCAAATCACAAGAAGATGCACTTCATATTTTCGTTTTGACACATTTAATCTAACATTTATGAATTGTGGATAATTATTAGGCATGAAAATGCCACCATTCACAGGACGTGAATAAGCTATGTGGGATGTGTGGATGAACCCGTGGATAATCAAGGAATATGTGTATAATAACTTGTGCGAATTGTGGAAAAATCATGAATTGTGGAGCAAAACGTGGATTATTCTCCGAAATTGCTGTGGATGGAAGACTATAAATGCATTATCCACAAGGGATAACTCATTTCGTCTCGTTTTTCACTTCAGATATTCACATGTGGACACAAAAAAGACCGCTATCGAGAACTGCGTCTCAACAGCGGTCTTAGCTGCTTGGCATCGTCCTACTCTCCCAGGACCCTGCGGTCCAAGTACCATCGGCGCTAGAGGGCTTAACGGTCGTGTTCGGGATGGGTACGCGTGGAACCCCTCCGCCATCGACACCAAACGAATTTCTAGCAGAGCTTTGAGCCCTGAAAACCGGATGCGAAATAATTTGCGTTATTAGATCCCTTACTCAGTACCGGGGTCCCCGAAAAGTAATCGGAATTACCTTCGAAGCCTCGCGTCACTTTTTGGGGTGATTTTAGGATAAGCCCTCGACCGATTAGTATTGGTCAGCTCCACACATTGCTGCGCTTCCACCTCCAACCTATCAACCTCGTCGTCTTCAAGGGGTCTTACTAATTGGGAAATCTCATCTTGAGGGGGGCTTCACGCTTAGATGCTTTCAGCGCTTATCCCGTCCGTACTTGGCTACCCAGCGGTGCTCCTGGCGGAACAACTGGTACACCAGCGGTACGTCCATCCCGGTCCTCTCGTACTAAGGACAGCTCCTCTCAAATTTCCTACGCCCACGACAGATAGGGACCGAACTGTCTCACGACGTTCTGAACCCAGCTCGCGTACCGCTTTAATGGGCGAACAGCCCAACCCTTGGGACCTACTTCAGCCCCAGGATGCGATGAGCCGACATCGAGGTGCCAAACCTCCCCGTCGATGTGGACTCTTGGGGGAGATAAGCCTGTTATCCCCAGGGTAGCTTTTATCCGTTGAGCGATGGCCCTTCCATGCGGTACCACCGGATCACTAAGCCCGACTTTCGTCCCTGCTCGACCTGTATGTCTCGCAGTCAAGCTCCCTTATGCCTTTGCACTCTTCGAATGATTTCCAACCATTCTGAGGGAACCTTGGGGCGCCTCCGTTACTCTTTAGGAGGCGACCGCCCCAGTCAAACTGCCCACCTGACACTGTCCCCGAACCGGATCACGGTCCTAGGTTAGAACTCCGATACGATCAGGGTGGTATCCCAACGGCGCCTCCACCTAAGCTGGCGCTCAGGCTTCTAAGGCTCCCACCTATCCTGTACAGATCGTACCAAAGTCCAATATCAAGCTGCAGTAAAGCTCCATGGGGTCTTTCCGTCTTGTCGCGGGTAACCTGCATCTTCACAGGTATTAAAATTTCACCGGATCTCTCGTTGAGACAGCGCCCAAGTCGTTACGCCATTCGTGCGGGTCAGAATTTACCTGACAAGGAATTTCGCTACCTTAGGACCGTTATAGTTACGGCCGCCGTT